>CAXUEG010000307.1:0-1898 GCA_964249935.1 uncultured Terriglobus sp.
GCGGCACATATTCGAATACGTGACCGCGGGCGTTGGCCACCGTGGTGAGCACGTGGATGGCCTCGTTCGTGACTTCGGGGCCGATGCCGTCGCCGGCGAGGATTGCGATCTTGAGGTGCAATGGTTCGTTCTTCCTTCTGCGTACGTGCTGCGTCGAAGAGCAGGTCCTTCGCTTCGCTCAGGATGACAATCATCAACGCAGCAGTGACAATTGCCGTTGCGAAGTCCACGCGTGGCGCTCAGACCGGTTGCGGCACCAAGGCGATAATGTCCTGGTCGTAGATGGATTTCTTGCGATCGGCGAGCGCGGTAAAGCGGGTATAGGTCTGGTCCAGTTCCTCGCGCGTCAACTCGAAGCCAAGCTCCTTGAGCCGGTGCTCCAAGGCGCGGCGGCCGCTGTGCTTGCCGAGCACAATGGTGTTGGCCGCGACGCCGAAGCGGGAGGCCGACATAATTTCATACGTGAGCGGGTTGGCAAGCACGCCGTGCTGGTGGATGCCGCTGGCATGTGCAAACGCATTTTTACCGACGATCGCCTTGTTCGGGGATGGCGTGAATGAGATGATCTCGTCGAGCATGCGGCTGGTCGCGCCGATCTCCTCCAGTTTGAGGCCATTGGTGAACGGGTACTGATCGTTGCGAATATTGAGGATTGCGGCGACCTCCTCTAATGCGGCGTTGCCGGCGCGCTCGCCGATGCCGTGGATCGAGACTTCGACCTGGCGGGCTCCGCCGCATATGCCGGAAAGCGTGTTGACGGTTGCAAGGCCCAGGTCGTCGTGGCAATGTGTGGAGAAGACGACCGAGTCCGCACCGGGCACGCGCGCCCGCACGGTTGTAAAGATCTGCTCGTACTCGGCGGGGGTCGAGTAGCCGACGGTGTCGGGCAGGTTGATTGTCGTGGCGCCGGCCTGTATCGCAACCGTAATCATCTGCACGAGGAAGTCGAGATCGGAGCGTGTCGCGTCCTCGGCAGAGAACTCGACATCTTCAGCGTAGGTTCGCGCCAGTCGCACGCATTCACCAGTCTGGTCGAGCGCCTGCTGGCGGGTGATACGCAGCTTGGCTTCGAGGTGCAGGTCAGACGAGGCGAGGAAGGTGTGGATGCGATTCAGGGGAGCCGCTTGTACGGCAGCAGCTGCGCGCTCGATATCACCCTGCTTGCAGCGTGCCAGGGCGGCAATGCGGGTGCCGCGCACTTCAGCCGCGATGGCGCGCACCGACTCAAAATCGCCGTCAGATGCGATGGGGAACCCGGCTTCGATAATGTCGACATTAAGGTCAGCGAGTTGGTGGGCGAATCGCAGCTTTTCCGCATGGTGCATGGTGCAACCCGGCGATTGCTCACCATCACGCAGTGTGGTGTCGAAAAAGAGGACCTGATTGTTTGGCTTGGTCATCGTGCTTGGGCCTGTGTGACCTCAGTATAGAGATAAGAAGGCGTTATGCCACCTGATAGCATCATTCAATCTTCTAATACTTAGGTGCGGTGATTGGACCTGTTTGCCTTAGAGACGTTTGTCGCCGTCGCGCAGGAGCGCAGCTTCTCGCGGGCTGCACTGCGTTTGCACCGCACACAGCCAGCGGTGAGTCAGACGATCGCCAAACTGGAAACGGAGCTGGGCGAACTGTTATTCGAGAGGTCGGCCCGAGATGGTTCACTGACGGACGCCGGCGAGGTTCTGCATGAGTATGCGCAAAAGCTGCTGAATCTCCGACAAGAGGCCGCTGATGCCCTGGGCGATCTGCGATCCCTGCATCGTGGCCGGTTAAACCTGGCGGCCAACGAGTACACCTGCCTTTCGCTGTTGCCGGTGTTGGACCGCTTTTGCCGCGCACACCCACGCATCAAGGTTGCCGTGCAGCGTTCGCTGGCAAGCCAAATTCCGGATGAGGTT
>CAXUEG010000307.1:1908-3545 GCA_964249935.1 uncultured Terriglobus sp.
GTTCTGGCGCACAGTGTGGAGCTTGGCATCGTAAGCTTCCGGCCAGACGATCCGGCCTTAGAGGCAATTGTGATTTTTCGCGACGAGCTGGCGATGGTGGCCAATCCGAAGCACCCGCTGGCCGGTGCGGAAGCTGTTTCGATTCGTCAGCTGGATGGTGAGCATTTCGTTGCCCATAACGTGGCATCGCCCCAGCGGGTCAAGGTGCTGGAAGCGTTTCAGCGTCACAAAACCAACTTGCGCATCGATGTGGAGCTGCCGTCGCTGGAGGCGGTACGTCGGTTTGTGGAGCTGGGGAATGGCGTGGCGCTGGTTCCAGCGCTCACGGTGGAACGGGAGTTATCGTCGGGCGCGCTGGTGCGGGTGCACGTCCGAGAGCTGCGGATGGAACGCAAGCTGCGCGTGGTGTATCGGAGAAATGCGGCGCTGTCACATGCGGCGCTCAGTTTCTTGCGGCAAGTGGAGATCTATGCCGCCGCTTCGGGGGGCGCCTATTGCTATGAACCGGAAAAGCCCGGGAAGGTCCGCTGACTTCGCTCACCGAACAGGCTGCGGCGAGTCGTACAGGTACAATAACGGATGGAACGGATGGCCCTGGATTGGCTTTGGGTCCGCTTCTCCGCTGCGCCCTCGCGTGCAGAGATGCCCTGATTTGAGGTTGGTAATTTTTCGCATGAAGAAATCGATGTGGATGTGCGCGGTGCTTGCGGGTACCGTGGTCGCTGCTGCAGGACCGAAGGCAGCACTCGCGCAGGAAAGCCGGCAGGACGTGAGTCTGAGCGCAACGTACCTGTTTGCTCCACAGGTAAACGGCAACGCGGCTCAGTTGAACACGAGTGGATATCTGGGAGCGTTGGCCAGCTATCGCTTTATGCTCACGCCCCGTTCGGCCCTGGAAGCGAACTATGGATTCACGCAGTACCGGGACACGTTGCAGAATTCGCGAGCGACCTACAACATTCACACGCGGCAGCAGGAAGTGTCGCTCGGTTACGTATATAACCGCACTTACCACAACTTCAGCCCCTTTTTAGAGGGCGGTGTTGCGGGCGTGTTCTTTTCGCCGATCAAGGATTTCGAAACCACGACGCTGGATGCCACCCGGCAGACTTCGCTGGGAGGTATGTTTGGCGGCGGCGTTGCCTATGAGCTGAGCCCGAGCTTTGATCTGCGATTGCAGTACCACGGGGTTGTGGTGAAGGCACCCAGCTTCAAGGTGGAAGATCCCAACTACAACACGGGGCGGTATGAGTTGATTTCAACGCCGGCAATCGGCATCGCGTACCACTTTTAAGGACGCTGGCACGCAAAAAGGCCCCGGTACGCCGGGGCCTTTTTGCGTGCGAAGGGCTCGGTCCATTAGAAGTGGTACGCCGCGCCGATGGTGAATAACTGAGGCGTCAGCGATGAAGAGTTGGAGGTAACGTTTCCCTGGCTCACGAAGCCGCGGAAGTTGAACCAGTTCTGATATTCGTAATCGGCGCGTACATTCACGTGCCTGTGTACATTGACGTCGACGCCGCCACCGATCGAGGCGATGTTGTAGGCCAGGTTGGCAACGTCGTACTCGTAATTGAAGACGCCGCGGCCGTACATGAGCTTGGCATACGGGTTGAAAATGCCGCAGTGCTTCACAT
>CAXUEG010000308.1:0-3527 GCA_964249935.1 uncultured Terriglobus sp.
GCTCTGGACATGTCCGGACGAGCCAGCTTTACGAGAGAGCGGCCGCGTCGGGATTGTTGACTTCGAGGTGTCGATGCTGAGCGAGGCGTTGCGGATTCTGAAGAACGAGATTCGCAAGGGCCTGCCCGTGAGCGTGGGCGTGTTGGATTTTGACAACACGGTTTGGGATGAGGCGGTGAGGCGTGGTGTGCAGCCCTACGCTCTGCTCGCCGGTAAGCGGGAAGGCGCGGCTGCGGAGGTATTGGTGGAGCGCGGTGCGGAGCGAATCGGGGAGCGTCCGCTGAAGTGGGCTGCGCCGGGGCAGCTTGTGGAGCATCGGGCGGAGTCGTGGCGGGAACGTCGCGCGGGCGATGAAGGTTTGCTGGCGGACTTTGAGCGGTTTGCCGGGCCGGAGCGGGCGGTTGCGGCGCGGTGGCTGCGGGCCGCGCCTCGATTGTTTCCGCGCGACACCAGCCGGTGGCACGCGGCGGCGTGGAACGCATCCAAAGTCGACAGATGAATGGAGTCCGGCTGGACAAATGGCTTTGGGCCGCGCGGTTTTTCAAGACGCGGACGCTTGCCGCGCGTGCGTGTGAGTTGAACCGTGTGGAGGTGCAGGCGCATGCGGCGAAGGCGTCGCGGAATGTGACGCCGGGAGATGAAGTGCGGGTTCGGACGGACTCGGCCGAGTTTACCGTGCGTGTTTTAGGGGTGAGTGAGCAGCGTGGGCCGGCGAGCGTGGCGCAGCAGCTCTATGAAGAAACCGAGGAAAGCAAGGCGAAGCGCGCTGAGGCTGCCGCGCAGCGGCGGATGATGCCTGTATTCGAGGTGGTGCACGAGGGTAAGCCTTCGAAGAAGGACCGTCGGCGATTTGAGGGTGTGCGGGAGCGGTATTGATTGCTCGCTCGAAGGTGAGTCAACTCGCGGTGCAGCGTCGCTTCCTGAGATCGGTTCAGAGGAGCTGTGAGGCTCTGCTCAATCCGCAGTGTCTGCGTGGATCTAAATGTCCTTTGAGCTTTGCGTGCTCCGCCCCGAGCTTTATCGCAGATCCGAAGGAGCAGGTCCTTCGCTTTGCTCAGGAGACAATCTCGTCAGGATGACGGTGTAGTCAGCATGACGATCTCGTCAGGATGACGCTGTGGTCAGCGTAACAATCTCGTCAGGATGAGGATGGAGTCGGGATGACGATGGTGCCGGGACAAGATGTCCTCAGCATGTCGATCTCGGGGGCACGGCAATCGAGAGGCGTTACCCCCACAGTTCCGGAATGTGGTGGCAGCGGTGTAACACGCGTCAGCTGGTGGGGCAGCCGTGATTGAAGACGAGGGGTTTGCGCCACTCTTCGTTGGTGGCAAAGAGGATGCAGGAGGTGCCGTTGTCCGTGTTGATGCGCCAGGTGAGGTTGCCCTGGCGGTAGACCTGGAACCGACCGGAGCCGGCGAACGCCACGCCGTTGGGGGCGTTGGGAGCCTGGCTGTCGGTTGCGGGTGCGGCGGTGCTTTGTGAGGCGGTTGGCTGCGTCTGCATTTGCGGCAGGGCCGCGGCGGACTGGGCAGTTGCATTGCTGTTTGCCGCGACCGGCACGGTGTTGATGGTGCCCGGTGTGTCCGAATGGCTTGGCGTGGCATGGACGATGTTACCGTCGGGGTCGCGCACATCGGAGACGGTCACTTCGCCGTCGCGCAGCCGGGCATTGCTGGTGTAACGCCCGTAAGCCCAATAGCTCGCCAAGAGCACCACGATCAGGATCAGCGCTGCAACGATTCGCTTTACCATATCGAGTCTGACGGTAGCACTGGGATCGGGATTCGTGATCGCGATCCCGCGTGCGGTTCATCGGTAGTCAACAGAATCAAAGTGGATGCCGGGTGCGGGGCTTTGGATGCAGAAACGGGACTGGTTCCGTGCCGACTGTAGCCGCCGTTGTTGAGGGCTGAAGGCGTACCATATCCCTGTGCCGAAATACTCCGTCGTCGTGCCTTTCCACAATGAAGAAGATAACGTCACCGCTCTGTACGACCAGCTCAAGGACGTGATGGAGCAGGTGGGTGATTCGTTCGAGATCATCTTTGTGGATGATGGGTCGCGCGACCGCACCTATCGCCTCCTGGAGGAGATCGCGGCGGTGGACAGCCGGGTGCTGGTGATCAAGCTGCGGCGGAATTTTGGGCAAACCAGCGCGCTGGCGGCAGGCTTCGATCACTCGAACGGTGAGTTCGTGATTGCGATGGACGGCGACCTGCAGCATGATCCTGCGGAAATCCCGATCTTTCTGAGCAAGCTGGAAGAGGGATACGACGTGGTGAGTGGATGGCGCGCGCAGCGGGGCGATAACTTCGTGCTGCGGCGGATTCCATCACGCGCGGCCAACTGGCTGATGGCGAAGCTGAGCGGCGTGAGCATTCACGATTTCGGGACGACGTTCAAGGCGTATCGCCGCGAGGTGATCCAGAACATTCCGCTGTATGGGCAGATGCACCGGTTTATTCCAGCGTTGGCGTCGTGGTACGGGGCGTCGATCTGCGAGGTGCCGATTTCGAACCCGGCGCGGCTGTACGGCAAAAGCCATTATGGGATTTCGCGAACATTTCGGGTGTTCTTCGATTTATTGACGATCCGGTTTCTGCTGAAGTACCTCACGCGGCCGCTGCACTTTTTCGGGTCGATCGGCGGGCTGAGCATTCTGGGTGGCGGATTGATGGCGCTGTACCTGCTGGTTACGAAGATCTGGGTGGGCGGGCACGTATTGCTGGCGCACGGGCCGCTGTTTGTGATCAGCGGTGTGCTGCTGCTGGCGGGCATTCAGTTGATGGGCATTGGCCTGCTGGGCGAGCTGCAGGTGCGGCATTTCCATTCGGGCGCGAGCCGTGCGCCGTATGCGGTGGAGCGCATGGTGCGGCTGCGGCCTTCCGAGGAATCGATGCAGGCGTAACGCGGCTGCAGAAGAAGTACGCAACGTGTGAGAGGAATCGCCCAGCAAACGAACGAGCTCCTGTGCGCTTTGATTGCTTTGCATTGTGCTCTTAATTGCTGCTTGACCAAGCCTTTCGGTTTTCATCTCTTGTTCGCAAAGCATGGGCGAGGGTGCGCTAGGCTGGGCGTGCGCGCACGGCAGCTTGTGGGGCGCACGGGGAGCTGAGATTGTCACAGACCGTGTTTGTGCTGGAAGACGAGGCGGACATTGCGGAACTGGTGCGTCTGAACCTGGAAAACGCCGGTTTTGTCGTACGGAGCTTTGATCATGCCGGCGAGATTTTGCCGGCGGCGGAGCGCGAAACGCCTTCGTTGTTCTTGCTGGACATTATGGTTCCGGGCGGAGGCGGTCTGGATCTTTGCCGGCGCATCCGGCAGAGCGCCAAGCTGAGCACCACGCCGGTAATCTTTTTGACGGCGCTGGCGGGTGAGGCCGACCGGGTGCAGGGCCTGGAGCTGGGCGCGGATGATTACATCACGAAGCCGTTCAGCCCACGGGAGCTGGTGGCGCGTGTGCGCGCGGTGTTGCGGCGGTTTGAGCGGCCGGCGTCGCCGGATGTCATCCGGTTTGGCGA
>CAXUEG010000309.1:0-3474 GCA_964249935.1 uncultured Terriglobus sp.
ACTTCAACGCCAACACGAACGGGCCGACATCATTCGCATCGAATTCGTACGACCTTGCCCAGGACTTCGGCAGGCCGAGCTTCAACCGCAAAGCCCGCCTGTTCATGGGCGCGAACCTGAACCTGCCGTGGGGCTTCACGCTCAACCCCTTCCTCATCGCGATCGCGGGTACGCCGTTCAACATCACCACCGGCAGCGACAACAACGGGGACTCCATCTACAACGACCGGCCAGCCTTTGCGACAGACCTGTCGCGCAGCTCGGTGGTGCGCACGCGCTACGGAGATTTCGACCTGTTGCCGCTGCCCACACAGCGCATCATTCCATTCGACTACGGCACCGGTCCGGCGTTCGCATCGTTGCAGCTGCAGGCGCAGAAGACGTTCAAATTCGGTCCACGGCGCGCGCCAGAGGGTGGACCACCTGGCGCCGGCGCACCGCCCGATGCCGCTGCAAAGCCGGGCGCTCCCGCCCCAAAGCCGGACCCGGCGTACCAGCTCAGCTTCTCGGTTGAGGCGCAGAACGTCACCAACCACACCAACGGTGCGGTGCCCATCGGTGTGCTCACGTCGCCGTTCTTCGGCCGGTCTATCTCGCTGGACGGAACCTTCTTCAACAACTCCGCCGCGAACCGCACCGTGCTGCTGGAAAGCGCCTTCCGCTTCTGAGCGCGCCGTTCCAATGTTAGGAGCCTGGGTTAGGCCGGGACTCGCGTTTGGCTATCCTGAGGGCATGGCTGAGTTCACACTGCGCCGTTGCGTCTCCGGCGATGAGCCGATGCTCTCACTGGTCGGCGGCGCCACCTTTCTTGAGGCCTACGCCGACCGGCTCGACGGCCCGGACATTCTGGCGCACTCGCAGAAGAACCACTCGGCGGCGAAGTACGCGGAGTATCTTGCAGCGCCGGAGAACCGCATCTATGTGGCGGAGCTACCGCCCGGTAACGCACCGATCGGTTACATCGTTTGCACCGCGCCCGACTTCCCCATCAGCACCACGGCGGACGATTACGAGCTGCGCCGTATTTACCTGCTGCATCGATTCCAGGGCCTCGGCATCGGGCGCGCGCTCATGGATCAGGCGATCGCATCAGCGCGTGAGCTAGGCTACAAACGCCTCTTGCTGGGTGTGTACGGACAGAACTTCAGCGCGATTGGCTTCTACGAAAAAGCCGGGTTCAAGCAGATCGGCGAGCGCTTCTTTACTGTGGGCGCCACCACGCACCACGACGCGGTGATGGCGCGCGATCTGGCGAAGTAGAAACATCGCCCCGCGACGCACGGACGTATAGCGCAAAAGATCGCCACGTTGCTACCAAAGCTGTACAGCGCTTTTGCAGGCTTAGCCCAACACTTGGGCTATCCCATTTCAGGACACTGAACTTCTCATGAAGAGCTTGCTTGCACTTGCATCTGCCCTGGCGGTTCTCCTCTCGGCGAACGCCTATGCTGACCCGTTCACCATCTCCTATCTCGCACCGGGCGTGCAGGCGTCGTCTGCCTCCACGAACGTCGAGACGTTCAACAATGCCACCATCAGCAACGGAACATTGACGACCACCTTCAACGGCGGCGGCGTCACCGGCACGTACACGGGCTCGTTCGCTCTCGAAAACTCAGGCGAGTATGGCGGCGCGAACGGCACCGGAGCGTTTATCACAACCGGTGCGGGATGGGGTTTGGGCAATACCTACACGCTGACGTTAAGCCAGAACGAAAACTACTTCGGTATGTGGATCTCGGCCCTGGACGCAGGCAATGACTTGACTTTTTACAACGGCGGCACGCTGGTCGATACGTTCACGCCGGACGATCTGATCGCGGCAGTCGGCAGCTGCCCAGGCTCCGCCTACTGCGGCAATCCGAACAGCGGCCAGGACGCGGCCGAGCAGTTCGCGTTCGTCAACTTCTACGACTCAACCGGCTCGTTCAACAAGATCGTCTTCACGCAGACGACATCGGCAGGTTACGAGACGGACAACCATACCGTCGCGACTCTGGCGGGGGCGCCGGGTGGTAGTACGCTGGGCGTAACGCCTGAGCCTTCGTCCCTGATGATGCTTAGCACGGGAGCTCTGACGGGAGCCGGTATCCTGCGCCGGCGCATGCGATTGAGCAGAGCTTAGTCGACCTGAAGTCTGAACCCGGAACGATTCGTAGCGAGTCATCTCTCTGCGACAACCCTGCTGCCTGGCGACCGCCGAACAGCAGGGTCGTTTCGTTTCCTACCGGAACTGAAACGCATGACTCTTGTACGGGCCAGCGCGCCCTCTATTCGCTGCTTTTCCGGTTGCGTGGCCGGACCTTGAACCAGATCGGCGTGCCGATGAACTTCCAGCGGTCGCGGATCAGGTTCTCCAGGAAGCGCTGGTAGCTGAAGTGCAGCCGCACATCGCGGTCGGTGAACAGCACAAATGTGGGCGGCGAAACGGCGGCCTGCGTCATGTAATAAATGCGCACGCGCTTCGCCCACGGTACGCCCGCGCGCTCAAAGTCGATGCCGTCCAGAAACTTGTTCATCTGGCCGGTGGAGATGCGGCGGCGGCGTTCGCGCGCGACCAGTTGCACCTTCTTGAAGACATCGTCGACGTTGATGCCGTCGCGCGCGGAGATAAACAGCAGCGGCGCGTAGTCCAGGTACTTCAGCGCGTCCCGCACCTGCTCGGTGTAGACCTTCTTGTCGGCAACCGCGGGCACATTCTCTTCACCGGCTGCAATGCGCTGCTCGCGCTCGGTGGTCACGGCGTCCCACTTGTTCACGACGATCACGACGCTGCGGCCGCTCTCATGCGCGTAGCCGCCGATGTTGGCGTCAAGCCCGGTCACACCTTCATTCGCGTCGATGATGAGCAGTGCCACATCGGCCGCCTCCAGGTGCTTGCGCGCCATGATGACCGAGAGTTTTTCCGCCATCAGCGTGGTCTTCCCTTTACGGCGGATACCGGCAGTGTCCACAAAGCGGAAGCGGTGACCGTCGCGCTCGACGGTTTCATCCACGGCGTCGCGCGTGGTGCCCGCAATGGGCGAGACGATGGCACGGCCGCTGCCGGTAAGCGCATTCAGCAGCGTCGACTTGCCCACATTGGGCCGGCCGATAATGGCAATGCTGGTCTCGCGGCTGACGTGTTCGCCGTGCGACCGCAGTTTGCGCTCGCGCGGCTTTTCCTCGCCGTTCTCATCCAGCTCGGCTTCATCTTCCCAAACTGCATCGAGATCCGCGGCCTCTTCCGGTTCCAGGTCCGGCAAGGCTCCAGAGACTGCATCCAGCAGGTCGCCGACGCCCAGTCCGTGCTCCGCGCTTACGGCGAAGACGTCCTTGAAGCCGAGTGTGCGGAAATTCTCTGCTTGCGGCGCAATCTTCTCCGTGTCCATCTTGTTCACGGCCAGGAAGAGCGGCTTGCCGGAGCGCAAGAGCAGGCGAGAGAGTTCGAGGTCGGGCGCGGCGAGCTCGCTCCGGCCGTCGACCACCATGACG
>CAXUEG010000310.1:0-3447 GCA_964249935.1 uncultured Terriglobus sp.
GCTCGACTACCTGACCAGACTCATCCAGCAGTAGCAGGACAGGTCACCTGCGTCTGAACACAGCCGGGACCGGGACTGCTCCGCAGAAGCATCGGAGAAAACAGGGAGCCCTTAGGCCGCTGAAGTATTCCTCGAACGCCAAGGAGCTCCAGCCCCGGTGTCCGTGCAGGCACACGACACGCCCAGACACCCTACAAGCTCGCCGACAGAGCCTGCCTCTCCGCGAACGGTCCGATGACCGGCAGCACCCACTTGCGCCCCTGCCCCGCGCGCACCATCAGCATGATCCACACAATCACAAAGGCAAGCCACAGCAGCATGTTAAGCGGCAGGTGGACCACCAGAAACAGTCCATGCGTCAACGCGTCCAGAACGCCCGCCAGCAGGTTCCAAACCGTAAAGACCACGATCACGGCCAGGTTGTAGAAGAGCGACTGGAAGGCGCTGAACCGCACAAACGGGTCACGCTTGTATGGTTCCAGCACCAGAAAGATCACGCCAGAGATAATGCCGAAGGCATACGCCAGCACAGCTGCCGCATTGGCTGACAGGCCCGCCGGTTGACCCGATGGCGGCGGCGGCACATACCCAGGGGGCGGCGCCTGATATCCGGGAGACGGCGGATACCCGCCCGGAGTCGACATAAGAACAGACGATGCAGCAAAGGGAGATTCAGTGAAGCGGTAAGGCATACTTACTCCTCGCGACGCAGAATGTAATTCAGAACGGAACAATGATTGCTGGGGGTGCAACGCCATTATCCTCAGAACCCTTCCGTTCGCAACACCTTTCTATTCCGCAATCACTTTTACAAAGCTGCCCTCGGCCAAAGTCTTGCCACCCAAAAGGTGCACCACGCCATCCTTCACAAACCCACGCAGCATGGCTCCACCCGCCGCGGCAGGCGAGGTCGGGCGCATAGCCCGCTCCTGCTCGGCCTGCGCTCCGCGTCCTTCGGAAGCACCGACCCCGCGCGCAACAGCTGGAGCGTTCCCAGCCAGCGAAACAGGCGCAGCAGCAGCACTCGCCGAACGCCCCATCCCGCGATCCATCGCCTCATTCGCCAGCCGGTCCGCGTCCTTGTTCTTGTGCCGCAGCGCATGCGAGATCTGAAAGCTGTCCAGCCTGGCAATCCGCCGGCGCGCCTCCTCAAACAGAGGCCGCAGGTCAGGGCTGTTCACCTTGTAGCGACCCTGCACCTGCTTCACCATCAGCTCCGAATCGCTGACCACCTTCAGGTGCGCCACACTGTGGTCCAGCGACCACTGCAGCACACCCAGCAAACCGCTGTACTCGGCGTAGTTGTTCGTTCGTCTGCCCAGGTATTCGGACAATTCGGCCAGCTTCGCACCGGCCTCATCCGTGATCACCGCACCGTATCCCGCCGGTCCAGGATTTCCGCGCGCTCCACCATCGCAGTGCGCCAACGCCGTTTTCCCACTCGCGCCATGCTTTGGCTGCGTGCTGCCCTCTTCAAACAATGCCCGTGTTCCCATCAGAGATCATTATCGCCAGGGCGGCCGCCGTCAGTGCAACCACTCGACGCACAGCAACAAGCCCCGCCGGGCTGGCGGGCATTGGCTTGCCACAAGAGCACCTACAGGTCCCGCAAGAGATCCGAAAGGCTGATCTTGAACCCCTTCGCGACCGCGTCCAGAAAATTCAGACTCATGCCCTTCCGGCCGCGTTCCACGTCGCTTAAAAAGCTGCGATCGATGCCCAGGTACGCTGCCAGCTGCACCTGCGTCATATTGCTGGAACGCCGCAAAAAGCGCAGGCGTTCCCCAAACCGTTGGTTCACCGGTTGAACCCGAGGCGAAGCGACTGGCGTGCTCTCAAGCACCGCCCGAACGGAAGCGTTCCGAGTAAGCATCAGTACCTTAGAAATAAGAAGTCCTATACGGGGCCCCGGCCCGTCATCTTGCGTGCGACGTTGCGAGGGACAACCCGACTCTAGCGCCCAGTTGTCACGAATGTTCCGTCGATGGACCGCAATTCCGCCTTCTGACGGAAAGTGGCGTGCTCAAAGTCTCTCCAGCCCTGCGGTCACTCTATCGTGACCTTCACAATCTTCACCGGCCTGAACGCATGGTCGTCCGCATTGCGCGGCACTCGCGCAATCGCCTCCACCACCTTCACCGACGCCTCATCGCACTGGCCAAAAATCGTGTAGCTTCCGTCCAGCCGCCGCAACGGATGCTCCGTGATGAAGAACTCGCTCTCATTCGTGTCCGGCCCGCCATTCGCATACGCCAGCCGGCCGGGCCGGTCGAAGTTCAGACCCGGCACAATCTCATTGCCAAAATGAAATCCGATCTCCTCTCCGCCGCTCGGGTCATCCGGCAGATCTGCGTTCTGCACCATAAAATCCGGCACCACGCGCCCAAACGCCAGCCCATCGTAGAAGTGCTTACCCTTCACGACCTGCTTCGTCTTGGGATCGGTGAACGGCTTCACACCTGTCGCCAACCCAACAAAGTTCTCCACCCCGATCGGCGCCTCCTTGCTGAACAGCCGGCACGTGATCGGCCCCGCAGTGGTCGTGATATGTACCATGGGCCCG
This sequence comes from uncultured Terriglobus sp., assembly GCA_964249935.1. GTDB lineage: Bacteria > Acidobacteriota > Terriglobia > Terriglobales > Acidobacteriaceae > Terriglobus. The sequence goes on from CAXUEG010000310.1 coordinate 2,564, forward strand.
GTCGGCTCCGGTGACGCAATCGGCTCAAGCGGCTTCGTGACTGCCTCCATTCCATCCACCTGCGCCAGCGGCACATCCGCCGCAACAGCCGGCAACGCCTCACCCTCCGCAACCACCGCAACCCGGTTCAGCACCACCGGCGACGCGGAATGGTTATCCACGCTCAGCAGCTCGTGCGAGATCACGTCCACCACCTTCACCGACGCCTCATCGCACTGCCCGAAAATACCCGCCGACACCTCCGGCGTCCGCTCCTCCGCATGATCCAGCACATAGAACGAGCGGCCATCCAGCTGTCCGCCCGTCACGCGCATCGCCAGCCGCCCCGGCCGATCGAACTTCAGCACCGCAGACGTCTCCGGCTGCAGCGACGTCACCCCCGGCGCACCCGCACCCGGCACCACGTTGATCCGCCGCCCACCTGCCGCACCCGTCGCGATCCCATACATCACCGTCGCGTCATACATCGGCTTGCCCGAAACGGTCGCGTTCGTCGCCGCATCCATCCACGCAATCCGGCCCGCCGCCAGCCCGGTAAACAGAGCCACGGTCGTGGGCTTTTCTTTCAGAAACAGTTTGCACGTCATGCGGCCACGGTTCGTATCGAACACCACCGTTGGGCCAGTGGGCACCGGCCCCGCAACGACTGAGGTCTTCTCCGCCGCCTCACGTGCCCGCGCACCCTGCCCAGCCAGCGGCAACCCACACAAGGCAACCGCGGAGATGACAGCAAACAACCACACACCGGCCGCAAAACGATACATGGAGGCAAACATGCCTCCATGTATACCGCGCCAACCACATTCACGCTTCCAAAGCATCGGCACTCACGCGTCAAAGCATCGGCACTCACGCGTAAAAGCATCGCCAATTTAAAACATTGT
>CAXUEG010000311.1:0-3170 GCA_964249935.1 uncultured Terriglobus sp.
CGGAGCTCCATAGCTCACATGAATCTTTGTTCCTGAAAGATCCGCCATCGCCATCTGGTGCGGGCTGAGACGCGGCTTGCCCTTGTCGTCCATCTTCATAGAGCCATGGTCCATCGGCATGTCCTGCGCGAGGGTCAGACTACAAGCACCGGCGGCCAGCGCCGCGGCAAACACAAACATCTTCATCATCACTAAAGTCTCCTTGCAAAGCTGCGCACACCAGCCTAGCAGCGCTGGCGCGGCACGGGTATGACGGACGCAAAAAGGTCCCGGCACCGCGACCGGGACCTGCTTCTTGCGAGCGTAACAAACCAGGTTTACTTGCCCTTCTTACCCACGTCAGTCGACGCTTCCTTCTCGTCGTCCTCGCTCTCCTTCTCGCTCTTCTTCTCCTTGGCCGATTTCGGCTTCTCTTCTTCCTCGTTCTCGTGCGCGTCGTCTTCGCTGGCCGCCTGCTTCAACAGCGGCTTCGCGTTCGCAAACAGGGTCTTCGCAGCTGCGACTTCCTCCTGCAGATTCTCGTTCAGCAGCGACGCAACCTCTTTCAGCCCCAGGCCCTTCGCCAGCGCGATTGCCACCGTGTACCCGGCGATCTCATAGTGCTCTACGCGCGCCGCCGCACCCACAATGCACAGATCCTTGTTCGCGCCTTCCTCATCCTTCTCGAGCGCGTCCTGTGTTTCTTCGATCACACCTTCCATGCCGCTGCAGTGCTGACCGGTTGGCTTTTTGCCCAGGTGGCCGAAGGCCTCGCGCAGCCGTAGAACCTGGTTCTTGGTTTCTTCCAGATGATTCTTCAGCCCGGACTTCAGGCTCGCGTCGCCTGCGCCCTTGACCAGTTTCGGTAGCGCTTTCACCAGCTGGTTCTCCGCGCTGTACAGGTCGCGCATTTCGTCGAGCAATACATCCATCAGTGCCATCGGTGTTCTCCTGGGAAACTTCGCCGTTTGCAGTTGGACTGCATTGCGGTCACTCCATAGGAGTGCATCGACTTGCCGCGCGTTGCTGAGGCGCGCCGGTGTCACGATGCAGCTGACCTTTTCTGCGCCGGCGGCATGCGGGCGTAGAGATCCTGCAGCACTCGCACGCCCGCCTCCGCCGCGGCCCGGTCCGGCTGTTCACTCGTGTCGTTCCACGCATCCTCATCGCCACGCCCGTTATCCGGCTGCACGACGATGCCGTCGCGCCGGCCCACTACGTTCAGCCCGCGATACTGCAACGCATAGTTCACGCCGTCCTGCGGAATAAGCCAGGCAATTTGCCCGCGCACCGGTACCACGCTCCCGTCGCCGAACAAGGCACGCGCGCCGTACCCGGTGCAGTTCAGCATCAGCTTCTGCGGCAATGCCGCAAGATCGCCGGGCGTGTGAAACTCGCGCGTCTCGATTCGGCCGCCGCCAATCTGGAACTCCTGCACCAGCGTCCGCGAGTAACTCGCCACGTTGAAGGTGAGCGTGCTGCTGCGCCGCACAATCGACGTGGGAAACGGCGTGCTCCCGGGCGGCAGCGTTCGGACCTGCGGCGTCAGGTCGGCAATGCGGTCGCGGTATCGCGCGAACTCGTGGTGCTCGTCATCCGTTGCCGGCCCAGGCAGCGCCGCGCTGTTCTGTGCCGGGCTTGAGGACGGATGACCGTCGCTCAGGATGTACCGGTCTGTCCACTCGATCGGCGTTCCAGGCGAACCCAGGTAACTCTGGTACAGCGAGAACGACGTCCGCGCCATGCGTTCCCACAAGGCCGCAAAGTCGGCCCCGGCCACGTTCGCCAGGGCAATGCGCGAGTCAGGTGTCCACTGGCCGGTAGCCCGCGCTGACCGCACATACGGCGGCCGTTCCGCCGCATAAATGGTCACGTTCAGACCCATGCGCTGCGCCGTCAGCGCCGCCGTCAAACCCAGCGCGCCACAGCCGATCACGGCAACGTCGCGCACACCGGGCGCGGCCTCCATTGCTTTACGTACCACCACGTCCGCCGAACCCCACGAAAGCGACCACCCGCTGCCGCCGTGGCCATAGTTATGCACCACTGTCGCGTCAGCAATCTTCTCCACATCCATCCGCGGCCCCGCCGCGCGAAACGGCCGCAGGCACACCGTAATGCGAAAAATACGGTCCACATCGGCGCGAATGGGCAAGATCGTTCCCGGTGCGTCGTAGAAGGGCAGCGGATCAGCTCCACTACTCGGTGCAGTCTGCTGTGCTGTAGCTGGTGCTGCAACCCGTTTCGCGCACCCACTCAGCAGCCCCACGCCGGTCAGCGCCACACTCCCGCGCAGGAACGCGCGCCGGTTCAGATCACGAGACATGTGTCCGTTCCTCCGTTCAACTCTGTTGGTTCCGTATGCCTTCCTTATAGCGCATCGGCGACAATAAACAGGTATGCCTTTGAACTGCGGAATCGTCGGTCTGCCCAACGTGGGCAAGAGCACCATCTTCTCAGCGCTCACCAGTGTGGAGGCAGTTGCGGCCAACTACCCCTTCTGCACCATCGAGCCAAACATCGGCATCGTGCCTGTGCCCGACGAGCGCCTCAACAAAATCGTTGCCCTCGTCAAGCCACACAGCATCGTGCCCACGACCATGGAGTTTGTCGACATCGCCGGCCTGGTCGCGGGCGCCAGCAAGGGCGAGGGCCTGGGCAACCAGTTCCTCGCGAACATCCGCTCCACGGACGCCACGCTGCACATCGTCCGCTGCTTCGACGATCCCGAGGTCATCCACGTCGCGGGCAAAGTCGATCCACTCTCCGACATCGACGTGATCAACACCGAGCTCATGCTGGCCGACCTGGACACAGTCACCAAGCGTCACGAGAAAGTCCAGAAGCTCGCGCGCAACACCCAGGACAGCAAGGTCAAGCTCGAGTTCAGCGCGGTGACCAAGCTGCTCGAAACCCTGGAAGCTGGCAAGCCTGCACGCACCGCCGATCTATCGGACGAAGAGCGCCCGTTCACGCGCGACCTGCACCTCATCACCATGAAGCCCACGCTCTACGTGGCCAACGTCGACGAAGCCTGCCTCAAGGACAGCAGTGCACACACGGCAGCGGTGGAGCAGCGCGCCGCCGAAGAGGGCAGCCAGGTCGTGCGCATCTGCGGCGCTCTGGAAGCCGAAATCGCGCAACTCGACCCTGCCGAACGCGACGAATTTTTGCAAGACATGGGCCTCAGC
>CAXUEG010000311.1:3180-3437 GCA_964249935.1 uncultured Terriglobus sp.
AGGCGTACCGGGTGCTTGGCCTGCAAAGCTATTTCACTGCCGGGGTTCAGGAGGTCCGCGCATGGACCATCCCCATTGGCGCGACGGCACCGCAAGCCGCAGGCGTTATCCACACCGACTTCGAAAAAGGCTTCATCCGCGCCGACGCCTACAACTGCGAAGACCTGTTTCGCCTCGGCTCGGAGCAGGCTGTTAAAGAAAAAGGCCTCCTCCGCAGTGAAGGCAAAGAGTACATCGTCAAAGACGGCGACATCCTC
>CAXUEG010000312.1:0-3417 GCA_964249935.1 uncultured Terriglobus sp.
CCGCTCATCCAAGAGAGATGAGTCAAGCGCTTCGCTATTCGGTTCTGGATCTGGTAAGTCTGCGGCCCGGCGAAGCGCCGGGTGAGGGGATTGCGCGAACCGTTCAGGCCGCACAACGCGCGGAGGCACTTGGCTTCACGCGCTACTGGCTTGCGGAGCACCACAGCATTCGTGGCCTGGCATGTTCGGCAACGGCGGTGCTGATCGGTCACGTGGCGGGGCAGACTTCGACCATTCGCGTGGGTTCGGGCGGCGTGATGCTGCCGAATCATGCACCGCTGGTGGTTGCGGAGCAGTTTGGGACTTTGGAGTCGTTGTATCCGGGCAGGATCGACCTGGGGCTGGGACGTGCGCCGGGCGGCGATGGCTACACGATGCGCGCGCTGCGCAAGGACCTGCGCAGCACGGGGGACGATTTTCCGGAGTTGCTGGCGGAATTGCGGCAGTATCTGGCAGAGCCGCGTTCTGGGCAGATGGTGCTTGCAGTGCCGGGGCAGGGAACGCATGTTCCGGTGACGTTATTGGGATCGAGCGGTTTCAGTGCGCAGCTTGCGGGGCAGCTTGGTCTGCCGTTTGCGTTCGCGGCGCACTTTGCACCGCAGTACTTTGCGGCGGCGGTGCGGCTCTACCGGCAGTCGTTCCGTCCGAGTGAAACGCTCAAGGAGCCCTATGTCATGGCGGGTATCCCGGTGATCGCGGCGGAGACGGACGCCGAGGCGCAACAGTTGTTTACGACGCCACAGCAGCGGTTTCTGGCGCTGATCCGCAACCAGCCGGTGGAGGTGAAGGCGCCGGTGACGAGCATGGACGGGCTTTGGAACGAGGCGGAGCGGGAAGCCGTGGACGCGCGGCTGGCGGCGGCGATCGTGGGGGGATCGAAGACGGTACAGGACGGTCTGCAACAGCTTGTGGATGAGCTGGGGCTGGACGAGGTACTAGTAGTAACGGACACCTACACGATGCAGGATCGGCTGCGTGCGTACGGGATCGTGGCCGACGCCGCAAGGCAGATAAAACAGCGAGAACCAGCGCTGGCAGCTTAGGTTCGGCTTACCAGTATGAACGGGTTGCAGCAGCTTGTCCGTTCACACATCGGTCAAACCGATCATGGCTCAAGCTGCCAGGCTATCGCCCGGATACTCTAAGTTTCTCTTGCCGTAGTGGCTCTTCACGTAGTCGTCCAGGATGACTTTGAACTCATCGACGATGCCGTCGCCCTTGAGCGTGACCGATAGCTTGCCGTCGATGTAGACGGGCGCTTTCGGTTCTTCGAAGGTGCCGGGCAGGCTGATGCCGATGTTGGCGTGCTTGGATTCGCCGGGGCCGTTGACGATGCAGCCCATGACGGCGAGCTTCATTTCTTCCACGCCGGGGTACTGCTTCTTCCACTCGGGCATCTGCTCGACCAGGTAGTTTTGCACCTGCTCGGCGAGCATCTGGAAGTAGGTGGAAGTGGTACGGCCGCAGCCGGGGCAGCTGGTGACCTGGGGCATGAAGGAGCGAATGTTAAGGGCTTGGAGGATTTGCTGGCCGCAACGGACCTCTTCGGCGCGATCGCCGTCGGGCGTGGGCGTGAGTGAGACGCGGATGGTATCGCCGATACCCGCGAGCAGCAGAGGTGCGAGGCCGGCGGTAGAGGCGACGATCCCCTTCATGCCCATGCCGGCTTCAGTGAGGCCAAGGTGCAGCGCGTAATTGCAGCGGCGGGCGAGCTCGGTGTAGACATCGATCAGGTCGCGAACGCCGGAGACCTTGGCGGAGAGGATGATCTGATCGCGGCGCAGGCCGTAGCGCTCGGCGGCTTCGGCGTTGTCGAGCGCGGAGCGAACCATGGTCTCGAGCATCACGTCGCGGGCTTCGAGCGGCTGCGCGCTGCGGCTGTTCTCGTCCATCATCTTCGTGAGCAGAGCCTGGTCGAGCGAGCCCCAGTTCACGCCGATGCGCACGGGTTTCTGGTGCTTTACTGCGACCTCGACCATGGTGCGGAAGTTGTCGTCGTCTTTACGGCCGATCGAGACGTTGCCAGGGTTGATGCGGTACTTGGCGAGCGCTTCGGCGCAGGCCGGGTATTTCGCAAGCAAGAGATGGCCGTTGTAATGGAAGTCGCCAATGATCGGCGTGGTCCAGCCCTTGGCAGCGATGCCGTCGCGGATATAGGGGACGGCTTGCGCGGCGGCGTCATTGTTGACGGTGATGCGGACCATCTCTGAGCCGGCGCGGGCGAGTGCGGCAATCTGTTGCACGGTGCTCTCGATGTCGGCCGTGTCGGTGTTGGTCATGGACTGCACGACCACCGGTGCATCCGAACCGACGCGAACACCGCCAATGTTGACGGTTACGGCATTCCGGCGCTGAATCTGAGGCATAGGACTCCGCCTGCCAGTTTACCAAAGTGCCACCTGGGTCCTGCTCTGCTGGACAGAATGCCGTTCCCGCGCAAGCGGCTACTATAGGAACACGGCCCGGTAGCTCAGATGCATAGAGCGGCGCACTCCTAAGGCGAAGGTCGCAGGTTGGACTCCTGCCCGGGTCACCACTTTACTGAGAAGCTCAGCAGTTGGCCGTTGTGCTCTGGATGGTACTAAGTTTGGCGGACGCGATCACGTTCAGGGCTTGTGAGCTGCCTGAGCGATCGGCCTGTGAGCCGCTGCGAAAGAAAGTGATGCTTTCGCGCCGCTGAAGTCCACCTTCGGGCAGGCGGATACACCGTCTGCGCTATTTGCCGCAGGGCAGGCAGGCTATATCTCTCCTCTATGAGCAACACTTCCTTTTCCACCTATATCGCGCACAAACGTTTCTGTGACCGGCTGGAGCTTGCCGCGCGTCGGAAGCCCGCCTTTGGCAAGGACCCAATTCATCAGTTCATCGAGGCTGCCACGAGTGGTAGTTTTATCCAGCCGCATGAGTGTGAGGCAGTTGCCGATCGCATGGAGCAGTTAGCCCAGGACTGGCATTCGCTGGGCGAGATGACGCGTCCGGCCCAGCACGTGGGGCGCCGGCTAAGGACCGCCGCAGAGACGGAACAGCCGTTTTGCCTGCACTAGCCAGACCGCATGTGGCCGTTGCCGTCGACGGTCAGGCCAGCAGCGGATGGGTGAAGCTTTACTCAGCTACGGCGCCGCTGGCCTGAACTCCGCAGACGGACTTTGATCCCCGGCCGGGTGGCCGCGCGGCTCGCCGGTGTTCAGCCGAGCGCTCCGGATTTCTGGCAGAAGCCGTCGCTGTCTGAATCGCAGCCTATATTCACGGTTCTGTCATACTGCGCGGCGCGGGTACACGTAGTCTCACCTCGAACAGTCCCGAGGTGCGATCTTGGCTACATCTGCTCCCGCGGTCCAGCCCAGTCGTCAGTGCTGGATCAAAAGCTCCGTGACAACAAGCCCGCCAAGTGGGGTGTGCTTGTCTTCGGCCTGGTGC
>CAXUEG010000313.1:0-3112 GCA_964249935.1 uncultured Terriglobus sp.
GTTGTTTTTTCTGTGGTTCTTCCGGGATCCGTCGCGCCGTATTCCGGGTGATCCGAATGAGGTGGTTTCTCCTGCGGACGGCAAGGTGACGGAGGCGGACTGGATTGAGACGCCGCAGGGCAGCCGGCTGCGCCTGAGTATTTTCCTGAACGTGTTCGACGTGCATGTGAACCGGACGCCGATCAGTGGCACGGTGACGCAGGTGAACTACAAGAAGGGCATGTTCCTGAACGCCATGCGCGCCGACTCCAACGTTCTGAACGAGCAGAACGTGATTGTGATCGAGGACGGGGAATATTCGGTGCAGGTGAAGCAGATTGCGGGCCTCTTGGCCCGGCGCATCGTGTGCTGGGTGAAGCCGGGCGACGTGTTGCAGAAGGGCCAGCGCTTTGGCCTGATCAAGTTCGGCTCACGCGTCGATGTGCTGCTGCCGCCGGATGCGAATCTGCGCGTGCGAAAGGGTGACCGGGTGCGCGGTGGCTCGTCCATCATCGCGACGGTGCCCACGCCGGCTGCGACTACGCCGGTTGCGCCGGCCTCCGCAGCGGTCGCGAGGGTGTAGTTGGCGGACGCGCCCGGCAAGACGCGTCCCCGGCCAAGGCGGGGCATGTACGTACTGCCGTCACTGTTCACGGCCGGCAATATCGCGGCCGGATTTTATGCCATTGTGCAGAGCGTGCTGGCCACGACCGCTCACGACCAGAGCTACTTCAACCATGCGGCGCTGGCGATCCTGTTCGCGATTCCATTTGACGCACTGGACGGGCGCATTGCGCGCATGACGAACACGGCCAGCGACTTTGGCCGCGAGTTGGACTCGCTTGCGGACGTGATCACGTTTGGCGTGGCGCCGAGCGTGTTGGCCTACACCTGGGGCACGCGCATGCTGCCGTTGGCCGGCAATTTGAAGCTGCGGCAGAGCGTGCTGGATGCGGGTGTGTTCGTCTGCTTCCTGTTCCTGATCTGCGGAGCGTGCCGCCTGGCGCGGTTTAATGTGACGGTGAATCCGCTGCCGAGCAATCCTGGGCGGCCGGGGCGACGGTACTTCGTGGGCATGCCGATACCGGCCGCGGCGGGTGTAGTCGCAAGCGTGGTGCACTGCTTTGGGGGCTCGCCGATCGACCAGGTCTCCATCGCGTTTGTCTGGCTTCTGTTGCTCCTGTTTATCGGGTTCCTGATGGTGAGCCGCTGGAGATTCTGGAGCGGCAAGGAGATCGGCCTGAGTTCACAGCACACCATGCGGCTGTTTGTGTTGATTGTGCTGTTGTGTACGCTGCTGGCCTACTTCAGCAACTACCTGCTGATCGCGGTTGCGTTGGCCTACATGGTGAGCGGGATGATGGCGCGCATCGTCTATGCGGCGCAGGGCAAGCAGCGGCGGCGAGCGCTGCTGCCAAAGCCTGTGAAGATCTTGCCGGGCGGCACGGAGTAAGGCACAAAGCACAGCGGTGGCGCTTTCTGAGCATCTTATGAGCTATGAGAGATGAGAAATACCGTATTTTGCTCGTCGGCGCGTCATCGCTGCTGGGGCGCGAGATCGCGGAAGAACTGAACGCCGGACCGCTTGGTTCGGGCACGATTGTGCTGCTGGACAGCGATGCGGAACCCGGCAAGCTGGAGGAGATCGGCGGTGAGGCGGCGGTGCTGCAGGCGGTCGAGCCCGCGTCGTTTGAGGGCGCAGATTCGGTGATCTTTGCGACCACCACGGATGCCGGACGGTATTGGGAAGACGCAGTGCGCTTTGGCGCTGCGGCGATCGATGCAACGGGAACCGTGCAGGGTCTGCCGGTGCTTTCGCCGCGCCTGGGGCGTGGTGCGCCGCTATCGCTGGAGAGCACCGGGGTGACCGCGGCGCATCCGGCGGCGACGATGCTGGCGGCGACCTTGTTGCCGCTCTATGAGAAAGGTTTGCTCCAGGAGGCATACGCGACCGTGCTGCAGCCGGCGAGTGAAAACGGGGCCGCGGCGCTGGACGAGTTGCATCAGCAGACGGTAAGCCTCTTGTCATTTCAGAGCGTGCCCACGGAACAGCACGACGTGCAGGTGGCGTTCAACCTGCTACCGCGGCTCGGCGAAGATGCAAAATTCGACTTAGAGGCGAGCTCGAAAGTGGCGGAGCGGCAGCTGTCAGCCCTGATGGGGCATGCGCCGGCGCCGGTCTTGCAGTGGGTGCAGGCGCCTGTGTTTCACGGGTATGCGGTCTCGTTGTTTGTGCGGACGAGCGAAGCGATGGGTCGCGAGGCGCTGGAAGAAGTGCTGCACAGCGAGCTGATCGAGATCGTAGCGACGGATGATATGCCCGCCTCCAACATCGCCGTTGCGGGGCAGGACAAGATCATGGTCGAGGCCACCGCGGTGGGCAAGGTTTTGCGGTTCTGGATGGTTGCGGACAATCTGAAGTTGATGGCGCAAACTGCGGTGGCTTGCGCGGCGGAGTTGCTGCGCTTGCGTCCGAGCAGTGTGGTGCAGTAGCCGCTTAAAGAAGAAGGCGCGGTATTTGCCGCGCCTTCTTTCATGACAGATTGATGCCGTTTACTTCTTGGGCAAAGCGTACTTCTTCGTATCCACTTTTGCGTTGTAGCGCAGGTGCGAGTAGGTGACGGTGCGCTTGTCACCCTCGGGCGTGGTGTATTCCTGCTTCAGGCTGACGCCGCGCGTTGGGTCGATCCAGATCACCACATGCGTGAAGGAGTTTTTCACGCCGGGGTCTTTCGGCACGAGGTCGAGTTTGTCGACGGTGACGGAGGTGCCGCTGTCGGTGGCCTGCTCGGTGCCGAGCAGATGGATGTCCCAGGCACGTTCCAAATCTTTGCCGCTGCCGCCAAAGCCGAGAGTGAGGAAACTGTCGGCCTTTTGCTGGTTTTGGCCGGCGCTGAAGGCGGTGAACTTTTGCGCGGCGTTTGGGTCGTAGAGCATGCCCTGGCCGCTCTTGAAGCTGACGCGCTTGGAGCCGATGGCGAGGCCCATTTCGGTGGCGCCGTTTGAGCGCAGGAAATAGACCGAGCCGGTCTGGGTGGATGTGTCGCGGACTACCTTTTCGTAGAACTCGTCTTTTACGTCGGCTTCGGTGGACTGAAACTTCGCGGAAGCAGCGTCAAGCTGGCGCAGAACC
>CAXUEG010000313.1:3122-3409 GCA_964249935.1 uncultured Terriglobus sp.
ATTTGCGGCAGGGTTATGGAAGTGGCTGAGCTCTTTGTCGTGGGCCGGATCGGTGGCGGCTGCGTCGAATGTGCTGGTGAGCAGCAGGGCGGTGGTGGCCAGGGCGGTGTTGAACATCACGACTCCGTGCGCGTGAGGCGCAGTTTGGTTAGACACAGATTGCCGGGATGGGATGCGTCGCGCGGCTTTCGAGGCTGCGGCACCTTGGAAGAAAGCAGGTCCTTCGCTGCGCTCAGCATCACGATCGGGCTTGGGGCGGGATCACAATTGGGTTGGGGTCGGGATCA
>CAXUEG010000314.1:0-922 GCA_964249935.1 uncultured Terriglobus sp.
GTCCCGCACACACCCGCCCGCGAAGTACGCCTGGAATCCGCGTTCGCGCAGCGTCTCCACCACATGCAGCGCCGCCTGGAACTCCTTCGTCTCGGTCGCCTCGGCCAGCGTCGCCATCTCTGCTTGGATGCAGCAGTCGCAGGAGCGGCTCCACACCGCAACCGATGATCGCGAGCCGCGCTTGCACTGCGCGATGGTCGCCGCCGCCTAAACTGGATTGGTGCGCAGCGGTCTCATTCTCGGCATCGAATCGTCCTGCGACGAGACCGCCGCCGCCGTCGTCCGCGCAGGCCGGGACGTGCTCTCGAACGTTGTCAGCTCCCAGGTCGACCTGCACGCGCTTTACGGCGGCGTCGTGCCCGAGCTCGCCTCGCGCGAACACCTCCGCAACATCGTTCCTGTCGTACGTGAAGCCATGCGCAACGCCAGCGCTACCTATGCCGACCTCGATGCGGTCGCCGTCACCGCCGGACCGGGCCTCGCCGGTGCCCTGCTCGTCGGCATCTCCTTCGCAAAGTCCCTCAGCTTCGGTCTAGGGAAACCACTCATCGCCATCAGCCACCTCGAAGGCCACATCCACGCCGCGCTAATGCAAAGCAACGCAGCCAACGTCGACGAACCCACCCTCGCCCTCGTCGTCAGCGGAGGCCACACCCACCTCTACCTCGCCTCACACCGTGAAGGCACATGGCACTACCGCAACATCGGCCGCACCGTCGACGACGCCGCAGGTGAAGCCTACGACAAAGTCGCCAAACTCCTCGGCCTGCCCTACCCCGGCGGCCCGTGGATCGACCGCCTCAGCGCCTTCGGCAACCCCGACGCTGTCCGCTTCCACTTCACCACCATCGACCGCGGCACGCCCGATCAGCCCACCTTCGACTTCAGCTTCAGCGGCGTCAAGACGGCGGTCCTCCGCTAT
>CAXUEG010000314.1:932-3363 GCA_964249935.1 uncultured Terriglobus sp.
GTCACCGAAGCCGCGCAACACCGCACCCTCACCATTGCGTTTCCGCCACCCGCACTCTCGACGGACACCGCCGCCATGAGCGCCGCCGCTGCCTGGCCCCGCTTCCTGCACGGCGACTTCGCCGGCACAGCCCTCAACGCCACCCCACAACTCCGCCTCGGCTAACGTTCTGTCTCTGGTGCTCCAACTCCATGCAAAAACAGAGAACTCCACAGCCAGGTCCGGTGAAGGATTGGGTATTGCCGATGCAAAGCTGCGCATCCTTCGAGCGCAGGACGTCACGGCTGCGGACCGTGGCAGCGAGGCTCCAAGGCTCCGCTGTACATCTCGCGCTGGTAGTCCACCGAAAATGGTTGTAGCGCCGGCTCTCCGGGGGTGTAAAAAGGCGTCGCGGAACGTGCCCCCTCAGGCATTTCTGCGATGGGAGCACGACGATGGCGCAGATCTCAGCAGGACTGAACGACCCGAATGGCTCGGGTGCGGGCGTAACCACCCACTACACCATCACCTACGACGATTCGCTTTCCGCGGCGGACGGCGTCGACCGGGCCAACGCACTGCTGAGCACTTGTGAGGCCGACTACAGTCAGATGGCCGCCTGGTTCGGCAACATTGGCACTGGCGTCAACGGCACCATCACCGTGCAGATTCAGCCAGGCTCCTGGGCCAGCGCAAACTGGTCGGGTACGAGCTCCATCACGGTCAACTTGCTCCCTGGGAACGGCTCGAAACTCGACCTGGTCCGCTACTTGCTGGTTTCCGAGATCACGGAAGTCTTCATGCAGGCAAAGGGCAATGGCTGGGGCTTCAGCTTCGGCGACTCCAATGAAGGCGTGCGAGGCGAAGGTCTGTCGCGCTACCTTGGTTACCAGTTTCTTGCAGACAACGATCTTGACCTGAGCGTTCTGACCAATGGTGGCAGCACCTTCTTTGTCGCGAACTACTGGATGCAGGAGGTGAATCAGATCACCGGGCAAATCGATCGTGTGGATTATCTGGGAGCGGACCCGGACGACAATAAGCCCGACGCGCTTACCGGGTGCTCTACGTTATTTCTGTACTACCTGAATCTTCAGCTCGGCTACCGCACAGAAGACATCATTAAGGCGGGCGCGTCGACCCTGAAGGGCGTGTATACCAACCTCACCGGCGATACGGCGGATCCGTTTCCCGCCTTCAGCGGCCTGCTGAACACCGCCTATCCGAACGGAGCGAACATCACCACCGGCCCGAACCTGGACAATCCCTTTCCCATCTACCAGCGTATGCAGATCACCTGTGCCTCAAAGCTGCACTCCCCGACGGAGCCGATTCCCGTGTTTGGCGGCGTGAACCAGTGGACGGGCCAGCCGTTCAGCTACACGCATAAGCAGGTGCTCGCCATGATTGAGCAAAGCGGGCTGGGATTGCAGCGAAACAAGGACGTGACGCTGTACTCCTTCTATGTCAGCGTGGACGGTTATACGGTGGGTGTGGGTGTGTTCTATCACCAGGTTCCGGGGCCGCATGGTTTGGAGACGACCGCTTACATCGCAACCACGCCGGATAACTTTGCCGGTGATAACCTGGCAAATCTGCCGCAGTGCTAGCCGGCTTCATGGGGAGCAGTTCGCGAATGTGAGGACGCACCGATGCCCTCTTGCCCCGCTCATCTAAAATGAGACGGAAGACTGCGGCGGCAGGACCATCCGGGCCAGCACGCAAGTCCCCAAGCGGACCACCCCAGGCCAGGATGGCGATCGATCTCTTCAACACCCTGGGCGGCCGCGTCGAACCGCTCACACCCGAGCGCGACAATACGCTCCGCATGTATTGCTGCGGCCCCACTGTCTACGACTACGGCCACATCGGCAACTTCCGCACCTTTCTCCATGTCGACGTCCTTCGCCGCTATGCCCGGCTCCGCGGCATGCAGTTGCTCCACGTCATGAACATCACCGACGTCGAAGACAAGATCATCCGCAACGCCAACGCCGCCGGCATGCCCATCGACGAGTACACCGCCAAGTTCGAGCGCGCCTTTCTCGAAGACATGGACGCCCTCGGCGTCGAGCGCCCAGAAATCCTAGCTCGCGCCACTGAAAACATCCCCGAGATGGTTGCGCTCATCGAGCGCCTCGCCTCCGAGGACATCGCCTACAAGACCGACGACGGCTCCTGGTACTTTCGCATCGCCCGCTTCCCCGAGTACGGCAAGCTCTCCGGCAAAGATCTTGAAGGTATTGAAGACGGCGCCCGCGTCGACATCGACGAATACACCAAGGACTCTGCCCGCGACTTCGCCCTTTGGAAGGCCTGCAAGCCCGGCGAGGCCTCCTGGGACACACCGCTCGGCTGCGGCCGGCCCGGCTGGCACATCGAGTGCTCCGCCATGGCCATGAAGCACCTCGGCCCCACCTTCGACCTTCACGCCCGTGGCGAAGACCTGATG
>CAXUEG010000315.1:0-3358 GCA_964249935.1 uncultured Terriglobus sp.
AGGAATGGCAGGCTAACCATCAGCTGGTTTCTGAAGCCTGCGACAAGAACGCCAGGGAGGACGCAAAGAGCAAATGCAGCTATTGCAGGTCCGTTGGTCTCGACTTTTACTTGCATGGTTCTACTCCCTTCCACTTGCTGCTGGCTTCAACTTCTCGAGTTCGGTGATGAGCTGGCTCACGGTGAAGCCATTCGTCCCGGCGCGGGCCGCAGTTTCGAGCGCAAGTTGTGCAAGACGCCGTGCGGCGGAGGAGTTGGAGTGACTCACCTGTTCCGCGACGAAGCAGCCAGACCCATGCTGGGTTTCGACGGTGCCGGATTGCTCAAGTTCCCGGTAAGAACGCGAGACGGTGTTTGGATTGATAGCGAGGTCGACGGCAACCTTGCGGATGGTAGGAAGCTGATCGCCTGGTTTCAGGCGTCCGGAAGCCACGGCCCCCTGCACCTGATCGACGAGCTGGCGATAGACCGGCACACCGGATGCTGGATCGAGTTGAAACTCAAAGCCGTGCCTTGCGCTTCTCATGCTCTGCTATAGTGTACTAGTACACCAGTGCAGTCAAGTCAGGCGATCACTCTCGATAAACGCATTTAGCGGAAGAGATCGTGTCGCGAAGCATGAGAAACAGATCTAAACGCCCAGCACTGTCTTGCCCATAGCCGTGCCGCTTTCCTGCATCTGGTGGGCGCGGCGCAGGTGTTGCGCGTTGATGGCGCCGAGATGCTGTGTGAGCGTGGTGCGGAGGGTGCCGAGGTCGACCAGGCGGGCGACCTCCACGAGCAGGTCGTGCTGGCGAAGGATGTCCTGTGTTTGGAAGACCGGGCGCGTGAACATGAACTCCCAGTGCAGTGAGGCGGACTTGCGTTTCAGCAGCTTGACATCGATCTGCTTTGGGTCGTCGATGATGCCGATCTTGCCCTGGGGCGCGACGATGTTGGCCAGCTCGGGAAAGTGCTGCTCCGAGCCGGTGAGCGAGACGATGTACTCGGCCTGCGGAAACTTCAGCTCTTCCATCTGCTGCAGCATGGGTCGGTGGTGGTCGATGACGAAGTGCGCGCCGTTGCCGTAGCACCACTGCACCGTCTCCGGCCGCGATGCGGTGGCCACGACGGTGAGCGCGGTGAGCTTGCTGGCGATCTGGGTGAGGATGGAGCCGACGCCGCCCGCGCCGCCGACCACCAGGAGCACGCCCTTGCGCTGGTGAGCCTGTGCGCCCTTGAACTGATCGATGCCGAGCCGGTCGAACAGCAGTTCCCAGGCAGTGATCGCGGTCAGCGGCAGCGCCGCGGCTTCAGCGAAGCCGATGGACTTCGGCTTGGGTGCGACGATGCGCTCGTCAACGGCGTGGAACTGGGCGTTGGTGCCCTGGCGCGCAATCGAGCCGGCATACCAGACCTCGTCGCCGACCCGGAAGAGGCTGCAGTCGCGGCCGCGGCGCACCACCACGCCGGCGGCGTCGTAGCCCAGCACCTTGTATTCGGAGCCTTCGGGCGGCTTTGTGCCGGCGCGCACCTTTACGTCGACCGGGTTCACGGAAACGGCTTTGACCTCGACCAGGAGGTCGCGTGGACCGATCTCCGGCTCGGGCAGCTCAATGTCCAGCAACGCCTCAGGCGCCTCAATGGGCGAGGGCAAAGTGTATCCAACGGCCTTCATACCTGCTCTGATGCAGCCAAGGTGCGGCTCGTTCTCAGGCCGTACCTTGCGAAGCCGAGAGCGCGCAGAACGCGCCACACAGCTTACCGCTTGCCGCCCTTGCCTAAGGCGAGCTCGATGAGTGCCTTTTCTTCGAGCTCGTGCGCCTTGGCCGAGCCGGTTGCGGGGCTGGCCGCGGCCGAGCGTGTGATGCGCAGCACGCGGCGGCTTCCGGCGGAGCGCTTCAGCAACGGGTAGGCGTAGGTGAGCGGGCCCATGTTCGCCGGCTCTTCCTGCACCCAGACGATTTCTTCGGCATTGGGGTATTGCGACAGGGCGGCTTCCAGATCTTCGGCCGGCCACGGGTAAAGCTGCTCGATGAAGACAATGGCGGTGGTGTAGTCGCCGCGTTTGGCGCGCTCGACGCGAAGGTTGTGGCCGATCTTGCCGGAGCAGACGAGAATGCGGCGCGGGTCTTTCGCTTCGCCGTCCGCGAGCACCTTGCGGAAGCGCGGTGCGGCGAAGTCCGCGACGGGCGAAACGGCGTCAGGGTGACGCAGCATGCTCTTGGGCGTGAAGACGACAAGCGGCTTGCGGTACGGCGAGAGCGCCTGGCGGCGCAGGAGGTGGAAGTACTGCGCGGCGTTCGACGGCTGGGCGACGATCATGTTGTCCGTGGCGCAGAGCTGGAGATAGCGCTCGACGCGCGCGGAGGAGTGCTCCGGGCCCTGCCCCTCGTAGCCGTGCGGCAGCAGAAGGACGACGCCCGACTGCAGGCCCCATTTGGCCTCGCCCGCCGCAATGAACTGGTCGATGATGATCTGCGCGCCATTGGCGAAGTCGCCGAACTGCGCCTCCCAAAGCACCAGCGCTTCGGGGAAATCGCGGCTGTAGCCGTATTCAAAGCCGAGGACGGCGGCCTCGCTGAGCATGGAGTTGTAGACCTCAAAGCGGCCCTGGTTTTCGCCGAGGTGCTGCAGCGGGGAGTAGCGCAGCTCGGTTTCTGTGTCGACCCAGACGGAGTGGCGCTGGTTGAAGGTGCCGCGCTGCGTGTCCTGCCCGCGGAGGCGGACGGGCGTGCCGGTCTTGAGTAGCGAGGCGTAGGCGAGGAGCTCGGCGGTGCCGTAGTCGAACGGGCGCTTGCCTTCGCCCATTTCGGTGCGCTGCTTGAGCAGGGCCTGCACCTTGGGGTGCACGTGGAAGTCGGCAGGGGCGGCGGTCAGCTGCGCCATGAGCGGCTGGACCTCATCGGCAGTGAGGCCGGTTGCGACGTCCTCGCCCTTGGGCAGGCGGCCACCCTGGTAGCTTTCCCAGTACCTGGGCAGTTCGCTGAGCGCGGGCGGGTGCTCGGCCTCTTTGCCGTGCGCCTGATCGAGGAAGAATTGCTGCTGAATTTCGGCGATCTCGCCCGAGGCGTCGATGCCGAGGCGCTCCGCGTAGCTCTTGTACAGCGGCGCGGTTTCCTTGATGCGGGCGTAGCGGCGCGGCTGCGTGACGGTAGGATCGTCGACCTCGGAGTGGCCGTGGCGGCGATAGCCGATCAGGTCGACCACCACGTCGCTGGCGAACTTCGCGCGGTACTCCGCGGCGATTTTTGCGACGCGCATCACGGCGTCGGGGTCTTCGGCGTTCACATGGAAGATCGGAATCGGCAGGCGCTTGGCAATATCAGTCGAGTAGCGCGACGAGTTCGACTCGTGCGGCTCCGCGGTAAAGCCGAGCA
>CAXUEG010000316.1:0-3351 GCA_964249935.1 uncultured Terriglobus sp.
ACCTGGAACAGCCCCGGCAAGCCGCGCCTCGTCTACACGATGCATTAAGCGCCGCCGGCCGTCTTGGCAGAGCGCTTCACCGCCTTCGGCTTGCGTGCTTTGGTGTTCGCCTCCGCCGCGGCACGCATCAACGCCTGAAATGCAGCCTCCTCGATCTCATCGCCTTCATGCAGGTCGATCGCACGCCGCACCTTGCCTTCCAGGCTGCTGTTGAACAGCCCCGCCGGGTCGCTCAGCGAAGCACCCTTGGCAAAGGTCAACTTGACGACACTCTTGTACGTCTCGCCCGTGCAAAGAATGCCCGCGTGCGACCACACCGGCACGCCTCGCCACTTCCACTCCTCCACCACCCCCGGCACAGCGGCGTGGATTAGGGCACGCACACGCGCGAGCGTCTCTCCGCGCCAGTCCGCCAGCTCCTTCACGCGCGCGTCGATATGTTCCGAAGCGGATGCTGTGTTCGTCGTCGTTTTTGGCGAGCTCAAGGCCAACACCTCCGTGCATACCAGAACAATATCGATGCGGCGGTGTGTCCTTCAACGACCTGCGACACGGGCGCAAGCACGGCCGCTCTGCCATCTCAAACGTGTACTCTTACAGCAATGAATGTCCGCGTCGGCACAGCGGGCTGGACCGTGCCCCGGCAGCATCTCGACCTTTTCTCTGCCCCGGATACAGCCGAAGCGCAGTCCCACTTGGAGCGTTACACCAGCACCCTGCGCTGCGTGGAGATCAACTCCACCTTCTCCAAGTCGCACCGGTCCAACACATGGAAGCGCTGGGCCGCAGTCACCCCGGACGACTTCCGCTTCTCCGTGAAGATGCCAAAGACAATCACGCATGCCGCGAAACTGCTGAACCCGGGCGCTCCACTTCAAGTCTTTTTCCAGGAGATCGCAGCCCTCGGCGACAAGCTCGGTCCCGTGCTCGTGCAACTCCCGCCCAAGCTCGCCTTCGACGAAGGGATCGCTCACGAGTTCTTCACCACCTTGCGCGAGCTACACCGCGGCATGGTTGTGGCCGAACCGCGCCACCCCAGCTGGTTTACCGGGCAGGCCGACCGGCTTCTGCGCGAATCCGCAATCGCACGTGTCGCCGCCGACCCACCCAAAGCAGCAGACCTCGCCGCGCACCCAGGCGGCTGGCCCGGCATCACCTACTGGCGTCTGCACGGCGCGCCACGCACCTACTACTCTGAATACGACGAAGCCTGGCTGCGAGCCTTCGCCGACCGGCTCCTGGCAATTGAGGAGCAAAGCGCCACGCAAGAATCCTGGATCATCTTCGACAACACCGCACTCGGTCACGCCATCGCCAATGCCATCCGGCTCAACCATCTCTTGCAGCAAAGTCCGTCCACATCCTGAGCAGTCCCGTTCTCCCCAGTGCTCGACCTGCAGGCGGCCGCGTCACTCGTCCAAACGGTACAGCCGCATCTCTCGATGCGTCGAACTCTTCCACCATCCCATTTGCTTAGAGAACTCACCATCAGCTTTTCAACAACCAGAACCCGACTTCGGTCGAATCAGCGTACTCGCTGCCATCATCAGCGCTACAGTAGACCACACGAAGCGGCGCATAACTGCAGGAGACGCCGGGCGCGCTCTCCAGTGCCGTTACTCCGCTTCAAGAAAGGTGAGGAAAGCGTATGGATGGTTTCGTGACAAGCAAAGATGGCGCAAAGATCTACTACAAGGATTGGGGCACCGGCCAGCCTCTCTTCTTTCATCATGGCTGGCCATTGAGCGCAGACGACTGGGACGGGCAGATGATGTTCTTTCTTTCGCGCGGCTACCGGGTCATCGCACATGACCGTCGGGGCCACGGCCGGTCGTCTCACGTCGCCACCGGCCACGACATGAATACCTATGCCGCGGATGTGGACGCCGTCGTGCAAGCACTCGATCTGCCCGATGCCGTCCACATCGGCCACTCTACCGGCGGCGGCGAGGTGGCCCGATACACTGCCCGCTATGGCAAGGGCCGCGTCTCCAAAGCTGTGTTGATCAGCGCCGTGACACCGATCATGCTCAAATCCGACAGCAATCCGAACGGCGTGCCGATCGAGCTACTCGATCAGATTCGCGAAAACACCGCATTTCACCGCGCCCAGTTTTACCAGGACTTCACCCTTCCCTTTTATGGCTACAACCGCGAGGGCGCAACCATCTCCCAGGGCATCCGCGATAACTGGTGGCGTCAAGGCATGATGGGCAGCGTGCAGGCTCATTACGAAGGCATTCGCGCCTTCTCTGAAACGGACTTCACGGAAGACCTGAAAGCCATCGACGTGCCCACACTCGTCATGCACGGAGAAGACGATCAGGTGGTGCCATTCCCCATCTCCGGCCCACTCGCTGCAAAGCTGCTGAAGCACGCCACGACCAAGTTTTACCCGGGGTTCCCGCACGGCATGCCAACGACGCAAGCCGACACGATCAACGCCGACCTGCTCGCATTCCTACGGTCCTGACCAGCGACCGGCAATCTGCATAGGACGTATCGCAGCGCACCACGGCTGCCGGCCATGGCTGCCATTCACCCAAAGACGCGGGGATCTGAAGCGTCGGCGAAATAACCTCGACCGATCCCGCCTCTGCGAAAAACATCGCCTCGGCTAACCGCTTCAGCGCACAAGCTGCGACATACCGCAGAAGGGCCGCAGCGATAGAAGCTGTCGCCTATTTTCAACACCAAAGGGCCGCATCTCTCGATGCGGCCCTTGGTGTGTTTATGTGATCGTTGTGCCGCTTCGGTCACGTCGCGGGAGCGACGTCGAGCACGGCGCGAAGCGCTACTTGACGATCTCGGTGATGGTGCCGGCGCCCACGGTGCGTCCGCCCTCGCGGATGGCGAAGCGCAGACCCTTCTCCATCGCCACCGGCGTGTGCAAGGTGACCTCGAGCGACACGTTGTCGCCCGGCATCACCATCTCCGTGCCTTCCGGCAGCTTCGCCGATCCCGTCACGTCCGTCGTCCGGAAGTAGAACTGCGGGCGGTAGCCGTTGAAGAACGGCGTGTGGCGGCCGCCCTCTTCCTTGCTCAGGACGTAGATCTCGCCCTTGAACTGGGTGTGCGGCGTGATCGATCCCGGCTTGGCCAGAACCATGCCGCGCTCCACGTCTTCCTTCGCGATACCGCGCAGGAGCAGACCCGCGTTGTCCCCGGCGAGACCCTCGTCCAGCTGCTTCTTGAACATCTCGACACCGGTGACCACCGTCTGCCGCGTGTCCCGGAAGCCGACGATCTCCGCAGGTCCGCCCACGTTGATCTTGCCCCGCTCGATGCGCCCGGTGACCACCGTGCCGCGACCCGAGATCGAGAAGATATCCTCGATCGGCATCAGGAACG
>CAXUEG010000317.1:0-3350 GCA_964249935.1 uncultured Terriglobus sp.
GCTGGGGACGCTGCCGTGCGGGTATGACCACAAGTACACGTACTCGCATGTTGGTTACAACCTGAAGGCGACGGACATGCAGGCGGCGTTGGGCGTGTCGCAGATTGCGAAGCTGCCGCACTTTATCGCGCGGCGTAAAGAGAATTTTGTGTACCTGAAGCGCAAGCTGCAGGCGCTTGGCATGGAGCAGTGGCTGATGCTGCCGGAGGCAACGCCGGGGTGCGATGCGAGCTGGTTCGGGTTTCCGATTGCGGTGAAGCCGGATGCTCCGTTTACGCGCGAGCAGCTGACGCGGCTGTTGGATTCGAAGAAGATCGGGACGCGGCTTATCTTTGCGGGGAATTTGTTGCGTCAGCCGGCGTATGAGGGTTGGGAGCACCGCGTGGTAGGCGAGCTGACCAACACGGACTTTGTGATGGATCATGTGTTCTGGGTGGGCGTGTTCCCGGGGTTGACGGAGCCGATGCTGGATTACATTGCGGAGACGATGCACGCGTTTGCCGAACAGAGCGCGCTGCTGCCGATTTCGGCGTAGATGTCGCCTGAGATGCCAGTGGTTTCGGTGTGAGTTTTGGGTGCCCGCTGGGCAAGACGTTTTCAGGAGATGAAGGATGAACGGGCGCGAGCGCAAGATGCTGGATCTGCTGACCAAGGGCAGGCAGGAATATGGCTACCTGGCGGTGAAGGCAGAGTATGAGGCCGAGGGCACGCGCGTGGATGAGATGCTGCGCCTGGTGGAGATTTGCCGCAAGGCGGGGCTGAAGCTGGCGATCAAGATCGGCGGGTGCGAGGCGATGCGCGACCTGATCGAGACCAAGCAGATCGGTGTGGACTACATTATTGCGCCGATGATCGAGAGCCGGTATGCGTTGTCGAAGTTTGCCGAAGCGGTGGACAAGGTTTATTCGAAGGAAGAGCAGGAGGATACGGAGTTCCTGTTCAACCTGGAGACGATCAACGCGTTTCAGAATCTGCACGAGATGATGGAGTTCGCGGCGAAGTGCCCGGAGATCGCGGGCGCGGTGTTTGGGCGCGTGGACTTTTCGCTGTCGGCGAACCTGGGACGCGATGCGATCAATGGGCGCGAGGTGACGGACTACGTCTTGAAGACGGCCGCGGCGGCGAAGGCCAAGGGGATCGACCTGGTGGTGGGCGGCGGAGTCTCGAGCGATTCGATCCCGGTGCTCAAGGAGATGGTCGATGTGCATCTCCAGCGGTTTGAGACGCGCAAGGTGGTCTTTGACGCGCAGTCGGCGAAGCAGCCGCACATTGACCAGGGGCTGCTGAATGCGGTCCATTTTGAGTTGCTGTGGCTCTTGAACAAGCGCGATTATTACGGCAGCATTCAGCAGGAAGACGCCAAGCGCATCGACATGCTCGAGAAGCGCTGGGCGGTCTTGAACCGGTAATGCCGCACCGGCTTCTCGTCTTTGGGGCGAGCGGGGCAATTGGTGGTGCGATTACGGCGGCGGCTGCGGGCCGGGGCTGGGACGTGACGGCTGTTGCAAGAACGAAGCCGGAGGGCGACTTCGTGCCAGGGGTTCACGCGGTGTCGCTGGATCCATTTGGGCCCGGGCTGGCGAACCCCGACGTTCCCGGCGGTCCGCTGGCAGCGACAGGGCCGTTCGATGCGGTGTGCTGGGCGCAGGGCGCGAATCTGAACGACAACATTCGGACGGTGGATCTTGCCGAGCATGAGGAGATTTACCGGGCGAACTGCACGTATGTGCTGGTGACGGCGCAGGCGCTGCTGCGGGCGGATTTGCTGACGGCGCCGGCGAAGCTTTGCGTGATCAGTTCGATCTGGCAGACGATCGCGCGGCAGAACAAGCTGACGTATGGGATGACCAAGGCGGCGCTGCAGGGGCTGGTGCTGTCGCTGGCGGCGGACCTGGGCGCGGACGGGCACCTGGTGAACGCGGTGCTGCCGGGGGCGCTGGATACGCCGATGACGCGGAAGAACCTGAGCGCGGAACAGATCGGTGCCTTGGAGTCGGCGACGCTGTTTGGGAGGCTGTCGACGCTGGAGGATGTGGCGTCGGCGGTGCTGTATCTGTGTTCGCCGGAGAACACCGGCATTACCGGCCAGTTTGTCGCCGCCGATCTGGGGTTCAGCCGTGTCCGCATCGTTTAGGGTTCAGTCGTCGACGGGGGAATACAACGTGCACGTGGAGGCGGGTGGATTTGCGCGCTGGGCGGGCGAGTTCGGCGGCCGCGCGGTGATCGCGGATTCTTTCTTTGCGCCGAGCTGGCCCGGGGGAGCGGCGCAGCCGGTGTTTGTGGAGGCGGTAGAGACGAACAAGGCACTCGAGGCTTCACCGGCGCTGATCGAGCAGATGCGGCGCGGCGGAGCGAACCGGTCGACGGAGCTGGTGGCGGTGGGCGGTGGAATCATTCAGGACCTCTCGGCGTTTATCGCGTCGGTGTACATGCGCGGCCTCAAGTGGACGTATGTGCCGACGACGGTACTGGCGATGGTGGACTCGTGCATTGGCGGCAAGTCCAGCATCAATGTGGGGCCGTATAAAAACCTGGTAGGGACGTTTCATCCGCCGGAACGGGTGCTGGTGGACCCGGAGTTTGTGCGGACGCTGCCGACGGATCAGCGCGCGAGCGGGTTGATCGAAGCGGTGAAGATCTGCTTTTGCCGCGGGCCGGAAAGCTTTGCGAAGCACATGAGCTTTGGGCCTTCGGTGGAGATGGGATCGGAGGCGCTCGAGGGACTGATCCTGAACAGCCTGAGGTCGAAGCAGTGGTTCATTGAGGTGGATGAGTTCGACAAAAAGGAGCGGCTCTTGTTGAACTTCGGGCACACCTTCGGGCATGCGATGGAAGGTGCGTCGCACTTTGCGATCGCGCACGGCATCGGCGTGGGGCTGGGCATTGAGTGCGCGATTGCGATGGGGGAGCGGGCCGGCGTGGACTACAGCAGCGCTCCGCAGGTGAGGCAATTGCGGGAGCATCTGCGGGAGATGATCGGGGCGGATGCGACGGTGCGTTCCGTGCTGCCGACGCTGGATCTGGAGGACGTGCTGGATCGCATCGGGTCGGACAAGAAGCACGGCAAAGACTTCTACACCTTTCTTCTGATCGCGCCGGATGGCAGGGTGGAACTGATAAAGCTGCCGCGCACGCCCGAGACGCTGCATGAGGCGCGGGGTGCGGTCGAGCAGGTGATTGAGAGCTACCGATGAGTACGAAGTATTCCGACCTGATGGCCGAGTGGCTCCATCAACTGGGCTATACGCATTGCTTTTACCTGGCGGGCGGCAACATCATGCACCTGTTGGAAAGCTGCAGCCACCGGTTTACCTGCGTTCCGATCGTGCACGAGGTCGCGGCGGGTGTGG
>CAXUEG010000318.1:0-3347 GCA_964249935.1 uncultured Terriglobus sp.
CGCGCTGTTTCAGCCGGAGGTGAAGGCTCGGTATGCGCAGATGCTGGCGATGGGATGGATGGATGCGTTCCGCACGCTCTACCCGGATCAGGGCGGGCTGTTTACGTACTGGGACTACTTTCGCAACGCGTTTGAGACGAACCGGGGGATTCGCATCGATCACTTTCTGCTGTCGCCGGCGCTGCACGGGCGGCTGGTTGGATGCGAGATCGATAAGGCGCCGCGGACCATGGAGAAGCCGAGCGATCACACGCCGATTGTGATGGAGCTGGCGTGAGTCTTGAGGTGGCGCAATCATTAAGGGAAACAAAGGCGTGCTACCCCGAAGCTGCCTGCCGGCTTAGAAGAAAGCAGGTCCTTCGCTTTGCTCAGGATGACAATGTGGAGGGGAGTTCTCCAAAAGTTGATTCAGGTGCGGTATAGAGGCTGGTGAAGGGCTTTTCGGGCGTATGCGGGGCGATGTATTCTTGCGCGCGAGGGGCTTTCCTTTGCAAATGAAAGCGATTGCAGCGTGCGCGCTGATGTGCGCGTGCGGGAATGCGGTTGCGGTGCTCGCGCAAGGTCCGGCTGCGCCCACCACCGTGAAGTCCCAGGCGATCGCGGCGGAGCTGGCAAAGGCTCCAACGGTCACGCCCTTGCTGGTGTCTACGTACAAGGCCTTGAACACCGCTCAACTTGCGCCGGGCGCACCTGTGGTGCTGGAGGTGCGGCAGCGCTGGGTTGGGCCGGACTGCACGCTGCTGGCCGGAGCGACGGTGCAAGGAAGCGTTGTCGAGGTGACGCGGCGCAGCAAGACGAGTCCGAACGGAAGCCTTGAACTGGTGTTGACGGCGGCCGACTGCAATGGTGCTGCCTCCATGCCGATGGCTCTGCTTGCGGTTGCGGTGCTGGCGCCGGGCGGCGGGTCGACGGGCCAAAGCGGCGTGACCGAGGCACCGCCGCTGGCGGACCAGCCTTTAGCTGTCGGGGGTAGCGGTCCTGGCTCGAATGCGTTCCGTAGCGTGAATGCAGCCTCGGACCTGAGCAACTATTCGCCCCGCCCCACCCTTGTGTTGCCGAGCAGCGTCCAGTTTGGCGACGTGATCCACATTCCGGATGTCGCGCTGTCTGTGGGAACCGGACCGCATGGCGGCAGCGTGGTCACCGCGCGGAAGCACGATGTGCGGCTGGAGAGGGGCACGGTACTGGTGCTGATGCCGGCGCGACCGCCCATGAAGGCCGTTGCCAGCGCGGCGAATATCTCTGGCGTTGAGAAGAGCCTGTCCGCGAAGCCGGTTTCTGCGGCGACATCGAACCGCGCGCACATTGCGATCAAGGTGGATGAGGCGGAGGCGACGGAGGTGTGTCATGAGGGGTGCAACGTGCTCCCTGGGGGCACGACATCCAGCGAGACGGCGGTCGCGGCGGTGCGGTCACTGCCGATGCGCAGTCTTGGCTATGCTCCGCATGACAAGCGGCTCATAACGGAGTTCAACCGCGAAACGACACTGACGTTTCTGGATGACGATACGTTGCTGTGCACCTTTGACCCGCACTCTCTACGAGAACACGACACCTTTGGTGAAGATGGTGCGCGCACCGTGCGTGCAGTGTTGGTGGATGCGCACTCGTTGAGCGTGCGGCGCGTGGTGGAGTGGCGGGTGCGCGGCAACGGGGCCTACCTGTGGCGCGCAGGGAGCGGACACGTGCTGGTGCACATGGGGCACGAGCTGCAGCTTTTGGATGAGGAGCTTCGCGTGGAGCACCGGCTGCGGCTGGATGGCCGTATCGCGTTTGTGACGGTGTCGCCGAAGGGAGACCGCGTCGCCCTGGGAACGGTCCGCGAACGCTACAGCGAAGATGTACACCGGCAGCTGGCCGCCGACCTGGCAGAAGAGCCGGAAGAGCCGGTGGATGTGCGCGTGCTGGATGGCGCGCTGCAGCCGTTGGCGACGGCAGAGCGCTCGACGCGAAGTCCGCTGCCTGTGCTGGATGCAACGGGGGAACTGCGCCTGACGCGGGAGAGCGCCGGCCGCTGGAGGCTGTCGAGGTATGACTGGAACCGCAGGGAGACGAACCTGGCGACGCTTCGATCGGCATGCCGGCCTGAGCTCTCCGTGCCGGCGAGCGGACTGGCGTTTGTGGTGGGGTGCACCGCATCGGGCGCGCACTGGTACCGCATGCTGCGTGAGGATGGGCGGCCTGTGCTGAAGGCGGACTCGCCGTCGGATGAACTGATGCAAACTTCGGAGGAGGCGAATGCAGACAGATTCGCGGTGCGCGTGGTGCGGGCTTCGCACTCGATCACACCCGGGCAGGAGTTCGGCCGGCCCGACCTGGCGACTGAGGTGATCGGGGTGTATCGCACGTCGGACGGTAAGGCGGTCTCGACGATCACCGCGAATGATTTCGCACTTGGCCGCGACACGTATGCGCTGTCGCCGCGGGGCGATGAGATGGTACTGGCGGGGACGAGGGAGCTGTTCTTTTACGCGCTGCCCAGGAACTAAGCGGCGCCATCCTGTTGCACTGCTGACTCCGTGCGAACGCTCGTGTGTAGTAGAACGGTGCACGGAGGGAACGAGATGGCGGTTCGAAAGATAGGTGCGTTGGTGCTGGGGATGTCAGCTGCGACGGCGGCGTTTGGACAGATGGCGCAGATGAATCATGGGCCGGCGCCGACCGGTGATCCGGCGGCGGAGGTGCGCGGATCGTATGAGCGGCTCAAGCCGAACGTGATCAAGGCGGCGGAGAAGATGCCGGCCGACCAGTACGGGTACAAGCCGACACCAGAGATCCGCAGCTTTGCGCGCGTGGTGAACCACGTGACGGAAGCGCAGTTTCATACGTGCACGACGCTGAACGGCGGCACGTTCGATGCGAAGAGCGTGCCCGGGGATGATGCCGGGAAGGATGCGGTCGTGGCGGGGCTGAAGGCGAGCTTTGCGGAGTGCGACAAGGCCTACGCGGCGCTGACGCCGGCGAATGTGACCGAGGCGCTGACGGCAGGCCAGGGGAAGCGGTCGCGCATCGGGCTGGCGTGGGGCAACGTGTCGCATGACAACGAGCAGTATGCGGAGCTTTCGACGTATTTGCGGCTGAAAGGGCTGGTGCCACCTACGAGTGAGAAGTAAACGGTCGTGGGGTGGCTGGAGCGGACGTGCTGCTTTGAGCAAGATGCGAGTTTTCGGCTCCGCACCCACGGTGATGCCGTGGGTGTTTATTCCGGTTGGACTGACGGGGTGGGGCGGTACGAATTAGGGCTCGCGCTTCGCGCTCGCGTTGCCAAAGCAGGTCCTTCGCTTTGCTCAGGATGACAATGTTTTAAATTGCCGATGCTTTTACGCGTGAGTGCCGATGCTTTGACG
>CAXUEG010000319.1:0-3326 GCA_964249935.1 uncultured Terriglobus sp.
TGCCCAACCCGCCCATCTACAACAAGGTCAACCCGGCCGACGCGCCTATCCTCACCCTGGCGCTCACGAGCGATACGCTGCCGCTGACCAAGGTCGAAGACCTTGCAGACACCGTCCTCGCCCAGAAGATCTCGCAAATGTCTGGCGTTGGCCTGGTTTCCATCGCCGGCGGGCAGAAGCCGGGCGTCCGCATCCAGGCCAATCCCACCGCTCTCGCCGGCCAGGGCCTGTCGCTGGAAGACATGCGCTCCGCTCTCGCCAATGCCAACGTCGACCAGGCGAAAGGCAACCTGAACGGCGCGCACCAGAGCTACATCATCGGCGCCAACGACCAGTTGCTCGCCGCCAAGGACTACAACAACACCATCATTGCGTACCGCAACGGCTCGCCGGTCTACCTGCGCGATGTCGCCAACGCCATCGACGGCGCCGAAAACATGTTCCAGGCTGCATGGATGGGCCGGGCTGGAGAGAATGGTGAGGCTCCCGAAGTTCACCCGGCCGTGATCGTCAACATCCAGCGCCAGCCCGGCGCCAACATCATCGGCGTGGTCGACAGCATTCAGGCTCTGTTGCCGCGCCTCCAGGCCACGCTCCCCGGTTCGGTCAAGCTCGAAGTCCTTACCGACCGCACCAATACCATCCGCGCCAGCGTCAAGGACGTGCTCTTTGAGTTGCTGCTGACCATCGGTCTGGTCATCCTGGTCATCTTCCTCTTTCTGCGTTCCTGGCGCGCCACCATCATCCCGTCCATCGCGGTGCCGCTTTCCATCGTTGGCACCTTCGGCGTCATGTACCTCCTGGGCTACTCGCTCAACAATCTGTCGCTCATGGCCCTGACCATCTCGACCGGCTTCGTCGTCGACGATGCCATCGTCATGGTCGAAAACATCGATCGCTATCTGGAGCAGGGCCACTCGCCGCTCGAAGCCGCGCTCATGGGATCCGAGCAAATCGGCTTCACTATCCTCTCGCTGACCATTTCGCTTATCGCGGTGCTCATTCCGCTGCTCTTCATGGGCGACATCGTCGGCCGGCTCTTCCGCGAGTTTGCCGTCACGCTCTCAGTCACCATCCTGGTCTCCGCAGTCGTCTCGCTGACCCTCACTCCCATGATGGCGGCCAAGCTGCTGCGCCACACCCCCGAGGATCAAAAGGGCACTTTCTATAAAAAAGGCGAAGATTTCTTCAACTGGGTTATCGCCAAATACGCCGTGGGAGTGCGCTTCGTGTTGCGCCACCAGGTGCTTACTTTGCTGGTCACCGCCGCCACCTTCGCGCTCACCTTCTTTCTCTATGCCGTCGTGCAAAAGGGCTTCTTCCCCGTGCAGGACACGGGCGAGCTGCTCGCCATCACCGATGCCGCCCAGGACACCAGCTTCGGTGCCATGAGCCAGAAGCAGCAGGCGCTCGCATACCAGATCCTGCAGGATCCCGACGTCGCATCCATCAGCTCCTTCATCGGCATCGACGCCACCAACAGCACGCTCAACTCCGGCCGCATCCAGATCGACTTGAAAGACAAGGAAAATCGCAAGACCGACGCCGTGGGCGTGATCCGCCGCCTGCAGCCCAGGCTCAACCAGATTGAGGGTATCCAGACCTATCTGCAGCCGCTGCAGGACCTCACCGTCGAAAACCGCACCGCACGCACCCAGTACCAGTACTCCGTCGAGGACGCCAGTTCAGACGAGTTGGTGCACTACTCCGACATCATTCTGCAGAAGTTCAAGTCGCTGCCCGCGCTCACCGACGTCGCCACCGATCAAACCACGGACGGCCTCCAGGCAAGCCTCGTAATCGACCGCGATACCGCATCCCGGCTCGGCATCACGCCCCAGAACATCGACGACACGCTCTACGACGCCTTCGGCCAGCGCCAGGTGTCCACCATGTTCACGCAGCAGAATCAGTACCACGTCATTCTCGAGGTCGCCCCCAAGTTCCAGCGCAATCCCACCGCCCTCGACAACATCTACGTCAAGAGTTCCAACGGCATGCAGGTGCCGCTCAGCACCTTCACGCATTTCGAGCAGACAGACACCACGCTGGCGGTATCGCACCAGGGCCAGTTCCCATCGGTCAACCTGTCCTTCAATCTTGCTCCCGGATACTCCATCGGTGATGCCGTCAAGCAGGTGCGCCAGGCCGAAAAGCAGCTCAACCTGCCGCTCAGCGTGAACGCCAGCTTCCAGGGCACGGCTGCCTCCTTTGAGGCGTCTCTTACCAACGAGCCGCTGCTCATTCTCGCCGCGCTCATCACCGTGTACATCGTGCTCGGCGTGCTGTACGAAAGCTACATCCACCCCATCACCATCCTGTCCACGCTGCCGTCCGCCGGTGTCGGCGCCATTCTTGCGCTGCAGATCACCAACACAGACCTGAGCGTCATCGCGCTCATCGGCATCATCCTGCTGATCGGCATCGTCAAGAAGAACGCCATCATGATGATCGATTTCGCGCTGGAAGCCGAGCGCGAACAGGGTAAGACGCCCGAGGAGTCGATCTACCAGGCCTGCCTCCTGCGCTTCCGCCCGATCATGATGACCACCATGGCGGCCCTGCTCGGTGGCGTTCCGCTCGCGCTTGGCTCAGGCACCGGCTCCGAACTGCGCCGTCCCCTCGGCATCACCATCGTGGGCGGGCTCATCGTCTCGCAGGTGCTCACGCTGTTCACCACGCCGGTGGTCTACCTCTTCTTCGACCGCATCGGCCGCCGCTACCTCGGCACCGAAGAAGCCGACAAGGAGTTCCAGGCGCATATTCACGAACCAGAACCGCACTACGCCGCCGGCGACTAAGCTGAAGCTGGAAGGAGATCGTCATGACCATCGAACTGGAGCAGCCATACGAGCAAGTTGCCGAACAGATCATGTATGCCAAAGGCGCCGTCCCCATGGAAGCTGCAGTCCGGTGGGCGCTCGACACCGCGTTGGACGGTTTAACCGACGAGCAGAGAACTGAGGGACTCAGGGGAATGCTGCAAGCCGGCTTGGACAGCGGCGTCGCTCCAGGGAATCCGCTAAAGCGAATGATCCAGGAACTCAGGGCCGAGATCGCCGCGGAAAGGGCTGCCTAAAGAGTGATCGCCTTTTCCCCGCGTGCCGACAACGATCCTGAAGTTCTTCGGCGCGACTCGCTCCGGCGTTTTGGGGCTAGACGGACGTTGCAGTATCTGGAGAACCTTGACGATGAATTCGTCCGGCTCGCGTCGGGGTATAAGCATGGTGTGGCCGAGTCGGGCGTCATAGGCGGTCTTCTTCGCTACCGGGGTGGAAAGCCACTACATCTTCTTCCTACGTACACTTGATGGGTCTTCATCTCTC
>CAXUEG010000320.1:0-3316 GCA_964249935.1 uncultured Terriglobus sp.
TTCGATCCTCCGCAATTTGAGGCGGAACGCCGGGCAGTTCGGACGGGTGGCAAGCTGCGCATAGACGGCGCGGGAATCACCCCTGATGGGGGTGGGTTCAGCTGCCCCGGGTTGCTGCTTGACCGGGGACAGACCGAGGACTGGTTTGGCTCGGCCTTTGTCTTGTGAATGTTTGTCATCGGCCTGACCTGTGTATCGGCTCGGCCTTGTTCTGGGAACTTCATCACACGGATCCGATCATCGACTTTTGCAACCTGCGACTGCGTCACATGCTTGCCTCGGATCTCGCCGGAGGCTCGGAAGATTCATCAACGGCCGGTCGATGTGTTCGGCCAGGTGGCAGACGCAAGCGCTATAGGAGACGTCCGAGCTGTTTACTTGCGTTTTCGTTGGCGGCGCCGGTCAGGAATCCCATACCCAATGCGCCGGAACAAACCGAGCTCTCGCTTTTTCGATCTGCCGCCCATCGAAGTCGTACTGATGACCCAAGACCACGATGACTCCATGGACTTGGCTCTTCTTGAGAGGCTCTTGGAAGAGACCAGCCCAGGCTTGTATTTTTGCAGAGGTAATGACCGGTGAATTTGAATACCTGGTACTGACGGCTGTGGCTCGCCTGGGAGATGAGGCGTATGGAGCGGCGATCCGTCGTTTGTTGGCGGAGGTGGGAAGGCAGCCATCGATCGGAGCGCTATACACGACGCTGGATCGGATGGAGCAGAAGGGCTGGGTGCAGAGCTGGGTCGGGGCGGCTACCGCTGAGCGTGGTGGCCGCGCGAAGCGCATGGTGAGACTTACACCCAAGGGTGTGGTTGCCGCGAAGTCGTTCTTTGAAGCGGTGACGCAGGTGAGCCGAGGTGTTGCATGGGCGGAATGAGACGTGCAGGCGGCCGGCTCACCGGAGGCGTGCTGCGAGCAGTGTCTTCGCTGCTGGATGGGGCGGATCGCGAGGCCGTCTTAGGAGATCTTGCGGAGGAGAAGGTCGGCGGCTGGCAGGCGGTCGCCGCAATCTCAGGGTTGGTAGCGGGCAGGGCTGCCCTGCGGCTCCGCGGGGGTGAGGCACTGTTGCCGGCGCGGGCTGGGGCGGCAGATGCGGAACCGACGGCGGCGGAGGCGTGGCCGGAGTGGCTGGTGCCTCTCGCCGTGGGGCTGATTACAGCGACGTGTGTGGTTGCGCTACTGGTGCCGCCGCGCCCGAATACTCTCTCGTGGACGGGTGTGCTGTCACGGTCGGCGTTTCTGCTGGGAGTGGCGGCTTTCGCTGCAATCGCAGCCGTCGGTTTGTGCCACCGGGCGTACCGGGAGTACTTTCGGCGGCCGGGTGCGGCGCTACTTGCGTGTGCGTGGAGTTCGGCGATCTGGATTCCGCTGCTGCTGCTGGTCTGGTCCCAGCATGCGATCTGGGTGGTGCTGACGCCGGCTCCGATTGCAGGGCTGGTGGCAAGCTTCGCGAAGCGCAGGCAGGACACGGATTTGCAGAGTGTTTCGTTGTCGGATGCAGCCAAGGAGCCGATCTTTGCGGCTGCTGCTCAATTGCATACGCTTCGCCTCACACGGACATCCATTCTGATTGCAGCTCTGCTTGAGCTGTGCGCCTTCGCGGCAGCGATGCGCGATCTGCCGCTGACGTGTTCCCTTGTGATTCTGACGACGGCATGTGTGGCCTGGGCCTTCACGCCGGCGCGCGCGGCGGCGACGCCACAGTCGGCGGCTCCGGTGCGAGCCCGGCTTGCGGTGCTGCCGTGCTTCCTGCTTACGTGCCTGGCGCTGACACCCTTTCTCCGGCTTGGGCTTGGGTCTTCGCGGCTGACTTCAGTGGTGTTTGCGAACCCGATGCGCGGAGCGCCGCACCTGATGGCCGTGCCGTCGCACGTGTATTCCGGCGTGGTGCTGATGGCGCCTCCTTTACCGAAACGCAAGCTGCTGCTGAGTCCGCCAAAGTCCGTGCTGGGCGAAGCCGTCCACCTGTCGCATCCGCTGCTGATCCCGTTTGACGGTGCGTACTGGTACTTCCAGGCTCCGGATGTCCGGCCGAGGGCAGATGCGAAGGTGCAGCGTGGGGATCCGACCAAGGAGCACATCCACTCAAGCGACTGGACGCCGTTGCAGATGGAGGCTCACCAGCGCCTCGGCAGACGGCTGGATGCGAGCTGTTGTGAAAGCCTGTCTGTCGCGGTGGTGAATGCGGACACGCGCGTGGGTCTGATTGAGGTGGAGGCTCGCCTGACGAACGTTACGCGTGCTGGAACGCAGTCGGTTTCGCTGGGTGTGGTTCCGATTCGTTCCAGTGCGGCGAAACGCGTTTCCACGGTGCGGCCCAGTGTTCGCGAGGCCTTGCAGTTTCCGATTGCAGGGAAGGCTTCGTCGTTTCCCTTTAACGAGATCACGCTTGTGTTCAGGCTTTCGCGGGAGCGAGAGCTGGCTGGCGCGCGGGTGCAGGTGTCCAGCTTTACGCTGCAGCCCTGAAGAGCAAAGCGGGACGGGATCAGTGGCGGAGGCCGCAGCGATGCATGATGCTGCTGATGGTGTGTTCGCGGACTTCGGCGGAGAACTCATAGACCTGGTGGTCGCGGTAGATCTGGATGGTCTGGCGCGTGGTGTTGACCAGGATTTCGCAGTGATCGCACTCGGCCAGATGCGCGCGAATCTCTTCGAGCAGCTTTGCATCGACTTCGTTGTCGAAGTAATCGGTCATGCGTGCGAGGAAATCGGTACAGGTCACGGCAGCACGCTCCACGATACAGATGCACGACGGATTGGGGAAGGTGCGGCGGCAGAGGGTTGGGTTCCGTGTGCTGCAGTCGAGCGTTGCATGAGGCGGGATACAGCACTCGCGGGACGAAATGAAAGGTTTGCGGCGCTCACGGCTTTACAGACCCGTCTTTGCGCTTCAAGTAGCGGCTGAGTCGTTCGCGAAGCTGCAGCCGGGCTCGAAGCAATCTGGATTTGACCGCGGGGACACTGAGACCGAGGGCGTTGGCTGTCTCTTCCGTGGACAGGTTTTCGATGTCACGCAGCGTGAAAACGGTGCGAAAACCTGGAGACAAACCGGCGATGGTTTTTTGCAGGATGTCGCCGAGCTCGGAGGTGGAGAGCTGCTGCTCAGGGTCGGGAGACCAGTCGGCAAAGTCGCGGGGGATGGAGCCTTCTTCGGTCTGGACGTCCTGGTCCATGCTGACGGTACGGCTGGTTTTGCGCTTGCGAAGCCGCATCAGGCTCTCGTTCACCGCGATGCGGGTGAGCCAGGTGGAAAACTTGCTGTTGCCCTGGAACTGCTCAAGCTTGCTGTAGGCCTTGAGGAAGACATCCTGGACGA
>CAXUEG010000321.1:0-2993 GCA_964249935.1 uncultured Terriglobus sp.
TTCCTTCGATCCGAAGACGCTTCGCTCACTCCGCGCAACGCAAGCGCCGGCTTCACTCGGGGCCGCCGATGAGGACGGCGAAGCACCGTCAGATGCCGGTAAGCAGGCGCTTTCACCGGCGACGGAGCCGGTCACTCCCGCCATCGTCACAGGCATGGAGCTGTAGCTGATGCTGACCATCTCGAAGGCGCTCAACGCCGGTCAGGCGCAGACCTACCACGCGAGCGAGTTCACGGCTGCCGAGCAGAACTACTGGAAACAGGGCGACTCCGTCCCAGGCCAATGGCACGGCCGCATGGCAGAGAGTTTC
Source organism: uncultured Terriglobus sp. (assembly GCA_964249935.1). GTDB lineage: Bacteria > Acidobacteriota > Terriglobia > Terriglobales > Acidobacteriaceae > Terriglobus. The sequence goes on from CAXUEG010000321.1 coordinate 311, forward strand.
GGTCTCGCGGATGCGGTCGACGCCGGTCACTTTGCACGGCTCGCGAGTGGCCAGCACCCGGGAACCGGTGAGCAGTTGATTCGTCATCGCGACGGAACCGCGTACACCACCGCGGACGGTTCGGTCGTGAGGCCGGTCGAGCATCGCGCCGGATGGGACGCAACCTTCTCCGCGCCAAAATCCGTGTCGCTTACTGCTCTCGTCGGAGGCGACGAGCGGGTGAGGGAAGCGCACCGGCACGCGGTGATAATGGCACTTACGGAACTCGAACGTTTCGTGCACGCACGTATGGGCGTCAACCATGCGCCGGAGCTAACCGGGAAATTCGTCGCTGCAGCGTTCGAGCACGATACGGCACGTCCCGTCGACGGCTATGCCGCACCGCAGCTGCACACCCATGCGGTGATCTTCAACATGACACAGCGGTCTGACGGGAACATACGCGCTCTGCAAGAGCGCGCCGTCTTCGACTCGCAACAGTTCGCGACGGCTGTCTACCAATCGGCGCTGACCTACGAGCTCCGCAACCTCGGTTACGAAATCCAGGCGGGGCGGAGCGGCGCGCCCGACATCAAGGGCTATACCGCCGAATATCTGGAGGCATCCAGTCCCCGTTCCCAACAGATCCGGCAGTACATGGAAGCGACCGGCTTCCAGGGTGCGGAAGCGGCGCAGATCGCGGCGCACAGCACGCGTGACCGGAAAGAGATCCATGCACCGGGCAAGGTAGTCGAAGCGCACCTGCGCATGGCAGCGCAGTACGGAAACCAGGCCCGGCAAGTCGTCGCGGAGGCACGTGAGCGCGCTCTCACTCAGCCGGTTCAGCGTGACCCGGATGTCTCGCGGCGCGCCTCCGACGCCGTCACCTATGCAAAGGAGCGCGCCTTCGAGCGCGAGGCGGTCAGCGACGAGCGTCTGCTCATGCGCGATGCGTTGCGCCGCGGCATGGGTGACCTGCTCTATCCGGAAATCCGTGCCAACTTCGAGTGTCGCGCGGCTGCGGGTGAGTTCCAGCAGATCGAAGCACAGAAGCACGCGAGCGGTCGCCAGTACACGACGCCCGAGACGATCGCGATGGAGAGGGCAGCTATTGCTAAGCTCTGGGCAGGGCAGGAACAGATGTCACCTATTCTGCCGCGTGTTGCCGCTGATGATTACGCTGCGTCGCAGGGGCGCCTGAACTACGGGCAAAGGCTTGCCGTAGCCGAAGTGCTTGCTTCGCCCGATCGCGTGCACGGTCTGCAGGGGACCGCAGGTACGGGAAAGACCACGACACTGGCCGCGATCCGGGAAGCGGCAGAGCGCCAGGGCTACGCAGTGGAAGGTTTCGCACCCGCGTCGAAAGCAGCACAGCAGCTGCGTGAAGCCGGCATCTCGGCTGACACGCTGCAAGGCTTTTTGGTGCGAGGCGGGCAGGACCGTGCCGCAGGTGATCCTGCCAGCCGGCATCTCTACATGCTCGACGAATCCAGCCTGGCCAGCACGCGGCAGATGCGCGACTTCCTGGACAAGTTAGGCCTACAAGATCGTGTCCTCGTGATCGGAGATGTGCGCCAGCATCAGGGAGTTGAGGCCGGGAAGCCCTTCCAGCAAATGCAGGACGCCGGCATGCGCACCAGTCAACTGGATGTGATCGTCCGCCAGCAGAATCCGGGCTTGCTCCGTGTCGTCGAGCACCTCTCCCGGAACGAAACAGCTGCAGGAATAGATATGCTGCAGAAGCAGGGGCGCATCACTCAGATACCGGAGACCCAGGCGCGCTATGCCGCGATCGCGCGAGAGTTCGCTGCTTCACCGCACAATACGATCGTCGTCTCGCCCGACAACACCAGCCGGCGCGAGATCAACCGGGCCGTCCGTGCGGAACTTCAGAACCGGGGCCTCGTCGCGCGCGAAAGCCACACTCTGCCAACGCTCATTCCGCGCAATGACCTCACAGGTGCGGACCGGCGGTGGGCCGCCCGTTACAACGTCGGTGAGGTGATCCATTACACCCGGGGCAGCAAAGAACTCGGGGTGGAGAAAGGAACCTACGGCACGGTTGCCCGGATCGAACCAGACCAGAACCGGCTCACGGTCACGCGCAACGATGGTGTCGCGGTCACCTATGATCCCAAACGCCTGCAGGGCGTCAGCGTGTATCAGGAGATCCATCGTGACTTCGCGAAAGGTGACCGCATCCAGTTCACAGCGCCGGTGCGCGAGTTGGGCGTTGCAAACCGGGAACTCGGAACGATCGAGAAGATCGTCGATGGCCGGGTCAAGGTCTGCCTCGATGGCGCTCCGTCGCGAAGCGTCGTTTTCCAGGCGCAGGACATGCGGCATTTCGATCACGGCTATGCGATGACCTCCCACAGTGCACAGGGAATCACCACAGATCGAGTGCTCATCAACGTAGACGCGAAATCGAGCGCCGACCTGGTCGGTACGCGTTTCGCTTACGTCGCCGTCTCTCGAGCATCACAGGATGCACAGGTCTTCACCAACGACGCGGCAGATGTTGGACAGCGCCTGAGCCGAGAAGCTTCGAACAGCAGCGCCGTTGAGTTCGGGCGTCCGGCGGTCCCAGAGAAGCATACTGATCTTGCGATCTCCCTATAAGCGTGCATATAGTGGGATTGCTTCGCTTCGTCCGATAATGAAGGTTCTGTACAGTCGACATGTAGGCGCAACGCAGTAATGT
>CAXUEG010000321.1:3003-3315 GCA_964249935.1 uncultured Terriglobus sp.
GGGATGGGGGCTGACGGATGGGCTGGGTGCAGATGAGTAAGCGCGATTTGCAGCAGATTGAGGTGTTGACGGAGGTTCTGGCCGGGCGGCGTAGCGCGGCTTCGGCTTCTACGGTGCTGGCGATCAGCGTTCGCCAGGCGAACCGGTTGCTTATGCGGTACTGCGACGGCAGCGGGGGCGCGCTGATCGCTGGCCAGGAAGCGTGTTCTTGATATGCGCCCATTGCCTATCGCTCAACCTATACCGGCTCGCCAACCTCCTGTGCACCAAACTCAAGCACACCCGCAGAGTCTATATGGGACCGCCTGATGG
>CAXUEG010000322.1:0-3307 GCA_964249935.1 uncultured Terriglobus sp.
GCCTACAGGCGATCAGGTAGCCAGCATACGGGCAGCGTTGCAGACTGTCATCGATGGGAGAAGCGTGCTTGCGAGTGGAGCAGGCCGTTTGCAGGATGCCAGTACCTACACGGCCACGCAGCAGACGAATTTGAAAGCGGAGCAGACGGAGGTGGCCGCCAGTGATCCGGTTGCATTGGCAACCGAGCTGAGCAGTACAGAGACGCAACGTTCGGCACTGCTGAGCAGCCTCGCTGCCCTTGGCAAGAACAGCCTCTTCGACTACCTCTCATCGTGAACGCGCCGATGCCGGTTACACTCGACGCATGTTCGCGCCTCTGCGTTTTCTATGGCACGCCACGCGGGGGTACCGCTTCACGCCCTGGCGCAGCCCTTACCTGCGATGGCGGATGGAGACCTACTCGGGCCTGCATGCTGAAAGCATGACGGTGGCCGACATGACGCGCGTTGTGTGGCGCGAGAAGGCACAATTCGTTCGGTTTCTGCGATGGACACGGCAGATTGAGCGCGAGGCACACCGTGCCTGAGGAGTTTCGAGACCATCATCTGACTCGCCGGGCGGTGCTGGCTGGAGGCGCGATGGCAGCGGCAGGACATCTGGCCGGCTGCGCACACCGGGCAGGTTTGGGTAAGGTCGCCGCGTACTCCCCGCCGCCAAGCAATGTGAGCCTACCTGGTTCGTTGAAGGCGCGGGCGGCGGCGCATCACCTGCTTGTAGGCTTCGCATTGAATGTGCACCAGCTGCGGCAATCGGAGGCGTACCGCCGCGTAGTGATGGAGCAAAGCAGCATCGCCGTAGCCGAGAACGCGATGAAGTGGAGCGAACTCAGGCCTGCACCCGACCAATACTTCTTCGAAGACGCGGACTACCTAATGCAGTTCGCGGAAACCAACCGCATCAAGTTACGTGGTCACAACCTGTGCTGGCATGAGCAGTTGCCAAAGTGGTTCGATGCGACCGCAACGGCGGCCAATGCACGCAGCTTGCTTACGGAGCACATTCGCACGGTTGCCGGACGGTACGCCGGGCGGATGCATAGCTGGGATGTCGTGAACGAAGCCGTCGAGCCGAGGGACGGCCGGCCCGATGGCCTGCGGAACTCGCCCTGGCTGAAGCTGATCGGCGAGTCATACCTGGAGGTGGCGTTTCGCACCGCGCGCGAGGCCGACCCCAGCGCTCTGCTCACGTACAACGACTACGACATAGAGGGTGAGACGGAGTACGACGCTGCCAAGCGCTCTGCCGTGCTGATGCTGCTGCGCCGGCTGAAGCAGCGCAACGTTCCTGTCGACGCAGTTGGCATCCAATCCCATATCAGCGCCGGGGCGCAACACCGGTACGGCGGAGCCCTGCAGCAGTTCATTCGAAGCTGTCGCGAGATGGATCTAGAGGTGTTCGTGACCGAGATCGATGTGGACGATCGCGAACTGCCGCAGGGTACGGTCGAGCGGGACGCGGGAGTTGCGGAGACATATCGCAGCTATCTGGATGTGGTGCTGCGCGAGCCAAACGTGCGGGCGGTGTTGGCTTGGGGGTTGGATGATGCGCATAGCTGGCTCAACAACAAAAAGCCGCGTCACGATGGTTTGCCGCAGAGGCCGCTGCTCTTTGACGCGCAACTGCGTGCCAAGCCTGCCTTTGCCGCAGTCGAGCAAGCCTTCGCCGAAGCACGTCCCCCAGCGGCTTTGAACCCGAAGCAGGCCGTCCGGCGATAGCCTGTAGCGTTGCCGGGGTTCGCGGCGCGATGGTATCCTTACCGAAGCGCAAACGATAGAACAGAAGCAGGAGCACCACAACTACAGTGTTGGCAAGCCAGAAAAAGAACGAGATTATCGCCAAGTACCGGACACACGAGTCCGACACGGGCAGCCCCGAGGTGCAGATCGCGATTTTGAGCGAACGCATCGGTGAGTTGACCGAGCACTTCAAAACGCACAAGAAGGATCATGGTTCGCGCCGCGGCCTGTTGATGCTGGTGAGCAAGCGTCGCAGCCTTCTTGATTACCTGAAGAAAAACGATTCCGATCGCTACCGCGAAGTCATCGGCAAGCTCGGCATTCGCAAGTAACTGCGCAGCCGGAGCGTCTCCGATCCCTCGGCCGCAGCCGGGTGTGTGAAGGTCTGAGAGCTGAATTGACCCACACCTCGTATTTGATCGTTTATCCAGACCGCCCTGTTGCCGCGCGCGAGCCTCGCGCTGCCGGTTGGGCGGTCTGTTCGCATTTTGGCGTGCATGACGTCGCGATGCGAACACCCACCTTTCCAAACCAAGCAAAGAGAGAACAGCCGCTATGAAGCAGCAGACCACTGTGGAGCTTGCCGGGGGCAAGCAGATTACTTTTGAGACGGGGCGCATCGCCAAGCAGGCGTCGGGCGCCGCGTTCGTCACGTCGGGCGACACCGTCGTGCTCGCCACCGCTGTTGGCGCACCGGAGCCAAAGGAAGGCATCGACTTTTTCCCGCTGACCGTGGAATACCGTGAGACCGCGTATGGCGGCGGACGCATCCCAGGCGGCTTCATCAAGCGTGAGGGCCGTCCCGCGGAGAAGGAGATTCTGACAGCGCGCCAGATCGATCGTCCTATCCGTCCGCTGTTTCCGGAAACTTACCGCAACGAGACGCAGGTCGTCGCGTTCATCTACTCGGCGGACAAACAGAACGATCCGGACATTATCGCGATCAATGCGGCATCGTGCGCGCTGGCGCTCTCGGACATCCCATTTCACGGCCCCATCGGGGCGGTGCGCGTTGGCTTGGTCGATGGCAACTTCGTCGTGAACCCGACCTATGAGGAGCGCGAGAAGAGCGTCATCAACATCACCGTGGCGGGTACTATCGACGGCATCGTGATGGTCGAGTCTGGTGCCCGCGAGGCAACCGAGGAGCAGGTGGTCAACGCCATCGAGTTCGGCCATGAGCAGGTCAAGAAAATATGCGAAGTCCTGATCGAGTTCGCAAAGAGTGCCGGCAAGCCGAAGCGTGTGATCGCGGAAGCGGAGGACACGACCGCTTACCTGGCCGAGCTGCGCAATCAGTACGGCTCCGCGCTGACCGACGCTGTCGACACGCAGAAGTACAGCAAAACCGATTCTTATGCGCTGATCAAGAAGATCAAGGATGAAGGTAAAAAGGCACTGCCTGAGGGCGACGCTGCCGCAGCCAAGCGTTTTGGAAAGGGCTTCGACCTGCTTCGCGAAAACATCTTCCGCGAGCAGGTGCTGAATGAGCGCATCCGGCCGGACCGTCGTGCGTTCGATGAGATCCGGCAGATCGAGATCGAGGTTGGCATCCTGCCGCGTACGCACG
>CAXUEG010000323.1:0-3286 GCA_964249935.1 uncultured Terriglobus sp.
CCGCTCCCTGGATCAACCGGAACAGGATCAGGATGGGCAGGCTGGGGGCGAACCCGCACATGGCGCTGGCGATGCCGAAGATGACCACGCAGGTCATGTAGAACTTTTTGCGGCCAACGAAGGTGGTCAGGTAGGCCGATGCCGGAAGAATGATCGCGTTGGCGACCAGGTAGCTGGTAATGACCCAGGTGGCTTCGTCCTGCGAGGCACCCAGGGAGCCGGCGATGTGCGGAAGCGCCACGTTGGCGATGGAGGTGTCGAGCACCTCCATAAAGGTGGCCAGTGTTACCGTGAGCGCAACAAGCCATGGATTGTGCTTGGGCTTCCACGGGATGTTGGTCGCGGCGAGTACCTGCTCCGATTGGCCGGTTTCCTGGACTGCGGTGGATGCCATCCCGTATTGGACAGAGCTGCCGGGCAGGGCGACGCAAAAACTTGCGACATGGTCGCTCTGCTACCCTGCCACGATGGCTGTGGTTGCAATCGACATGGATGAGGTGATGGCCGATACGGTCCTGGCGCACCTTGCCCGATACAACGAATGGTTCGGCGAGAAGATGACCAAGGCGGACCTGCAAGGAAAATGGCTGTGGCAGGTGATCCCGAGCGATCGCCACGACCAGCTTGCGGCGTTTTTGGACGATCCCGACTTCTTTGGAGACCTGCCGCTGATGCCGGAAGCGGTGCGGGTGATCGAGCGGCTCTGCGGTGCGCACGATGTGTTTATCGCGTCGGCGGCGATGGAGGTGCCGCACTCGTTCAACGCCAAATACCGCTGGTTGAAGCGGCACTTTCCGTTCCTGTCACAGTCGAATTATGTGTTTTGCGGCACCAAGGCGATCCTGCACGCGGATTTTCTGATCGATGACAACCCGCGTCAGCTTCGCGCCTTTCAGGGGCAAGGCTTACTGTTTTCATCGCCACACAACCTGCAGGTGGACGCGGATGCGAACGGCTGGACGCGCGTGGCGGACTGGATGGCAGTGGAGCGACTGTTTTTCGGGTAGAGCACCAACGGGCGTTCGGCACAGCAGCAAATGCCCAAAGCCGGATCGCACGGAAGCGGAACTTTCGCTCACGCAGGACGATGAGGCAGTCCTGCTTCGGTCACGACACGCCTAACAAACGAAGGCGAGAGCGGGAATCGATACCCGCTCTCGCTCGATGAAAGCTGCCATCAGGAGGCTTTTGCCAGGGTGTCGGGGCGAGGGCGCTGGCCGTCGGTTGGGGTACCGTTTGCGGGGCGAACGCGGTGAGTGTTGCCGTTGCCATTTCCGTTCTGGTGTTGCACGCCGGAGCCGTTTGCCTGCAGGGTGACGAGCAGGGTCTTCGCCGGCAGGTCGCCGCGGCAGATGTAGCTGTGTGCCACGCCTGCGTCGAAGTAGGCGGCGTCGCCTGCCTGCAAGGTGTGCATAGCGGCCCCGTGTTGCACGTCCAGTTCGCCCTCGACGAGATAGAGGAACTCGTGGCCGGGGTGCTGATGCGCGCGCCGCGGCTTCACGCCGGGAAGGAACTCAATGTAGTAGGGGTCCAATTGCCGGTCGGGAACCATGTAACCGAGCGACTCGAAGAAATACGATGGCTCGTCCGTACCGGTCTGGGGCAAGCGAACGCGTTCGTGGCTGCGATGGACGCGGAAGAGCGTCTTCGGTTCGGGGTCGAAGAAGTAGCTGAGGTCCTTTGAAAAGACGATGGCGATGCGCGCCAGGTTGCGCAGCGTCGGGACCACGCGACCGGTTTCGAGCTGCGAAAGGAAGCTCGCCGACAGGCCCGTATGACGGCCAAGCTCGACCAGGCCCATCGACTTTTTCAAGCGCAACGCCTTGATGCGTTCGCCGAGCCGCTTTTCCCCAATGAACGCCTCCGCTGCATCGCCTGCCGCATTGGCGGCAGCTTCCAGGTCTTCGGCAGTGCGCTGCAGGGTGGGCTGGGACTCCGCTTCCAGAGTTTTGACCAAAGAGATTTGTGTGGTATCGGGCACCGGTGGGCTCTCCTCTTCTGCTTGGCTCCGTGTGCAGCAGCCAAACAGATGTTTCTACGCCGTCGAAAGATGTACGGCGGAACCTACTTCCCAGATTGGGCTATTCGTGCGGTTTTGCGCGGGACCATGCGCCAGATTCGGCCACTCGGAAATTTCGCAGGCCGCCACACAACTCAATGACGAAAAGGGCAAAGTGGGAGGCGATGGTACGCTCGGGTGGTGCGCCGGTGGCCCATGCAGCTTAGGCGGATTCGCGGTGTTGGCGTCGCCAGCCTGGCTGCACTTGCATGGCTGTCCGGATGTGCCAGTCCCGGCGTTCCGCGGCCGCCGTCACTGCACCTTCCTGCCCCGGTGCGGGATCTGTCCGCGCTACGGGTGGGCGGGTCCGTGGAACTGCACTGGACGGCACCGGAGGAAACGACCGATCACCAGCCGCTCACGCGTAAGGGCGCCGTGGTTCCGCTGACTGCCGTGGTTTGCCGGGTTCAGGGTGCGGCGTGCTTGAGCATTGTGCGAGTTGCCGTTTCGCCGGGGCAGGGTGTGGACGCTGCGGATACGCTGCCGCCGCCTCTGACGGTTGGCCCGGGGCGTGCGGTCGCCTACCGGGTTCGGGTGGAGAACGCCGCAGGCCGCGATGCGGGTTTCTCGCGCGATGCCCTGGCGGTAGCTGGGTCGTCGCCTGCGACGATTGCAGGGCTGACCGCGACGACGGTGGCGCAGGGGGTTCAACTCACGTGGCAAACCGCCGCGGGTGAGCCTGCGGCGGTCCGGGTGGAGGCGACGTCGGAAGCCGCGGGTGCCCAGACACCGCCGTCGTTCGGCAAGGCGCCTGTCCGTGCAGATGCGATTGCGCCGCGGTTGCTGCAGGTGCCAGCCGGGCAGCGCGACCCTGGAGGCGCGGTCGACCCGGCGCCGGCGGTGGGTGTGCGCGTGACGTACCAAGTGTATCGCCAACGCGACGTCCCGGTAAACGGCCAGATGCTCCCGCTGCGAGGCGATGCCGCGACGGTCAGCGTGGTTCGGTCTGCGGATGTGTTTGCTCCGGCCGCGCCGCTGGGGCTGCTTGCCGTTTCGTTTGCTTCGGAGAACGCTGGCACGTCCGTCAGTCTTTCCTGGGAGCCGAACAGCGAGCCCGACGTGGTCGGCTACCGCGTGTATCGGGCCACGGCGACAGGGCCGTTTGCGCGCGTGATGCAGAGTGCGGTCGTGGGTGTGTCGTTCCAGGACACGACGGCGACCGGGCTGCTACGCGGGACGCATGTGCGCTACGCCGTGACGGCGGTGGACCGCAATGGCAATGAGAGC
>CAXUEG010000324.1:0-3272 GCA_964249935.1 uncultured Terriglobus sp.
CGGCATGTAGAAGCTCACCAGGAACTGCGAAACCACCAGCGTGATCGGCAAAACGTGCCACGGGTCGGCCGCCGTTAGATCGTGCAGCCAGAACCAGTGCGCCCCACGCAACTCAAACACCTTCGGAATCGTCGACAGCATCGCAAATAACAGCGGCATCTGAACCAGCGTCGGAATGCACCCGCCCAGCATGTTCACGCCCTCGCTCTTCTGCAGCGCCATGATCTCCGCGTTCATCTCCGCCTTCTTCGGATCGGTCACCTTGTACTTCGCGTACTTGGCCTTGATCGCATCCATCTGCGGCTGAATGCGCTGCATCTTCAGCGCGCTCTTCATGGTCTGCACGCGCAGCGGGATCAGCACCGCGTTGATCAGGATCGTCAACACCACAATCGCCCATCCCCAGTTGCTGGCCAGGTGCTCATGCACCCAGTACAGCGCCAGGAACAGCCCCTTCGCGATCGGCCCGAAGAATCCGAAATCCATGATCGGCTGCAGCGTCTCACCGCGCCCGCTCACCGGCACGCTCTTCAGCACCGGCACGCTCTTCGGCCCGGCAAACACACGCAGTTTCGCCGGCCCGTCCGTCGCACCCACCGCAATGCCCAGCAGCGGCACATCCAGTGATTTTCCGGTCGCCTTGCCGTCGCGCTGCAGCTTCTGCACGTCGATCTTGTTGCTCAGCGTCACCGCCGTCGCGTTGTCGATGTTGTCCGGCAGCATCACCGCCGCGAAGTACTGGTCGGCAATGCCGGCAAAGTCCACCGGCGCGCTCAGCGTATCGCCGCCGTTGATCTTCTTGAACGCGAGGTGCTCCTCGCGTCCGCCACGCATCGTCTCCACCGTTGCCGAGTTGTAGTCCTGCGGCTGCTCCTGGTCGCCAAACCCGCCCGGCCACGCCAGCAGCGCGCGCACCGGCACGCCGTTCTGCTTCACCTCGGCTTCGGCGTGCACCACGTAGGTCTCGTCAAAGCGAAATGTCTTCGTGACCTCGTATCCGCCCTGCGCATAATGAAACGTCAACGTCTGCGGTGCCAGCACCGTGCCCGTCGCCGACGGCACAAACAAGGCCTGCTGCAGGTTGCGGTTCAGCCCCTGGTCATACGTATAAAGCGATAGCGGATACCCGAACTGCCTCGCCGCCTGCCCATGCACCAGGTCCAGCGGCGCACCATAGCGGTCCTTCTGCCCCTTCAGCACCCACGACCGCACCTCGCCGCCACGGCTCGAAAACTGGATCCGGTACAGCTGGTTTTCCACCACCGTCGTCTGCTCGGCCGTGCCCACCACGGCCGGCACCGCTGTCGCACCGTTACTCCCGGCGCCATTCGCGCCAGAACCGCCCGTCGCCGCTCCGACCGCGGGCTGCCCCGCCGCCTGCTGGTTGAACGCCTGCGTCGACCCGGTCGGCCCCGGCGCCACGTTTGCACCACGCCCCGCCGCGTTCGGCGCCGTCGCCGTGTTCACCGCCGTCGGCTTCTGCAACGGCTGCGTCTTCGTGCCGCGATACAGCTGGAACAGCGTGAACACCACGACCATCGCCAGCATCATGTACAGCAGCGGCTTGTTGTCGCCGCTGCCACCCTGGTTGGGATTCCGAATCTCTGCCAAACCTGTCCTCTTCTAAGCGCGAACCGGACACTGCCTCAGGGCAGCCGTGGCTCGCCGCGCGGCCCCACAAATCTGCGTCACACCGACGCAACTCCGGCCATCTCCCATGCTAAATGCCACCACCAAACCCGTACGCATTCAGGCCAACTCCACCGGCCCGCACGAACCCAGGCCGACTCCACCGGCCCGCACGAACCCAGGCCAACGTTACGGACCCGCACAAGATCGCCTGCCGCCTAAGAACATTGTCATCCTGAGCAACGCGAAGGACCTGCTTTCCCAATGCGACGCGCGCAGCGCGGAGCCGACCTCGCTCAACCCACCGACTCGCCACCCTTCACAGGCACCTGGTCCAGCCCGCCCTTGCTAAACGGATGACATCGCAGGAGCCGCCGCACCGCCATCCACCCGCCGCGCCAAACTCCAAACCGCGCAATCGCCACCTCCGCAAACTCCGAACACGACGGCTGAAACCGGCACCCACCCACACCAAACCCGTGCAGCAGCGGCGACAGGGTACGCCGATAGATCCAGAACACTGCGCGAAGCATTTCAGCCCCTGCCGCTGACTTGCTGACCCGCCGACTCGCCGACCCGCTCTTTCACCGTCCGGGCGACCCCCCTGAACACCACTCCCACCTCCGCCCGCAACAGCGCGAACTCCAGCGTCTCCACCGTCCGCCGCGGATGCAGCACCACATCCACCGCCAACCCGCGCAACGCCCACTGCTCGGCCCGCACCGCCTCCCGCAGCCGCCGCTTGATCCGGTTGCGCACATGCGCCTTGCCCATCACGCGCCCTACCGTCAGCCCCACCCGAGGCCCGGCATACTCACCCGCCAACACGTCACGCGAAGCCGCGAAAAAACTCATCTGCTTCCCATGCTGCTTCTTGGTCGCGTTGTAAACCCGCTGGAACTCCGCATGCCGCCGCAGCCGCAACTCCGCCGCGGTCGAACGCGCCATCGTGGACGGCGCTGGATCGGAGAAGGGAAGCGTCGGTGCCATGGTGCCTGCCATTAGCTTAGCGAACCCGGCAGACCGCCCACCACGACGTGAAGAATCCGTGGGGGGAAATCACTTAACCCCGAAGCGCCCCAAAGCATGGCTCTATCCGGTCCGCCAGGCTTCCACTGGCGTACCAACGAATCAGCCTTCGTGTCCGCTCACGCCGATCCCGTGCTCATAGATCAGGTTGCCACCCAGATGCGCCGACAAGGACACCACAAGGTAGCCAGCCAACGCCAGTGCACGAGGAACCGTTCGCCGCCTGCGCTGCACTCGTCCGATCAGGGACGCGGCGAACAGCGCGGTCGCGGCCACATTGAGCATGGCGTGGACCGACCCGATCCGGCGAGGCGCCTCACGCTTAATCTCCGACCACGCCACCAATCCGGTCACGGCGGCGCTGGTCGCTCCCACCAGGCCGATGGTAAGCGACACGTCCGCCACTTTGTCTAGGGAATCGCCGCCCGTCAGCGTTCCGATCGTGTCCGCCACCACCGTCACGGTCCACGAACCGATCGGCACGTCGGTCAGAATCACGTGCAGCGGTTCGTGCAGCAAGTCCCCCTGCAAAAACGACCAGAGCTTCTCACCCGCCGGTCCTGCCGCGCGGAAAGGCTTGCGAATGGCTTCCTGCGATGCGATCTCGGTGGACG
>CAXUEG010000325.1:0-3270 GCA_964249935.1 uncultured Terriglobus sp.
CCTACACCCGTGTTGCCATCGATCTGGGCGACGAGGTCAAGTACGAAGCCGCCCGAGTACCCCATCCCGACCGCATTTACTTCGACCTGCATGGCACCCGCCTCGCGCCGGAGCTACAGGGCAAGCTGTTCAACGTGGTCGACGACGGGTTTCTGAAGCGCGTTCGCATCGCGCAATATACGGCGGACTCGACCCGCGTCGTGCTCGACGTGAACGACGTGACGGAGTACTCCGCCTTTCTGCTGCCCAACCCGTACCGGCTCATCATCGACATTCATGGCGGGGAGGCCCACAGCAGCCCGAAGCCAGCCACCGGGCTGGCGGCTGCGCCAGGAAGCGCGGCGACCCTGCCGCACGACTCCGATGGCGACGTGGTGGGAGACGCACCCACTCCAGTCCCGGCCACGCCGGCAGCGCACCGCGCCGCAACCCTGTCACCCGCTGCGAAGACCAACCTGGACGTGGCCGCACTCAGCAAACAACCGGGCAAGGTCGAGGCCACGGACCGGCCCACCAACCAACCCATCGCCGTGGTGGCCGACCGCACCGGCGGCGACACGGAAACACCCGCGACCGCCCACAAGGTAAAGCGCGCACTGGCAACGGCAAACACCAACGCTCCCGTGCCGAACCCCGCCGGTGACGTCTCCGTGCAGCGCACCGCCGATCTAGGCACGAACCGCGCCGCCGCACCGACCACCGAGGGCCAGCGCTCGCTGATGCGCGCGCTCGGGCTGAAGATCGGCCGCATCGTGATCGACCCCGGTCATGGCGGGCATGACTCGGGCACGCTCGGCGCCGACGGCATCATGGAAAAAGATGTCGTGCTCGACGTGGCGCTGCGCCTCGGCAAGCTCTTGCACGATCACCTGGGCGCGGAGATCATCTACACGCGCTCCGACGACACCTTTATCCCGCTCGAGACGCGCACCGCGATCGCTAACAAGGCGCAGGCCGACCTGTTTCTTTCCATCCACGCCAACAGCAGCAAGGATGAGACCGCGCGGGGTGTCGAAACCTACTACCTGAACTTCACCAGCGACCCCACCGCGCTTGATGTTGCGGCGCGCGAAAATGCCGTCAGCGACCAGAGCGTGAGCGAGCTGAGCAGCATGGTCAAGAAGATCACGCTCAAGGACAAGATCGACGAGTCGCGCGAGTTCGCGCAGGATGTCGAGCAGTCGCTCTATACGGGCCTGGAGCGCGGCAACACGGGCCTGAAGAACCGCGGCGTCAAGAAGGCGCCGTTCGTAGTGCTGATCGGCGCCAACATGCCCTCGATCCTGACGGAGATCAGCTTTGTCACGAACCCGCAGGATGCGGCTGAGCTGCGCACCGGCGACTACCGCGAACGTGTCGCCGAATCCATTTACAAAGGCGTAGCCCGCTACACCCAGGGCCTGGGTGGGATGCGGGTTGCCAGTGCTGGCAAGCCGGAGAAAGGTTCCGAGTGAAGGCGTTGCTGAGCTTCCGCTGCCCTGAACAGGACATACTCGCACCGGGATTACTAAATACAACCGCGTTTAGCGGGACTTGTCGGTCTCAGCCATGGAAAATACGACGTTTGCGGGTGCGAGACTTCACGATCAGCTGGGACAAGCTCCTTACCCATTTGCCTAACCACTCACTTAGGCTGTGTAGCTAGACAGCTCTGGCGGATTCTTTCCTTCAGTTCCGGGGACAGCGTTTGGTGGGCACGCGTACGAGTTGCAGAAGAAGGCTCCTGTCCTGCACTCCCGACGATCTGGGCATCGAGTTCTTCCAGTGTCGACGGGCCCGGCATCCCGACTACATGCATGCGGCGCAACCACTCGGTCATGTACACACGGTCCAGAGCGACGGTGGCAGGCATCGTCTCTTCAAGCGACGGTTTCTGCGGACCAAGGTAGAGGAAAGCGTCAATTCGGTCGGCTACTGGGTGGGAAGGATCGGCCGGAAAGGCTTCCCGGACATTGCAGTCCTTGTCGGTTGTAATCGGGGACTCAATGAATGCGTCGAGGGGCAGCTTGCCGAACCTGCTGCCTTTTGTCCGGATGAGCGATGGCCATACTCCGCCAGGAGCGCTCAGAGACGCAAGCGGTTCGTTGCTGACATCATGGTCCCAGAATTCCCCGATGACAAAGGTTCTGCCGGGAAAGCGGCGCTCATACCTGGTGACAGCATCTCCTTCGCCTGGACCGCCTTCATGAATCAGGTGGGCATACCCGAACAGCATCAAGGCTTTGCGGTGCCTGGAAAGCACCTCCGCTTCCATCACGGACGCTATGTTTCCGTCTCGATCGAAGAACGGCCTGAGGTCGTCATAGGAGTGGATCCTGCTCCAATCGATCGGTGGGTCAGCGGCCACGACTCGCAGACGCGCGTTCACCGGAAGGGTGCGATTCAGCGACCTAATCAGCGGGAAAAGCTGCTCATAAAAGCCGGACGTACCGCACATCTGCTGCACTGTTGTGTCTCGCCAAACATGCCGTACCTCGGCAAACGGTATGTCTTCGCCAGCGATGTATCTGTCCAGAACTGCTTGGAGGCGCATGTTGCCACACTCAACAACGATGTCGTTCACGGCTGTCGGAAACCGTGAGTCACGAACCAAAGAAAGGATGAAGTCGTCCATGTCCTTCTCACCGTGCGCTGCCGGCATGGCTACGATCTCGTACGTGTTGAAGGCGTTGAGAATGGCGGGGATGGCAGCTTCGGGCTGTGCTTCCGCCGAGATTTTCTGAGGCGGTATCCCTGCCGCTGGCGACGAGGAGGATGCAGACAGGATGACGCTAAGTGCAGCTCCACAGAGAATCGCCGCTGGAAGGCCTTTAGTCCTCATTGTGGTACTCCGAGACATTCAGCTTGGAACAGAGAGAAGGTTACCAGCCATAGGTGCTGACAAGTCGCATTCCCGTCAGCAACAGTCGAAACCACGCGTCCGTCGCCCTCTTCCGGTGCCTGCCGACGCCGGGCTATATTTTTAGACACTCCGCACGACCTGTCTCGATCTATGCTGGCTGGAACTATGCGCCCACATGTCGTCGTAAGCTGCCTCTTGCCACTTGCCCTCCGCTTCTGTTCGCTCGCGAATATCGACGCGCAGACCGCCTCCGGTTACAACCAGCCGGCCCCGGCGATCCTGAAGGTGATGCAGGCGCCCGACCCGCCGGCGCCCTTCGTCAGCCCCACGGGCGACAGCATTGTGCTCGCCGCGCGTCAGCAGTACCCGTCCATCAACCGGGTCGCGGCGCCGTATCTGCGCCTGGCCGGCGTGCGCGTGGAGCCCGC
>CAXUEG010000326.1:0-1712 GCA_964249935.1 uncultured Terriglobus sp.
ACATCTGGACCGTGGGGCTGGACGAGCGCGGGTCACAGGACTACACGGAGTTCGCCTTTCGGGGCGATTTCTGCCTGGTGCTGGGACGCGAGGGCGCCGGCTTGCATAACCTGGCGCGGAAGACCTGCGACTTTCTGCTGCGCATACCCATGGCCGGTGCGGTGCCGTCGTTGAATGTGTCCGTGGCCGGAGCGGTGGTGCTGTACGAAGCGGCTCGCCAGCGGCGGTTGGCGGTTCGGCCGCCCGGCGAAGATGGCGCGAAGAGCGAAGCTGGTGCACGAGCGTCCAAACCCAGGAAGGGTTTGGGGTCTTAGCGTTGCGTTTCAGGTTCGGCTCTTTGCGACAGCTCGTGAAAAGGTGCGGAGCGCGGGGGCGAATCTACCGCTGTGTCACAGGTTTGGCCCTGGAGGTCTGTTCGCCCTTGGTCTGCAGGCGCGAACAGCGGCGGAAAGCGAAACGAAGAGGTGCAGCCTTTACGGCACAGCAAGCGCTTTGCTCGTCCGTTCGAGCATTTGCACTCTGCGCGTTGGCCGTCCTGGCTGGCATTGGCGCCAACATGCGGCCGCAGGTGAATCAGCTTCCTGCAAGGGCGAGTCAGGCCGAGGAGCCGCCCGCTGCGCCGCCTCAGGCGAGTACGGCTCCTGCAGTTGTGCCGGGCGATTCCCCTGTGAGCAATGCAGAGCGGTTGGCGCTCAGAATCGAAAGCGTTGCGTTGGACATGCACCTGAACGCCGACACCGGCGCGTTGACCACGCGGGCTCGTCTGCGCGTGCGGAATGGCGGAGCCGCATCGATGCTGCGGGTGGGGCTGCAGGTAAGCTCAGCGCTGGAATGGCAGAGCGCGCGGCTGGCCGATGCGAGCGGCGGCGGCACGCGGCTGCCGGTACAGCAGTTTCGAGTGACCACCGACACGGACCATACCGGGGCGGCGAACGAACTGGTGCTCATGTTGCCGAAGCCGCTGGCTGCGCGTGCGGAGTTGAGCCTGGACCTCTATTACGGCGGCACTCTCGCGACAAGCGCGGAGCGGTTGCTGCGGCTGGGTGCGCCGGACGAGCGCGCGGCGCAGGCGGATTGGGACCGTGTTTCGAGCGAGTTCGTCGGCCTGCGCGGTTTCGGGAATGTGCTGTGGTATCCGGTAAGTGCGCCAGCCGCACTGCTGGCGGATGGAGAAGCGTTTGCGCGGGCGGTGAACGCCGAGCGCGAGCGTACCACTGCAACGACACTGCAGCTTTCACTGTCTTTGGAGCACACCGGCGGCGCATTGACGACAGCTTGGTTTCTAGACAGGCCTGCGGCGCTGCAGTCTGCCCTGCGGCGGCGTGAGGCGGGAGACACTCCGATCGCCTCCCACCCCCTTTCATCCAGCTCCAATGAGGACACCACCGACGAACAAGCCGATCCGGACCAGAGTGAAATTGAAACGGCTCAATGGGAGCCGATGCGGCTGAGTGGACAGCCGGTCTCACTCTTCGTTGCGGCGGACAGGGGGGCGGCAGAGGCGGCAGAGGCAGGCAGTCCGGGGCAGCTTCGCTTGGTGGGTAGCGACCCCGGCGTGCAGCAGAGCTATGCTGACGCGGCCGGGAAAGCGGCACCGCTGCTGCAACGGTGGCTGCCTTTACGCGGCGCGGCAGCGCTCCAGGTGCTTCCGCTCCCCTCGCCCGGCACTCAGGCGTTTGCCGATGGCGGCCTGCTGGTGACGCCCGTACACC
>CAXUEG010000326.1:1722-3263 GCA_964249935.1 uncultured Terriglobus sp.
GGCGGAGACGCTGGTGTATCCGCTGGCTGCGGCGGCGCTCCCAACGGGGCTTCCCGCATGGGTGCGCGAAGGCGTGCCGGAGTTCCTGCGGCTCGTCTACCTGGAGCAAACTGCGGGTCGCGACCGCATGCTCGCGGAACTGGACACAATTTCGCCAGCACTGCAGCAGAGAGAGGCGGAACGCGGCATGGATCCATTGCCGCTACGCAGCTGCGTGGACCCGGTGTGCGCGCGCGGCAAGGCGGCCTATGCGCTCGTAATGCTCCGTGGCATGGTGGGCGATGCGGCGCTGCAGCAAGCCTTCCACGCGGTATTGTTGCCGCCTGCGGACGGGGACGCAGCTGCGTCCGTCGAGGGAGCGGACAGCGAACGCGCGATCGCGCGCCGGTTTGAGGCGGCGTTGATGCAAACATCCGGCAAGGACCTCCGATGGTTTTTTGCGGACTGGTTCAGCGCCGATCTTGGTTTGCCGGACCTGCAGATCGTGGAGGTCGCGCCAAGGCGGGTGGAGCGTGGGGCAACCACGGTGACAGAGCCGACAAAGCGCGGTCCGCGGCTGGGGCCGATTGGGTCCGAGCCGCAAGCCGAGCCAGATGACCCGAGGCGAACTTCGCCGACAGCCGCGAGTCGCAATACAGCCGGGTTACCCGATGGTTCTTGGCTGGTCGCCGTGGAGGTGCAGAACAACGGCGACGCCGCGGCGGAGGTGCCGGTAACGGTGCGCGCCGCGGGCCTGCAGAACCAGTTGCCCCTGCGGGTCCCCGCGCACGGACGGGCGACCGTGCGCGTGCCGTTTGAAACCACGCCCGAGGAGGTTTGGGTGAATGACGGGACCACGCCAGAACAGCATGGACTGACGCACCATCGCACCATCGAGGTGACGTCCGCGAAGTAAGTGCTTTCGGCCAACTCAAACGATTGTCGCGGAACGAAATAGCGTAATCCGGTCAGCTATCCCAACAGTGTGCACCCAGCATCTTTACGATGTGGCTGTACTCATTACGCTCGGTAAAGGATTCGCGATGAAAGCAGGATTTTGGTTCGGTTTGGCGGCAGCGGCAACACTGACGGTGAGCATGCACGCACAGGCACCGGATGGCTCGACCGGTCTGTGCAAGGATGGCACGTACACCCAGGCGTCGACCCGCAAGAGTGCATGCAAGGATCACGGCGGCGTAAAGACCTGGTATCCGACGGATGGCGGAGCGCAGAAGGCGCCAACCGGTGGAACGCTGAACGCGGCTCCGGCGTCGGATGCGGGCAGCCAGGCAAACATGGATGGGACGACGCAGAAGGCTCCAAAGGCACCGGTCCGGCAGACACCCGCTGCGCTGGCCAACGGCGGAACGACGCGTCCACAGGCAGCTGGTGGTGGCCCCGGCCTGGTGTGGGTCGATGCGAAGACGAACAAGTACTACTGCGCGGCGGACCCGAACTACGGCCGGACGAAGAGTGGTAAGTACGTATCGGAGTCGGATGCGAAAACGAGTGGTGCTGCAATCGCGAAGAACCAAAACTGCTCGATTCAGTAGCTTCGAGAG
>CAXUEG010000327.1:0-3260 GCA_964249935.1 uncultured Terriglobus sp.
CTGGGCGATGCGAGCGGAAGCGGTCTGATTCTGGATGGCGAGGTGCTGGCCTGGGACGTGCGCGAGCGTCGTGCGCTGCCGTTTGCGGTGCTCAGCCCACGCATCGGGCGCAAGCGTGTGACCAATGATGTGCGCCGGGGAACGCCCGTGGTGTTCATGTGTTTCGACATCCTCTTCGCGGACGGATCGCTTTTGCTGGAGCTGCCGCTGCGGGAACGGCGAGAGCGGCTCCGAGCCGTGGCGCAGCGGATTGAGCGGGTGACGTGTTCGCCGCTGGAGGCGCCCGCGCCGATGCCGAAGGGCGGGCTGTTCGCGGATGACGGTGTGAGCAAGGCACATGGCGAGCAGCGGCTGTTGATCAGCGAGGTGCGGCACGCCGAAAGCGCCGACGACCTGGACCGGGCTTACGTGTCCGCGCGCGATCGCGGCAACGAAGGCGTGATGATCAAGGCCGCGGGATCGGCGTACCAGCCGGGGCGGCGCGGCATCAGCTGGGTCAAGCTGAAGCGCACGCTGGACACGCTGGATGTGGTCATCACGGGTGCGGAGTATGGCAACGGCCGCAAGTCGCAGTTTCTGAGCGACTACACGTTTGCGGTACGCGACGCGGACGGCTCACTCAAGAACGTGGGCAAAGCCTACAGCGGCGTGACCGATGCGGAGATTGCCGAGCTGACGGAGTGGCTGAAGGCGCACACGCTGGAGGACTACGGCCATTTCCGCACGGTCGAGCCGCTGATGATCCTGGAGGTCGCGTTCAACAACATCATGCGGTCGGACCGGCACGCGAGTGGCTTTGCGCTGCGGTTTCCGCGCATCCTGCAAATCCGTCGCGATAAGCCGCTGGAGGAGATCGACACGGTCGCGCGGGTCGAAGAGATTTATCAGTCGCAGCCGGATAAGCCGGTGGAGATCGCCCGACCTGACACCGCGGACCGTACCGAACGGTAGATCTGGCATTACACTTGAAATAGGCGAACGCATGAGCAACGGCGAAAACATCGTGCAAAGCGTAAAGACGGCGATTCAGGACGTGGTCGCACCAGACGTGCGCGAGCTCAAAGTTAAGACAGAAGCGTTACGGGAGCAGATCACATCCGTCGACAAACGCCTCTTCGAGCAGATCGCGTCCGTCGACAAGCGCCTGTCCGAGCAGATCGCATCCGTCGACAAGCGCCTGTCCGAACAGATCGCATCGCTGGAGCGGCACATGGGCGAGAAGTTTGAGGCATCGGCCGCCCGCTCCGACGCACAGTTCCACGCCCTGCTTGCCGCCATCGGGCAAAGCAAGGCCGAGAACGAGCTGATGGTGTACAAGCAGCTGTCTTCGCTGACGCAGCGCGTTACCGTGCTTGAGGCAAAGCTGTCCGAGCCTCGCGCGGCGTAGCAATCGCTTCTGCGGCTGACGTGCGTTCGACTGCCGCGCCGTTACCTCTTCCCTGCACACTCCGTAGAGCGCCAGGCCGGCACAGGCCGCATCCAAAGCTCTATGGAATTTCGACAACTGGGAAAGAGCGGATTGCAGGTGCCGGTGCTGTGCTACGGCACGGGTACGTTCGGCGGGGCGAATCATGACTTCTTCAAGCGGTGGGGCGCGTCGGACGTTGCGGAAGCGCGTGAGTTGATCGACACCTGCATGGAAGCCGGCGTGAACTTCTTCGACACGGCCGACGTGTACTCGAACGGTGCGTCAGAGGAGGTGCTGGGCGAGGTGGTTGCGCACCTGCCGCGCGAGTCGGTGCTGCTCAGCACCAAGACGACCTTCCGTTTCGGCCCCGGCGCGAACAACGTCGGCTCGTCGCGGCTGCACATCACGCAGCAAATTGAGGGCTCGCTGAAGCGGCTCAGGACCGATTACATCGACGTGTACCACATGCACGCCTTCGACGCGCTGACGCCGATCGAGGAGACGCTGAACACGCTGGACAAGCTGGTGCAGGAAGGCAAGGTCCGCTACATCGCGTGCTCCAACTTCAGCGGATGGCACCTGCAGCGGTCGCTCGACATGAGCGAGCGCTTTGGCTGGGCGCGTTACGTGGCGCACCAGGCGTACTACTCGCTGGTGGGCCGCGACTATGAGTGGGAGTTGATGCCGTTGGGCCTTGCCGAGAACGTGGGATGCCTGGGTTGGAGCCCGCTGGGATGGGGCCGGCTCACGGGGCGCATTCGCCGCGGGCAGCCGGCGCCGAAGGACAGCCGGATCGGCCAGGGCGGTGCAGAGGCCGGGCCGGAGATCGACGATGAGTACCTGTACAAGGTCGTTGACGCGCTGGACAAGGTCGCCGTAGAGACCGGAAAGAGCGTTCCCCAAATTGCGCTGAACTGGCTGCTCCAGAAACCCACGGTCAGCAGCCTTGTGATCGGCGCGCGGAACAAGGAACAGCTGCGGGCCAATCTGGCCGCGGCGGACTTCCGCCTGACACGGGAGCAGGTCGCCGCCCTGGACGCCGCCAGTGAGCGCCCGGTGCCCTACCCGTACTGGCACCAGCGTCAATTCCAGGAACGGAATCCGATTCCGCCCGCCGTGCGGTGGTAAACGTAGTGACAGGGTGGTGGAGGCAGGCGGCTTTCGCTGCTCTCTGCCTCCGTGGCTTTGGTGTTCGCTTACTCTGCCCGGCATGTTTTCTGGCGCTGGCGCGCTTGCGGCACACGAACATGTTGCGCGACCCTGACGAGCGCAGACCGAGCTCGAAAGAGGCACACGTGAGCGGCACGGCGTAAGCCGCCACCCGGCACGGGACCGGGTATGCTGGCGGCATGCCCCAGGTTTCTGTCGCCCGTCTCCATCCTGACGCCAAGCTTCCCCGTTATGCACACCACGGCCCCTTCGGCGATCTGGCGGCTGACCTTTACAGCATGACTCCTGTCACGGTCGCGCCACACCAGACCTGTGTGGTTCCCACGGGTCTGGCGATGGCGTTTCCCGCGGACTACGGCGCTCTGGTGGAAGATCGCAGCGGCCTGGCGATGCGCGGCGTAACGACGCTGGCTGGAGTCATCGATCCGGGCTACCGTGGCGAGATCAAAGTGGTGCTGATCAACATCACCGATGCGCCGATCACGCTTGCGGCAGGCGACCGTGTGGCGCAGCTGCGGCTGGTACGGCGCATCGAAGCGGAGTTCGTCGAGGTCGAGGGGATGGACAAAGCTGAGCTGGCCACCATGCGCGGTGCGGGCGGGTTCGGGTCTACGGGCAGATAGCCAGGACAGCGGACTCCGAGCGGATTGCCAGGAGGCACAGCTTCAACTGTGCCGTGACG
>CAXUEG010000328.1:0-3257 GCA_964249935.1 uncultured Terriglobus sp.
AGCCACAGCCGTCAGTACCAGGTATTCAAATTCACCGGTCATTACCTCTGCAATGTAGATTTATTCACGCATCGATGCAAACCGCGTACCCTGCATCTTCGCGCACGGCTCCAGCCTCCGAAGCTGGTGAGCAGGTAATCTGCTCGGTATGCTTCCACTCACCCACCGGGAGCGCCGCTCCATGGGCACCCTTGCACGCAAGCACTGCTCTCGCGCCGAAATCGGAGCGCTGCACGGCCAACGCTGCCCCGGCAATCCGCTCGATATTCTCGCCCGCTCCATGCAGGGGCGCATCCCATCGCTGGTTCCAGTCAAGTATCAGCGCATGGCCACGTCGCCCTTCGGCTTCTTCCGCGGCGCAGCTCCGATCATGGCGGCGGACCTTGCCGCGCATCCACACACCGGCATCTTCACCCAGATCTGCGGAGACGCCCACGTGGCCAACCTTGGCGCCTTCGCCGCACAGGATGGTGGCCTTGTCTTCGACCTGAATGACTTCGACGAAACCATCCAGGGCCCGTTCGAATGGGACGTCAAGCGCTTCGGCACCAGCCTTCTGCTCGCCGGACGCGAGGCTGGACTCGACCGCGATGTCCGCCGGGCATCCGTGAAGACCTTCACGGCAAGTTACCGCACCGCCATGCGGCAGCTCGCCGGCATGCCCGTAGTTGACCTCGCCCGCTTCCAGATCCGCCGCCTGGCGCATCTTCCGCCTGTTCCCGCAATCTTTCGCATGGCACAGCGCAGCACGCCGCAACGCCTGCTCGACAAGCTGACCGTACCGGACAAAAGCCCCTTGCAAGACCGTCACTTCCGCCTGCAACCACCGTTGCAGCAGGCCGTCGACGCCCACGATCGCGAACACATCCTCACCGGTCTGCAGCAGTACGCGGCCAACCTGCAGCCCGAGCGCCGCCACTTCTTCCAGCAGTACCGCCCCGTCGATATCGTCTTACGCGTCGTTGGCACCGGCTCCGTCGGACTGCGCAGCTACGTCGTCTATCTGGAAGGCGCGTCCCGCCGCCCCGGCAGCGATCCCCTCTTCATCCAGGTCAAGCAGGAGCCCGCATCCGCCTATGCCGCGTACCTGCCACACACCGCGGAAATCGCGCCCAACGAGGGCGAGCGCGTCATGAACGGCCAGCGCATGATGCAGCTCGTCTCCGACCCGTTCCTCGGCTACACGACCATCGACGGCCGCGATTACCTGGTCCGCCAGTTCAATGACCACAAGGCGTCCATCGAGCTCCAGGACGTCGACGCGCCCACCCTGCACGGCTATGCCAGCCTCTGTGGCGAGGTGCTCGCACGCGGGCATGCACGTGGCGGAGACGCAGCCGTCATCGCCGCCTACGTTGGCGCCAGCGATCGTTTCGACGACTCCATCCAGCGCTTTGCCCGAGCCTACGCCCGCAAAACCCGCCACGACTGGCAGTCACTCCGCAACGGGATCAAGCAAGGCGAGATCGCTAGCGGAGACACCTCACCGTCGCCCCACGCCGCTCGTTCGCAAACTGGAAGCGCGCCCCCGAAGGAGCGCGCTGCAAACCATAAATCGAAATAACTTACCGAACGACCTGCGTAAACAGCGGCGAGCTCAACAGACTCGAGAACTGCCCATCGTTCGCTGCATAACTCACCTCCAGCGTCCCGGAGCTCGAGTCGATCGCGGTCTCATCCATCGCCGTCTGTTCCAGTGTCGAACCCTGCGTCTTCTTCAGCAAGACCATGCCCTTCATCAGCGTCGCAGCCGTCGCGGCAGTAACGGTGTCGCTCATGACGACCGCCATGTTGAATCTCACACCATTCTGAAAGTCCAGCGTGTACCGAGACGACTTCATCCGGTTCTTCACCGAATCGTAGTCCGTCAGGCTCGCGGCGTCGCCCAGCACACCACGCATCATGGTCTGCGTGCCCTTTTGGTCCAGCAGGCTCCAAAGGTTCTTCTGATCCACGCTGTTCATCTCGCTCATCATGTCGCCGTTCGACACAAAGCTGCCTGACAAGCCATCCCGCGCGTCCAGCCCGGTCTTGACCGCCGCCGCATCGCCAAACAGCATTGTCGTTTGATTCAGGAACACGACACTATAACCGGCCGCGCCCATCGGGTAGACCTGGTTATTCCGGATCGCCGTCGGCTTCGTCTTCTGCTTGGCAAAGCTCGCCAGAATCGCCGCGGTCTGGAACTGCCCCTGCGCGATGCCGAGCGTCCGCGTCAATTCCGGTTGCCCGGGTACGCGAAACGCCGCAAACGCCAGTGTATCGGTGTCGCGGTCCAGCTTCAGGCCGCTCTGCTTGAGCGCCGTCTCCAGCCGTTTCAGCTCGGGCGGCAGCACACGATCTTTCAGGCTCATCGCCGCGTTGGAGTTCTGCATCGCACGGTAATCCACCACAATGATCTGCTGCACGTCGCGAGGTATCGCGCCGCGCGCGTCACCGCTCAGCTGCGCCGCCCGCGCCGCCGTTCCGGTCAGCATCGTCACACCTGTGACCACCGCTGAGAGAGTCGCAACCAGGGTTTTTTTCACGTTAAGTTCTCCCGTCTTTCGTTCTGCGGAACTCATGCAGCCATCACCGGCTGTATCGGCCCAGGCCACGCCAGGGGTGAGGCCAATCTCGCCTCGAGCACCCTTTGCTCCCAGCGGAACTGCGGTATTTGACATACCCAGGTAGCGTTTGGCTCACACGCAGCCTCCGGAAGCAGGCCGATCAGCTCGCCCTCTGCTGTTCGCACGCTGTGCCGCTCCGCCAGCTTTCCCACCTCTCGGTGCACCGCCGTCACCGGCGTCAGCCGGAAATCCGTCAGGTTCATGCTCACCTGCGCCCGCCCGTCCACCAGCACACCCATCGCCTTCACGCCGTGCATGCCACCGCTGGACGCCCGCAGCTCGCGCGCAATCGCCCGCGCCACGGCGACATCCGCCGTATCCAGAAAAATGTTATACGCAATCAGAAACTGCCGCGCACCGACCGCTGCCGCACCTGCCGAAGGGTGCAGCGTACCCGCGCCCACGTCCGGCCACCGCCGCGAATCCGTCTGCACCGCCGCGCAAAGGCCCTCGAACTGCCCGCGCCGCACCTCTTCCAGCTTCACGCGATCCGGCCGAACCGCCGCCGCCTCATAGAAATACACCGGCACGCCAAAGCGCCGCCACATCTCCATACCGGCGCGGTGGGCCAGCTTCACGACCTCGCCCATCGACACGTGCCGCACCGGTACAAACGGCACCACGTCCGCCGCCCCGATCCGCGGATGT
>CAXUEG010000329.1:0-3247 GCA_964249935.1 uncultured Terriglobus sp.
GCATAGCTCTTGTACAGCGGCGCGGTTTCCTTGATGCGGGCATAGCGCCGCGGCTGCGTGACGGTAGGATCGTCAACCTCGGAGTGGCCGTGGCGGCGATACCCGATCAGGTCGACAACGACGTCGCTCGAGAACCTGGCGCGGTACTCCGCGGCGATCTTCGCGACGCGCATGACCGCGTCCGGGTCTTCGGCGTTCACGTGAAAGATCGGGATCGGCAGGCGCTTTGCGATGTCAGTCGAGTAGCGCGACGAGTTCGACTCGTGCGGCTCCGCGGTAAAGCCGAGCAGGTTGTTGACGACCACCTGGATGGTGCCGCCCACCTGGTAGCCGGTGATGGTCGCGAGGTCCAGAGTTTCGGCGAAGATGCCCTGACCCGCAAAGGCTGCGTCGCCGTGGATCACCAGCGGCAGTACCTTTGCTTCGCCGTCCTTGCCCAGGCGCACCTGGCGGGCGCGTGCCCGGCCCATGATGACGGGGTCCACCGCCTCAAGATGCGACGGGTTCGACGCGAGGTGCAGCCGGACCTCTTTGCCGCCCGGCGAGGTGTACACGCCGGTCGCCCCCTGGTGGTATTTCACGTCGCCGCCGCCCAGGTGCGAGCGCGGGTCCACATCCTCGAACTTGGTGAAGATATCCGCGGCCGAACGGCCGACGGTGTTGACCATGACGTTCAGGCGGCCGCGGTGGCTCATGGCAAAGGTGCAGCGCTCCACGCCCAGCTCTGATGAGACCGCGAACATGCGGTCCAAAAATGGAATCAGCACAGTGAGACCTTCGAGCGAAAAGCGCTTGGTGCCGAGGTAGCGCTGCTGGATGGTGCCCTCGAAGAGGTCGGCCTTAATCAGCTGCGTGAGCGTGTGCTTCTGCTGCTCGGGCGCTTCCCGGTATTCGCATTCCATGGCTGCCTGCAGCCATTCGCGGCGCTCGGGTGAAGCAATATGCGAAAACTCCAGAGCGATGGTGCCGCTGTAAAATTTGCGCGCCTCCGAGGCGATGGCGTCCGAGCCCTCGGGCAGCTCCACCGGAAAAGGCTCCGGCGGCAGGTATTGCTGCAGCGGATCGAGTTGCGCCTGCAGGTAGCCCCAGCGGCGAAAGATTTCGAATACGGTAGACCGTAGCTGCTCGCGGCCGGACTCGCGTTCCGGAAGCGGATCGATGGCAGGTGAAACGATTTGATCAACCGGTGCAGTTTTGCTTTGCGACTTTGCCCTCGTGGCCATACATCCTCAACTCCTCCATGTTAGACCTGCGCTCGCAAAGCGCCACCCTGGAAACGCCGCGAACCGGCAAAGGTTCGTTTCGCGAACCACGAACGAAACGCGAGCGATGGAAGGCATCCGGGACGCGTGACCGCTGTCTTTTGCGGAGTGCCGCAGCGCATACTCAAATGCGCAGATGTGTACGAGCACAACGCAGAGCCAAATGTCGCGGCACACCCGACTTACGCTGACACCGATCCATCAATCGATCGACCACACGATTGGGTCAACCGATGTGACGAGCCAGCGACGGAAGTAATCTGGGCCGGGCTCACGAAAATTGCCCGGCCCGGATAGTTGTCAGGCGCTATTTCCGGACAGCGTCGAGAATTTCTTTTTGATTGCTGAGGATATCTTTCTGGTTGGAAAGGATATCTTCCTGATGGCTCAGGATCGTCTTCTGATTCGACAGTATCTCTTTCTGATTGGCGAGAATCCCGTTCTCCTGGTTGTCCAGAATTGTTTTCTGGTTGTCGAGAATCTTGTCTTGATTGCCCAAAATGTCGTTATCTGCCATGCAGTTTCTCCTGCGGGGTAAGTTCTAGTTCGAAAGATGGATATGTGCTGTTCCGAACCACGCTTGGGATGACACGGGTGTGCGGGCGCGTTGCCATAGCCGGGCCGAGGCGGCAAACGTCGTGCCGGGCCCACCGTCCAGTGCGAGCGATCGAGACAAGTTTCCGCAAGGCAGTGCTCAGAACCGGCGGGACAGACGAACGAGACAACGTGAAAGCGCGAAAACACATCGCATGGAAAGCGAATAAACAGCGAACAAGGGAGCACCGCGATGAGTGAACGCACCGTCGAACTTGAACAGCCGGAAATCACCGACGAGAACGCACGTGCCCTGCGGGAAGCGACAGACCGCGCGGAGCGGGCAGAGGCGGAACTGGCGAAGCTGACCGCCCAGCGGCGGGTACAACCGTCGACCGCTCAGGCATCGTCCACCGCCAGCGCACCTGCGGCCCAGGTGGAGCGGCACGAGTCCAGACCGCAGGAGGCGGACGAATCGCGCACTGTGCATACGGACGACCTGAAGCAGCCGCCCAGCCCGAACACCGCAGCAAATGCAGCGGACGGCAGTGGAGGAACCCCGGTGTATGACCGCGGCTCGGCGAACCGGGCGATGGCCGAGGGTGATGGCGTGGACGAGCTTCGCAAGGACCCGATGATGGCGCACCTGCTTGATTCGCTGGACGCGGGGACCGATGTTGGCCACTACGGCCGGCTCGTCTTTGCGATGGTGGCCCGGCACTTTCTGCCGCACGAAGAGGTCGTTGCGTGGCTGACCAAGGACAACGATTTCAGCGACGACCAGGCGCAGCAAATGCTGCACCAGGTGGAAGGCCGCGACTACTCGCCGCCGCGCCGCGAGCGCCTGCTGGAATGGCAGAGCGAGCAGGAGTTCCAGTTCATCGACGCGCATGACCCGGACAGCGGCAACCTGTATCGAAACCTGAAGTTCCCGCAGGAAATTTATCAGCACATTGGCCATTACCAGGACGCGAAGGCGTCCAGCTAGGCCGAAGCACAGCGCCGATCCGCTACGGGCGACTTTGAAAAGAGCCGGGGATCAAACGGCAACCGGCGCTGCGACGTGATCTTTACGTGAGCGGCGTCGGGATGTTTTGGATTGAGCAGATAATTCCAGGTGTACGGCGCGACGACCGCCGGAACACGTGCAAGTGCCGACTCACCGGAGGCCAACCAGCTATCGCCGAGCGCTGCTGTTTCGGCACGCGACGGTAGCGGATCGTAGCTGTGTTCTTCCCGATCCAGCGTCTTGATGGCAATCCGTTGGGATGAACTGATACGCAGTAGCTGGTACGTTCTGGGGAACTCGTCGAGTCTTCCATCAAGATGCACGAGCACTTCCAGGATGGCCGCTGCTGTTGTTTCGGAAAGGTAGACGATCGGGGTCTCCGGTCGCGCGTTATGCCAACGACCATCACGGTACACGCCGCCCATGCCTGAAAGGTCTGCGT
>CAXUEG010000330.1:0-3245 GCA_964249935.1 uncultured Terriglobus sp.
ACATAGGCCCGCATCCGTTCCTCCAAGCTCGGCTTCCCGTTCGAACACACCGCGCGCTCAAGTTCAATGACTCGATGCCGGATGGGTTCCACGTAGAGCTCAATCTGTTCCTTGGTCATACCCCCCAAGGCGTTTATGTTTTCCGGCATGGCAGCATCTCTCCAATGAACAGCAGAACTACTGTGTAAGCGTCAGCACCACCGAACCCCAGGCGGGGATGCTGGTCGCGGTGTAACCAGTGGAAGACGAGCCGACGCTGCTATGCGCCCAGACGTCGCGCATGTTGAAGGTGCCGCTCAGACCTGCCTGCGCCCAAGTGACGGACACCGTGTGCGCGGCGGTCGAGTCCGGGTTAAAGAACGCCACGGCGTACCCGCCGACCGTCTTGCGCACCCACACGGTGCATGGAGTTCCGCCGCAATTCACATCAGCCGCGGAGATGCGCTTGCCCATCTGCCCCAGCGCATCCTGGTCGATGGCGATAACTTCGGTGTTGCTGAGCGTCTGCAGCGTGGTAGCGGTCAGGTCCGTGACACGCGCTCCGATCACCAGAGGAGCTCCGATCATCGCGTACCAGTTGAACTGCGTCCGACACTCGGCATCGCCGACCGTGGCTGTCAGACCACTCCCGCCCGGCGCGCTTTCCTTGATCTGACACATCAGGTTGTCGGGGTCCATGGTGTACCCGTATCCCTGGTATTGCTTGAGAGCCGTCCAGTCGAACTTTACGAAGGCCTTGGTGTACCACGGCACGCCGCTCTGATCGTTGTCCTGCCCGACACGGATGCTTGACGCGCCTACCGAGGGCATCCATTGCCCGGAGCCTGTCGACAGCGGGTAATAGAAGTTGAGGAGCAGTTCAACCTTCCGACCTTGCCCCTGAAGCTGGCTTGCGAAGTACGCGGTTTCGGACTGAAGCGAGGCGTCCGTTGGAAACGTGTTTGCCGCGCTGCAATAGTCGTATTTGAACTGGTCGATGCCCCAGCTGGCCATGGCAACGGCGTCGGCGTGCTCATGCTGATACTGCTCCGCGTAGCCGGTCAGGCACCCGGTCGCAGGCGTGCCGTACAGACCGAAGCGCTGGCCGTTGGCGTGGATGTGTGCGCCCAGCGCCGCAGCCCCGCTGGGGAAGTTGGCGGGTACGGCCTGAATGTTGCCATTGCCGTCGCGATTCCCCCAGCCGCCGTCCACGCTGCACAGGGTGTAGCCAAGCGC
Organism: uncultured Terriglobus sp.; assembly: GCA_964249935.1. GTDB lineage: Bacteria > Acidobacteriota > Terriglobia > Terriglobales > Acidobacteriaceae > Terriglobus. The sequence goes on from CAXUEG010000330.1 coordinate 1,216, forward strand.
AGTGAGTCCGGTCGACACCAGCGCATCGCATTGCTGCTCAATGTAGGCCTCGGTCGGTTGCCAGGCAGTGCTGTTCACGTTCTGGCCGGCTGCAATGTCGAAGGCATACAGCCAGGAGTTCCACCCCATAGATGGCGTCGCGCGCACGACGGGTGTGGAGGAGATTGCAGCGGAGCCGCTGAACGAAGCGCTCCCGGCCAAGGATTGCTGCGGCCGGCCGGTTGCGACGGTAAAGAGTGCGAGAAGAAAGACGAAGTAACGCATCGCGCTCCTATTAGTTCTTGTTGGTGTAGTAGCCGCTGATGACGGAGGCCGCGTCCACACCGCTATCTACGTGCATCTTGCCCAGCTCACCACTGAAGGTGTTCACACCATCTATGGTTCGACCTATGCCCAGCTTGCTGCCATTGGCGATGGTTGCAGAGAGTGTTCCGCTGCAGGTGAAAGACACGGAAGACCCGTCGAGGTAAATACGAACTCCGCCGCTGGCCTGAGAACCGTCGTAGGTCACAGCCGCGTGATGAAGACTACCGGCAGCGATGATGCTGTTCGCCGTCGAACAGATCATGTAATTGGTACTTCCCAGGTTGCTGATGAGCTGTAGCTGAAGATTGCCGTTTGTGGTGTTGAGCGTGTAACCCTGATAAGTGCCAGAGTTGGTGAGCGAAGCGAATATCTCTTGAACGTTGTTGCCGGTAGCAGTGGGCTTGATCCAGCCTGCCAAGGAAAACGCCGTGGTATTGGTGAAATTGGTTAGCGTGGTCGACGTGCTCAGGCCGCCGCTGTTGCCGCCACCCGCGAACGTGAGCACGTTGCCCAGAGTTGCGTCCGTGGTCGCCGTAGCGCTGGTCAGAGTCAGGGTGTTGCTGCCGACACTATCCGTTCCAGTCGTGTCGCTCAGCGGCCAGTAATCGATCTGCGTGGCGCTGGACGGCGGAGCGGTGCCCGAGCTGCTGACCCAGCCAGCCTGCCAAACTCCGTTGCTCAACGTGAACGCCAGCGACGTGTGCGTCGAATCCGGCGGCGGCGTGCCGGGCATAGACCATGCGTAAGAGGTCGGCACGGCTTGCGCCTGTGTCTGCTGCACCGTGTTCGCGGGAGGAGCCAAGGAACCCGTGCCGGTGTAAGTAAGGTTTACGCTGCCGTTCTTGGTCGTGTCGGGGTTCACGCCCGCTGCGGCTAGACCGGTGTTGATCGCCGCCTGCGCCCGCGCGTAAGCAATTGAACCCGACGTGATGTCGCTGGCGCTGCCGCTTGTGGCGAGTGCAGCGAGCGTCGTGCTGCTTTGACCGCTGGCGAGCTGTACCGTGCCCAGGCTGTTGGAGGTTGCGGGAGACGCGCCGCCACCGCCGCCAGTTCCGCCCGACTGCACATAGTTGTTGCCGTCCGTGTTCACCACAGAGACCGTCGCCCCGTTCGCCACGGCAACGGTACTGCCGATTACGCCGCCGATGACGATGCTTTGCCCGCCCGTGGTCGCGTTCGTGACCGTGTACTGCTGCCCCGGCGTGGTGGAAGCGAAGATCGTGCGTGTCATCGTCAACGCGCCGGTCACATAGAGCGAACGGCAGTACTGCTGCGGCTGTGCGAGGGCCACGTTGGCATCAGGCATCCGAAAGGTTGCCGACGCACACTGTCCTGTCTGCGCGTGCGCTGCTGCTGCGGTAGACAACGTACAAAGAACACGAAGAAACAGTTTCAAACGCACAGCAAAACCTCCAAACGGCTAGACAACGCTGGTGATAACTCCGGCTGCTACGGTCACGGTCTTTGTGCCGGCGACGAACGATCCGGTGTACCCATTCGCGGCCGAAAGGCTGGTCGCCGTCACACCGCCGGTGCACGTTATGGGTCCGAACCCCACGGAGGTTGAGGTGAAGATTCCGTAACTCGGTGAACCGTGGTTCCGGTCTGGAGTGAACTCAATCCAGCCGAGAAGGCGAAGCGTTGTTGCTCCGCCAGTAGAGCCGCTGTCCGTGCCTTTGAACGCGCCGCTGGCCGAAATGCTGAAGGTGAGCGTTGTATTGCCG
>CAXUEG010000331.1:0-2915 GCA_964249935.1 uncultured Terriglobus sp.
ACGTTTGCCCGAACCGGTTTACTTCAGCAGACCGGGCTGCGGCGCCACGCCGGTATGCACCCAGCGCAACAGCTCGTCAAAGGCGCGGCCCACCTCTTCGCCGGAAAAGGTGCAGTGCCCTTCGCGATCCACATACTGCTGCACAAGATTTTGCGAAAAGCCCGCCTCCGCCACCTGTGCGTCATACAGCGACAGCGTGGTGGCCGGAATCAGCGGATCGTAGATGGTGTGCAGCGCCAGCATGGGCCGCGTGAGCCGGCCTGACGGGGAGTAGTGCGACAGAAGGTAGGCGCGTGCCTTGAAGTCAGCCGCATAGCGCCGGACGCCGTCATTCAAAGCGTAGTCCGTCTTGGAGTCGGTGCTGGTTCCGGTGTACAGGTAGTTGCGATTGTCGAAGGGATTGCCGCCCGCCTTGCGTTGCAGATCGCCGACGACATAGGTGTAGTAACCGACCGCGCGCGCGACCTCGATGTCAGAGTGCAGACCGGTCAGGTTGCGCATGGCGCTGGCGCCAGCCGGGTTCGCCCGCATTGCCGTGAACACCTTTTGCCGCAGCGCTTCGGATTCCTCGAAGTTCACGGGGACGGGAACCAGCGGCGGCATAATGCCGGGAAAGTAATAGTCAAAGGCTGCGCGCCAGGCGAAGCGCCGGTTCAGGTGCACATAGCTGGGACCCACCGCGCCGCACAGGTTCAGGCCGGCGGTGTAGGTGTTTTTCTGGTTCAGCTCCATGGTCACCATGACCAGGGCGCCGCCCATGCTGCCGCCCGCGGCGATGGTCTCGCGGGGCTGCCCATATTTTTTGATGAAGTACTTTCGCAGGATCTCCGTCTCCGGGTACGCGACCTGCAGGGCCCATCCGGTCTGCGAGTAGCCGCTCTGGATTACGGCGTACCCGCGGCGCAGCATTGGTTCGGCTTGCAAACCGATCGATCCGTCCAGGCGGTAGCGGAACGGCCAAACCGAGTAGCCGAGGTAGAAGACCACCAGGCCGTGGTTCCAGTTCGCCGGCACGTCGATGCGGTACTCCGCACCCGTCAGAACGCCGACCTCCGTAATGCCGGCCGGGGTCTGCAGCACTTCAGGCTCGCTGTCAGGCGTGGGCGAGGCCTGGGCCCGCGCTGCCGCCGGCAGGCAGGTCAACACAAGCACGGCAAGGGCGGCGGCGCACTGTGACCGTGCGCGATGGAGAAACAAGAACATCCGCTTACAGGGTAAGAGCAAGGATACGCCGAGGATAAAACAAATCGTGCCGGCGCGCGCACGCCGTCGGGCTGTCCATTCTTCAGAGCCGCAAGGCCGAAACGAAGAAAGATAAGGTGTGATCCTTCCGCCAAACTTCGTGCATCCAATGCTCCAGTTTCGAACAAACCAGCCGGCACCCCCGCGCTCTGCCGTACCTGCACGCGCGTACACGTGCTGGATCAATGACGTGCAGCAAGCGCTTCCGCAAGCGCCGTAAGGAGTGTGTGTTGAGGCAAGCGAGCAAGGAGAGCAGCTACGGCGTTCGCGCCGGCAGGCCGTTGCGGATATGTCGCGCGTTGCCTGTACTGCTCGCATGCGTGCTGATGCTGAGCGCGGCGCGGGCGCAGACGCCGACCGAACAGATTACGGGACCCACACGGCCGCAAGCCGTGCCGCTTTCGGGTCGCGGCACGCCCGACAATCCGGTGACGGTCACCCAGCAGACCCAACCCGGTGGAGGCAACGCCTCGGGCGATGTCAATGTGCTGGACACGACCGTGATGGTGCAGGGACCGTATGTGGGCAGCGTGCCCAATGGACCGCTCGCTCCCGACACGCTTGCGCTCACGCTGGATGCCGCGCTGAAGCTGGCGCTGCGCAACAACCTGGGCCGCCTGTCGCAGGACGCAGGCGTGCAGCAGGCGGAAGGGCAGCGCCTTTCCGCGCGCAGCGCTCTGTTGCCGAACCTGAATATCGGTGCGGCTGAGGTGTTCTCCAAAACCAACCTGCGCACGGTCGGTTTGAAGACCAACATCATTCCGGCGGCAACCGTCTTCAATTACGACGACCTGCGCGGCGTTCTGCAGCAGACGGTGCTCGACCTGGTCAGCCTTCACGAGTTCCACGGCGCGACGGAGACGCTGAAGAGCACGCAGCTAAACGCACGTAACGCGCGCGACCTGATCGTGCTGGCCGTGGGCGGCAGCTACCTGCAGCTGACCGCAACCCGCGCCCGCCTTGCCGCCAGCCAGGCGCAGGTGGAGTACGACAAGAGCGTCTTCAACCGCGCCCGCGATCAGTACGATGCGGGTCTGGCCGCCAAGCTGGATGCCACCCGCTCCGAGGTGCAGCTGCAAACAGAAGAGGAGCGTAGCATCAGCCTGCAGGCCGATGTGGATACGCAGAGCCTTCGCCTCGCGCGCCTGATCGGTCTGCCCGTTGGGCAGAAGTTCGTGGCGTCCGATGTGTACCCCTATCAGCCGATGAGCGGATACACGCTGGATACGGCGCTCGACCGCGCGATGCAGCACCGGCTCGACCTGCTTGCCGCCGCTGCCAGTGTGAAGGCGGCGGACGCCGCGGTGAAGGCAGCACACAGCGAGCGGCTGCCCAACATCGTGATTCATGCCGATGCCGGCATTTCCGGCACCGCGCCCACGCAGACCTCACTGGGCGTGTACACCGTCGAGGGCATCGTCACCATTCCCGTCTACAACGGGGGCCGCATTGAAGGCGACCAAAAGCAGGCTCACGCCGCGCAAACCCAGAGGCGCGCTGAATACGAGGACACACGCGCGCAGGTCGACCAGGATGTGCGGCAGGCGTTCATCCAAATGAACGCCGCCGAAAGCCAGGTGCGCGTCGCCGGCCGGAACCAGGTGCTGGCGCATGAATCGTTGACCCAGTCGGTCGACCGGTTTATTGCCGGCGTCACGGATACCGTGGAGGTC
>CAXUEG010000331.1:2998-3229 GCA_964249935.1 uncultured Terriglobus sp.
ACGATTTCGATTACTCGCCTGAGCACTCCTTGCCGGCCCCGCCGGAAGAACACCTGTTGCCAGCGCCCGGCGCGGACCTTTCACAGCCGGGAGCGCCCGGTGGTGCAACCGGAGGCAATGACCCCAGCTTTGCCATGCGCATGCTCTACGACGAGCAGGCACGCCTGCGCGCGGAACTGGATGACCTGAAGAAAAAAGGCGAAGAGGCTGGTGGGGGCGAAGGCGGAAAGC
>CAXUEG010000332.1:0-3223 GCA_964249935.1 uncultured Terriglobus sp.
CCAGACGGACCGTACAAACCAAACGTCTCCATCCCATGAATCCGAACATCCTGCATTAGAAGGTGGTCGGCCGTGTTGGCCAGCGTAATCCCCGTGGTGGCGAAGTCCTGACCGCTACAGTTCACTACGCAATCGCTCTTGTCGGAGATGTCCATGCACTGGAAGTCCACATAGCTCGACTGGAGGTGAAACGCCGTGCTCACACCGTTGCCCGCCACCACCGGCGTACGTGCCGTCTGCGCATGACAGCTCTGCCAGTTCTCGCCCAGGATGCGCGTGTGCTGCGCTGCCGTGCCCGCGGGCGGCGTCGGCGCACCCGCGTACGGATCGCCAACCCACCCACGGTACGGCGCTGGGTTGCCCAGGGCTACCTGCACAGGGTCCTCTCCGTTGACCGAGCCGCCACTGCGGCCGGTGCGGTAAGCCGCCGTGCCCGCCGCGATTGATCCGCGAATCAGGTACGTGTCGCCGCCCTTGCCGATCCAGCCGTTGCCCGGAAAGTTGGCGCCATACTGCGGCGCATACGCATAACTGCCGTCCTGCCACAACAAACGAATGTCATTGAATGCACAGTGCTGATTCACACCCTTGCCCGGGTACGCCGCATCCCCCAAGCCATCGCACTGCCCCGTCGATACGTTCACCGAGTACCGCGTTCCTCCGTCCGGCCGCACATACCATGTAGCCGGCCCCGGCGGTGTAAAGACCTGGGCAGCGTTAATGGTGATTGAAACCTGTACCGCCTGTGTTTCGGCGGGGCCTGAACTATCCTTAACAACCAACGAGAAGGACGAAGTGCCAGCCGTTTTCGGTGTTCCCGAAATCACGCCGGAGCCGCTGTCTAGAACAAGTCCCGCAGGCAGTTTGCCGCCCTTCGTGCTCCACGCACGGCTACCCGTTCCACCCGTGGCTTGCGCCGAAAAAGAATACGCCTTGCCTACGACACCGTTCGGCAGACTGGACGAAGCGATCGCAAGTAGGTTGGGCTGCACCTTCAATGGAGACTTAGGATTCACGCCGGGATCTACGGCACTCTGCGTGTGAACGCCCGGATCGACCGGTCCGGCACCGTTTTTCGTGCCTTGGGCATCCATTACACCGGCGCCAGTCATGAGCAATAGCAGTACAGCCTTGGAGGTCTGTACCAGTGCACTTCGAAACATCAAAGTCTTTCTCCCATATAAGAAGGTCAGGCGCTTGCGCGCGCATAAGTCGGCGTGCTCACCTTAAGGCAAGCCAACGGTGATGCTTGGTTTCGGTCTAAGTAAGCTCTTGCGAACAGTCGTTCTTGCCTGACTGCGAGCGGGCTTGGGTTCGTGGACCCGTGAATGCAAGTGACAGTTGTCCAAACCGCAGTTTGCGAACGATTCGCAGCGTATGGGAGTGGCTGGACAAGGCTTAAGGAAAGGTATGCAACGGCTCAGTACAGGGCGTCTAATCCACAAAAGTCCAAACGCCTCACACAAATGTCGGTTCATACCCCAAAAGGTGTTAGATAGTCCTCCAATATGTGCAAGCGCTCTCTCGCTCGCGCATGACGACAGTTCATAACAAGCACCGAATTTCCTAAGATAGAAAGTCAGCGGAGGACAGAGGATGACGCAAACCACACGGCCGCTCGCATACAGCCAGCGAATGTACACGCTGCTGTAGAGGGATGGTCAGATAAGTGATTCCACCAGAGCAGTGCAAGTACCCTGCCAATCCAATAACCTGCGCTGAGAGCGCGCTAATACCGCGCATTCGCAGAAAGCACACACAAAAGTCGCCCACAACCGTACGCGTCGTCAGCGGCATTTACTCGCACCGCCGTCAGATTCCGACAGAGCGCGGGTTGTAATTGCCACACATTCCAGTAGATCTTTCCACTCACACGCAACGCGCTAAACGCAACAGCATCGCTGAGCAGTCCAGCATGTCCGATGCAGGAGCTAGGAACGGCACATTTCGCTACAAAAGGAGAATGGTGAGAGCTCTGGGGCTCGAACCCAGGACCAACGCCTTAAAAGGGCGATGCTCTACCAACTGAGCTAAGCTCTCACACGTGTCGGCCGGGACCGAGTGGCCAGCCGAAAAGGATTGTCCCATTCAGGATAACGCATCGCGCTTGCGCCCATCCCGAACGCGGACATGCGGCGCTCTTAACTCGTTGGCTTATCGGGCGCGGGCAGCGAAGTACAGAAATCGCGCTCAAAACGCGCGGCATAGCTTTCGACCAGACCGCGGACACGCTCGGAAGAAGGCGACAGCACGATCAAGCCGGCATGATGCTTCTTCCGCATGTGAAAGACCACCTCGGAATCGTTGTACGCGCCCAGGTCCGGCTGCTCCTGCCGCGCCAGGCAAATGACGGATCCCGCATACTGCTCGCGCAGGTTCGTCAGGTGGTAGTTGCCCCCATGCAGCATCGCGACTTCAATGCGCGCCCACTCAACCCATGGATTCGCGCCCGTCGAAAACTCGATCAGTTCCGCGATAAACGCTCCGCCTACCCGCGCAGCCGTTTCCAGGAAGTAAAATTTCCCGCTTTCTCCGCGGATGTACTCCGAGTGCGTGACGCCGCTGACCATGCCCAACGCAGGCAGCAGCTTCGCATCCGCTGCCCGCAGATCGCGCGCCTCCGGGCTGCTCCGCCCGATCGTCTGCGTGGTAAACACACCGCCACGCTGCATCAATGCCATGGGCGGCGTGCCGTACCGGTGCACCGCTTGCGCAAGCAGGTTCCGGTTCCAGCAGATTGAATCGACGTGGTACACCTCGCCCGGAATGAAACACTCCAGCAGGTAATTGACCTGCTCTTCGCCAAGCTCATCCAGCGTGCGCCACAGGTCCCGCGCGGTCTCGATCACGCGAATGCCAATGGCCGACGCGCTCGTGCGAGGCTTCAGCAGCCAGGGTCCGCGCGTGCTCTCCACAAAGACACGCAGATCGTCATAGTTCAGCACGGGCGAGAACGGCGGCACGGGCAGCCCGGCACGCTGCGCGGCAAAGCGCATGGCGAGCTTGTCGCGAAAGTTACGCGTGGTCGTCTGGCCCATGCCGGGCAGGCGAAGCTCCTCACGAATCAGAGCCGCGGCCTCCAGATCGAACTCATCCAGCGGCACCACGCGATCGATGTGCAAGTGGCGTGCCAGATACTGCACGCGGCGTAACACCTCAGCCGGGCCGGCTTCATCGCTCATCGTGTGGATCTCGGTCAACGCTCCGCGCGGCCAGTCCGCAT
>CAXUEG010000333.1:0-560 GCA_964249935.1 uncultured Terriglobus sp.
CCGGGATGCGGTCCATGTGCTGCAGTTGAAAGGCGCCGAGACGCAGCGCGAGCAGCGCGGCCGGGTGCTGCTCGGTGTCGGGCCGTTGCAAGAGCGGGCGCACGGCCGCATCCAACGCGATCTGCCAACGCAGCACGCCCAGCACAAGCGCCGTGGTCAGGTTGCGATCCACCCCGCTCAAGGTATTCACAGCGGGCGCGTGCAACAGATCGTCCGCATGCGCAGCTGAGCTCATCACTCGTAGCAGCACGGTGAACGCAGCTTGTCGAGCGGGAGTGACGTTGCTGGAGAAGTGAGGCGGTGGCGCGTGCATTCCATATTGTTGCAGTGGGTGCGTGAGCCCGCTGCCAGGGGGCTCACGGGTACACTGTCGTCCGCGACAGATTGCGCATCCTAACGGTCACACGGGGCGCACAGGAGAGCAGGGCATTGGCAGAGATGGTTGCAGGGGAGCAGTCGCTCCGATTGCAGGGCGAAGCGCTTCGGGAAGAGATTGAGCGGCTCGGGCCCTGGTTTCACAACATGGGTATCGGGGGATTTCAGACTGCCCCGAACCACTT
>CAXUEG010000333.1:570-1256 GCA_964249935.1 uncultured Terriglobus sp.
GGTCAAGTTTGCCAATTTTCGGGATGCTTTGCCGGCCGACATGACGGGAAAGACCGTGCTGGATATTGGCTGCAATGGCGGCTTTTACTCGATGGAGATGAAACGGCGCGGCGCGGAGCGCGTGCTTGGCATCGATATGGAGGATCTTTACCTGACGCAGGCGCGTTTTGCCGCAAAGCAAGAGGGTCTGGACATTGAATACCGCAAGCTGAACGTGTGGGATGTGGGCGCGATCGGCGAGACGTTCGACCTGGTCATCTTTATGGGTGTGCTGTACCACCTGAGGCATCCGCTGCTGGCGCTGGACCTGATCCACGAGCATGTGGCGAAGGATATGCTGCTGTTTCAGAGCATGCAGCGCGGGTCGCGTGCCGTGCCTGAGGTGAAGGACGATTACGACTTCAACGACACCGCGCATTTTGGTGACGATGGCTATCCCTCGATGTACTTCATCGAGAAGAATTATTCGGGCGATCGGACGAACTGGTGGGTGCCGAACCGCGCGTGCGCGGAAGCGATGCTGCGGTCGTCGGGGTTTGCGATCGAGGCGCAGCCGGAGGATGAGGTTTACCTGTGCCGTCGGTTTGAGATTCCGCTGACCCATGAGGGGCCGCGTGCGGTGCATCCGCCGAAGCAGCCGGAGCAGGGCTTGCCGCAGCACTACCCGTTCGCGAAGTGAGGAGGAA
>CAXUEG010000333.1:1266-3221 GCA_964249935.1 uncultured Terriglobus sp.
CATATGCACCTGATCTGTCACCCCACCTTCGACGGGGAGTGTGAAGCTGCCTTCCGTGCGTACGAGGGGTGTTTCGGCGGAAAGATCCTTGTTCTGTTGACGTACGGTTCGCAGGGGCAAACATCATCCGAGCTCCGGGACAAAATCTTTCATGCCACGATCGAGATTGGCAATCAGAAGCTGACGGGTGTGGATGTGGCGCACGCCGCGTACGAGAAGCCGAGTGGCTTTGCGTTGCAATTAAATCTGGATCAGGCTGCGGAAGCGGAACGTATCTTTGAGGCGCTGGCAGCGGGCGGCACGGTGCACTTTGCCCTGCAACAGACTTCCTGGGCGGGTCACTATGCGTCGCTGACGGACCGCTTCGGCGTGCCATGGGAGATCAATTGCGGAGCTTGAAGCGCCGGTGACGACGTTGCTTTTAGAACAGGCGGAGGCGCACCTGGGCGCGCGTGAAATCGGGCTCGCGCTGGAGCTCTATGCGGGGATCGCGCGCGAGGGCGGTGCCGAGCCGGACCGCATCGACGGCGGACGATGGATGTGCCACATGCTTCGTGGCGAGTACGAGATGGCGTGGCGTTGTTCCGACGCAATCCGTGATCGTGGCGCGGAGGATGCGCACCGGTTCTGGACGGGTGAAGCGATTGGAGGCAAGCGGCTGATGTTGCGGTGCCTGCATGGGGACGGCGATACGGTGATGTACCTGCGGTGGTTGCCGGAGTTGCGGAGGCGCTGCAGCGAGGTGATTGTGCAGGCTTGTCCGGAGATGCTGCCGTTGGTTGAGGCGATGGTTCCGGGCAATGGAACTCACCTTGGCTTTGCGAAGGTGGGGCACGCACATGGTGTAGAGGCCTGTGAGGGCGAAGATGTTGTCCTGGGTGGCGCCCCGGTGCGTGTGGTGGGTTAGGGCGCCGCAGGTGAAAGCGACCGCGAGCTTTGGGATGCGCAGGTGGAATGCGCGGAACTGCCTTACCTGTTTCGCGCCACGACCGCGACATTGCCGGAGCCCGTGTCGCTGAACTTCCCGGAGGTGGAGTTACATCGCATTCGTTTGCGGATGGGCGAGCGCACGAGGCCGCGGGTTGGGCTGGTGTGGACGGGGAGCAACTACGATCCGGCACGGTCGATTCCGTTCAGTTCGCTTCGACACTTGTTTGAGAATCGAACTGTGGAGTTCTGGAGCCTGCAGGCTCCAGAGAACAACGGCGAATGGGAGCGATTCTGTGCGGAGCGCGGGTGGAACGGGCGCACGTTCTACACGCGTGGTGATGTGGGGTTGCAGCGTACCGGCATCGCCGACATGGCGGCGTTCGCGTCCGAGATGGATCTGGTTGTCACGATCGATACCCTGGCGGCGCACGTGGCAGGGTCGCTTGGGCTGCCCACGTGGTTGCTGCTAAAACGCGAGGCGGACTGGCGCTGGATGCTCCACAGTGAAGACTCGCCGTGGTATCCGACGATGCGACTTTTTCGCCAGCGTGCGGCGGGTGAGTGGGACGAGCCGCTGACGCGGGTGTGTGACGCGTTGCGCGACTTTTGCGAGGAGATCGAAGCGTGAGTCTAAGCCGTTCCTGGGATGCGTATGACGCGTACCTGTTTGACATCGATGGCACGCTGCTGCACTGCAAGGATGCCGTGCACTACTTCGGGTTTTGTTATGCGCTGACGAACGCGGCAGGGCGTCCGGTCGACATTGTGGGTTTGCCGGTGCAGGGCAAGATCGATCCGGGCATTTTGCGCGAGGCGTTTGCGCGGGCGGGTGTGCCGGAGCGTGAGTGGGGACCGAAGCTGCCGCAGATTCTGGAGGAGATGGCGGCGCATGTGGAGGCGCATGCGGCCGAGTTTCAGATTGATGTGCTGCCGGGCGTGCGCGAGGCGCTGCGGCACCTGCGCGGCAAGGGCGCGAAGCTCGGGACCGGAACCGGCAACCTGCAGCGCATTGGATGGGCCAAGCT
>CAXUEG010000334.1:0-3208 GCA_964249935.1 uncultured Terriglobus sp.
AGCAACCAGGACGACCAAAACGGAAGCGGAAGCACGAACAGCAACAACAACGGCGGCTATGGCGGCCGCGGCGGTCGTCGCGGCGGCAACGGTGGCGGCTACCGCGGCGCCGGCACCGTCATGTACGACGCCATCTATCTCTCGTCCAACGAGGTCATCAACAAACAGCCACAAGCTGCGAAGCAGACCAATCGCAAGGCCCTCATCCTGCTCACCGACGGCGATGACCGCGGCTCCAAGGAGTCCATCTCCTCCGCCATCGAAGCGGCGCAGCGCACGAACGCCACCGTGTACGCGATATACTTCAAGGGCGAAGAGCACAACGGAGGCGGCTTTCCCGGCGGCGGTCGCCGCGGCGGCGGAGGTTTTCCAGGCATGGGTGGTGGCTTCCCCGGTGGCGGTGGCGGCCGCGGCGGCAATGGCGGAGGGCAGCAAGGGAGCCAGCAGCGCGTCGACGGCAAAAAGATTCTCGAACGAATCTGCGGCGAAACCGGCGGACGCGTCTTCCAGGTCTCAAGCAAAGAGCACATCGACGACATCTACAAACAGATTTCCGAGGAACTACGCTCCGAGTACCGCCTCGGCTTCACGCCGCAAGACACCTCCGAGGGTTATCACCACGTTCTCGTCGACCTGCCCAACGATAAGAAGAGCACTATCCAAGCCCGCGACGGCTACTACATTGGTGCCGCCCAATAGCTATAAAGCAGATGCCGGAAGGCCACGGAGAAAGGCCACGTTCATTGGAATCGTCCTGAGCGCAGCGAAAGCCATGGTTCAGGCGCGAGTCCCGCTCGATCTCCTCACAGCATTGTGATCGACCGGGCACGCGCATTATCCTAGCGAATGAGCGGGCGATGGGTGCTTGCACGGACCTGCACTTTTGCTTCAGGCGGACAGAACTCGCGCGGAAGAGCGCACGCCAAGCTGTCCACCTACTCCAGCCGCGCAATCATCACATCCGTGCTCTTCACTAACGCAGCTACCGGGTCGCCGCGCTTCAAGTCCAGTTCGCGCACTGCATCCGCCGTAATGATGCTCGTGATCTGCTGGTTGCCGATCGACACCACCACTTTCGCCATCAACCCGTCCACCTGCACATCCGCGACCTTGCCCACCAGCTGATTGCGCCCACTCACCCGCCGAAACCGCGCCCGCGACTCCGCCTCGGGCCGCTCATCATCGCGGTCCAGGAAAGGATCGAGCGCTCCCTGCGCAATCCGGTGATGCCCGCCTGGCGTCGGCACCGTCGGCAGCTTGCCTTGCAGAATCCATTGCTTAATGGTGGGATAACTGATGCCCAGCATGCGGGCAGCTTCGCGGGGAGTAAGCAGCGGAGTATCGGCCATGCGCTATTGTGGCATTCGTGACCCCGTTCGGGGCATCTCCCACAGGCGTGCAAATCGATTTCGATTCTCACTCGGGGCGTATGGATCTGCGGTGCAGGCCTTTTCAAATGCGTGCTGGTTGTAAAGAGGTCGAAGGCTTCATCCGGGCTGATCATGACCCTTCGTCGGAAGCCCGATCGTCGATCTCCTCACCGCGATTATCCTTTACAGGTCGCGCGGCGCCTCGCAACGACCTCCTTATCGTCTCCGGCTCCAGCGCGCGGGGCGACAATCGGTCTTGCGTCCCGGTGATGGCGTTCGGATTACAGGCGGCGTCCGCGGCCGAACAGTAGGAAGAGAACGACAATGGCAAGCACCAGGCTGAGGCCGCCGCCGCCGTAGTAGCCCAGGCCGGGCCCCATGGCGTAGCCGCCACCGCCGAAGAGCAGAATCAAAACGATCAGGATCAGGATGAGCGGCATAGGTGTTCACCTCTTGCACGGGTGAGAGGCAGGTTCGCGCCAAGCTGTTGCTCGGGGTCTACCGGGCACCCTTCTCCCTGGTGTTTTTTCGCAAGTTCTTCATTCTATTGAGGCCGGCTCCTCCATGAGTCGCTAAGTTCCTCTACCGTAGGAACTTACGCGTAAGTTCCTACGGTAGAGCGAGTTGGGGCGCTTTGCCGAATCGGGAGCGGCTTTCTGATCCCGCTCTTTCAGGATAAAAGGTTGGGTGGGTATGGCATGCCAACTCTTTTGGTGGTGGAAGTCATGCACGATGAGGCATTTCGCTCTGTGGCGGGAGCGCCGGGGTCTTGACAGCCTCTTTGGAGCCTGGCAGGTTGCGATGCGCGGAACACATTGCGAGTTCTGGGCAGTATGTGTGTAGACCTATGCGAACTGTCCACCTTGGGAACCGAAGTCCAAAAACCGAACGTGGGACAACCGGCACCACGGGTACACTGCGGTCGAGGAGTTATGGAGACATGCAGACGGTACCCGTAACGCTGAAGCTTTACCTGGCCGGAGCAGAGCCGTTCCCTGGCGGGCCGTCCATGTTTGTGCGTGTCACGAATGATGCGGACGTAAACGTGACGTTCACCAGTACCGCGCCTGCCGTGACGATGAACGTGCAGTGCCATGATGGGCCCGGGGATGCGTATCGCGTGATCGTGAACGTGGACGGCTACCTGAACGGCGGTGGGTTTCTGCATGTGGTGGTGAACACGCCGCAGACATTGGACATCCTGATGATTCCCGACCATGCGAAGCCGACCTTTCCGACCTGGGCGGAACTCAAGGTAAAGCATCCAGCGACGGCGCAACTGATTCAGGGTGGAGTGAATGAAGCGGCTGCAGAGGCGCGCTACGAGGCGCTGGGCAGGGATAAGCCCCTGGCTTTGGTGTCGCTGATGAACCTGAGTGCCGCGATGGACGAGCTGGAGCTAGGCGGAGGACAGACGCCGATGAACTTCATCAAGGAAGTGATCTGGGACGACACGCTCCAGCAGGACCGGTTCTTTGGCTATGCGGACCCGGCGATCCTGCCGCTGGTGCGCGCCGCGGCGGCGGATGGGGAGTTCGCGGAGGAAAAGAACTGCGCGCAGTTTCATCCCGGGTCTACCTGCTTCTCCATCCCGGAGCAACGAGCAGCTACAAGCAGACGCAGTTCACCTACTCCAACGTGCAGCTCACGTTCCACGAAGAGGACACCAAGGCAATTGGTGGCGTGACGTGCGTGAAGATCGAGCCGGACATGGACTTGTACAAGGAGATCGTCGCGCACGGGCTGGGCGAGGTGGTGCCGAACCTGTCGACCGGCGGCTTGACGAACCCGCTCGATGTCTTGGCGCTGCGGTGGATCGATGCGGTGCAGAGTGATGA
>CAXUEG010000335.1:0-3199 GCA_964249935.1 uncultured Terriglobus sp.
CACGACGATCAATCCGAAAAAGCGCATCCGGCTCGAGACGGTGCCCGAGCGCTTTACCACGCGCGTCATGGATCTCATGACGCCGATCGGCAAGGGCCAGCGCGGACTCATCGTCGCTCCGCCGCGCACCGGCAAAACGGTGCTGCTACAGGCGATCGCGAACTCGATTACGGCGAACCACCCTGAGGTAGTCCTGATCGTTCTCCTTATCGACGAGCGCCCGGAAGAAGTGACGGACATGCAGCGGTCGGTCAAGGGTGAGGTCATTAGTTCGACCTTTGACGAACCAGCGGCGCGTCACGTGCAGGTGGCGGAGATGGTGATTGAAAAGGCCAAGCGCCTGGTGGAGCACAAGCGCGATGTCGTGATCCTGCTCGATTCGATTACGCGCCTGGCCCGTGCTTACAACACCATCGGGCAACATGGAAGTCATCCTGGACCGCAAGCTGGTTGACAAGCGTGTGTTCCCGGCGATCGATATTCAGCGATCGGGCACGCGAAAAGAAGAGCTGCTGATTCCCAAGGAGGACCTGCAGCGTACCTGGATCTTGCGCAAGGTGTTGAACCCGCTGTCGCCGACGGAAGCCATGGAGCTGTTAACGGACAAGCTTGCAAAGACACGGAACAATAGCGAGTTCCTGCACAACATGAACTCGCTGTAGAGGCGCACGACCGCACAGGCGAAAGGGATCGCAGCTGCGATCCCTTTCGCGATCGATTCGACTTCATCAGATCAGGCAAATCCCGGTACCAAGTATGCGGCAGCTTCTTCGGACGGTCGCGTGGATGTCTGCTGCTCCGGCGAGAGCAGCAGCTTGTGTAACTGTTCCGGCTCCTGTGGGCGCGCCAGCAGGAATCCTTGCATCTCGTTGCATCGCAGGGCTCGAAGCATCTCCATCTGCTCATTGGTCTCGACTCCCTCGGCAACCACGTTCAGGTTGAGCGTATGTGCCATCTCAATCAGCGCCTGAAGTACCACAACACCGTTGTGCGTGTCGTGCGCGCCCTGCACGAAGACGCGATCGATCTTGAGAGCATCGGCGTTCAATTCGCGAAGGCGGCCAAATGACGAATAGCCCGTACCAAAATCGTCGATAGAGATGCGCACGCCAAGGTCGCGCAGTTCCTGTAGATGCGTCTTGACCGAAGCGAAGTCGCGGGCGAGCGCGCCTTCTGTGACCTCAAGCTCAAGACAGTCCGCCGGCAACGTACTTTCCTGCAGCACGGCTTCAATGGTGCGGACGAAATCTTCGCGTGCCACCTGCAGCACGCAGATGTTTACGGCGATACGGTGGAGAGTTGCGCCGGCGCGCCGCCACGTGCACATCTGCCTGCAGGCGCGACGCAGCACCCAGGTGGAGAGCGGAACAATCAGGCCGGTCTCCTCAGCGATCGGGATGAATTCAGCGGGTGAGATGTTGCCGTCTTCCGCGTCGTGCCATCGGGCGAGCGCCTCGGCGGCAACGATGCGGCCATGGCGGTCGTAGATGGGTTGGTATACGAGTCGAAGTTCGTCATTGAGCAGCGCGCGCTGCAGTTTGTCGGCAAGGGTACGGCTGCGGGACTCGACCGGTTCGGTGCTTTGCTCGGCATGGCGGTAGCTGTCGCGTCCTGAGCGCTTGACCAGGTACATGGCGCGTTCAGCCGAGGCGACGAGCGATTCCGCATTCTTGGCGTCACTCGGGTAGCTGGCAATGCCGATACTGACCCCCGTGGTGAAGTCACGACTCTCGATGGCGTGTGGGCGCGAAATGGTGTGCACCATGCATTCGGCGAGCGCGTTGAGCTCAGAGCGCGAGATGCACCGGTGCAACAGAACGACAAATTTATCGCCACCAAAGCGGCTGAAGTGATCCGTCGGATGCAAACAGTTTGCCACGCGGGAGACGATCTGCTGCAGAAGCTCGTCCCCCGCACGATAGCCCAGGAGCGTGTTGGCGTGCCGCAGTCCGTCCAGGTCAAGGTACAGGCAGTGGAGTGCCGTATTGCCGGTGCTTGCCCTGCGCATCAGTTCGGCCAGGTGCTGCTGCATGGAGGCACGGTTGGGCAGGCCCGTCAACTCATCGTGCTGAACACAATGTAGGAGGTGCTCACGCTGATATCGCTGGCTTCGCAGCCGGTGCATGGCGCGCACAACGCCAAAGCAGGTGAGAGGGCCACAGAGGCTTGCCCCTGCAAACAGGACCAGACGGGGCAACGACCGAGCGACCACGCTCGACTGCACCAGCGTGTGCGCGATGAACATCGCGGCGATCCACTGCACAGAGATGGCGATTGCGGTGACACGGTCGAGCTCGCGCACACCGCGGAGCGCCTGGCAAAGACCGCGAACCGGTCGCGAGGGGCGGCGGGCGCGTGGCGATCGTTGAATGGGTGGGTGTGCGCTTGGCGTAACGCTTTCGTTGTAGTTCCGCATACGAGCGGCTTATCGGCCCTCAGAAACGGAAAGGACAGCGAAAGTGTCGCGGATGTCGCATCATCGGACGCGCGAGCGTTCGCCGAATCAAACTGCTCGGCGGCGTGGTGCCCTGGATGCAGGAGCTGAGCCGGTATGTGAAGCGACTCCTGCATGACTGACCGGTGTATTGAGCACGATGGAGGTATTTGTCGAGACATATGGCATCAACGAGTCGAGCACCTGCTCCAGGTGATCCATATCGCGCACGAGGACCTGTGCCAGAAAGCTCTCGTTCCCGGTGACACGATGGCATTCCAGAATCTCCGGAACAGAGCGGGCGAGCGTAGCGAATGCGGTGATACGGTCTCCGGCAACCGTAACTTTCACAAAGGCTCGTATGCCCAGCCCAAGCGCGGCCGCATTGATTTGTGCCCGGTAGCCGAGCAGGACACCCGTGTCCTCAAGGCGCCGGATGCGGTCGATCACGGCGGGCGTCGAAAGATGCACACGCCGGGCGAGCTCGGCAAAGGGCGTCCGTGCATTTTGCTGCAATTCTTCAAGCAGCAGCAGGTCGATTTTGTCTACGACAGGCAACGCCGATTGAATCGGCGCCGAAGTCTTGCTGGAATGCGGGATGAGCTTACGACGGCCGGCGTTTTTGGTCGATTCAGAGCGTTTCATAAGGCAAGGATCCCATTCTTTCTTATGAAACAAAGATACAAGCAGACACCAGCGCGCCTAGGCTAGGAAAATGCAAGTCACCGATGTGGTTGCGCCTGTTGTTGTACACGGTTCTGCTGA
>CAXUEG010000336.1:0-1973 GCA_964249935.1 uncultured Terriglobus sp.
GCATGCGGCGGATATAGCGCTGACGCCGGCGACGGGGCCGGAGGTGATTACCGGGTCGACGCGGATGAAGGCGGGCACGGCGACCAAGCTGGTGTTGAACATGCTGTCGACCGGGCTGATGGTGAAGCTGGGGTATGTGCTGGGGAACCTGATGGTGAATGTGGCGCCGACGAATGCGAAGCTGCGAGATCGCGCAGAGCGCATTGTCGCCGACGCTGCTGATGTCTCACGCGAGCAAGCCGCGGCGCTACTGCGCGACTGCGGCGACGTGAAGACGGCAATCGTGATGGCCGCGCGCAATCTGAAGCGCGAAGAAGCAGAGGCGGAGCTGCACGCCGCGAACGGCGTGTTGCGCCGGGCGCTCGAGACGGGAGCGTAGCATCCAATTGCTAGCGATTTCAGCACGACCTAGTTCCCCCTCTCAGCCCACTCTTCCATCTAAGCCCAAAGCTCCGCTCGCCTTTTTGGGCATGTGCTGCGGCGTGGGCGTTTCCACCATCTACCTGGCGCAGCCCTTGCTGCCCGCCATCGCGGAAAGCTTCCATGCGAGCGCGGCGCAGGCGGGCCTGGTCGCGGTGGCGACGCAGGTCGGCTATGCGGCTGGCCTGCTGTGCTGCGTGCCACTGGGCGACATTGTGGAGCGGCGCGGGCTGATGGCGAAGCTGTATGCCGCGGTGGCGGTGGCGCTGCTGCTGGTGGCCGTGGCGCCAAACCTGCCGATGCTGGTGCTGGCAAGCGTGGCCGCGGGTGCGCTGGCGTGTGTGACGCATATCGCTCTGCCAATCGCGCCGGACCTGGCGAAGCCGAAGGAGCGCGGCAAGGCGATCGGGATCGTGATGACCGGCTTGCTGCTGGGTGTGCTCCTGGCGCGCACGTTTGCGGGATGGATCAACGACCTGGTCGTCTATGCGGAGCGTGGTACGGACTGGAAAGTGCCGGGCTGGCGCGTGGTGTTCCTGGTCGCGGCGGTGGTGTCGGCGGGCTTTGCACCGGCGATCCGGCGGCTGATGCCGGCGCTGCCACCGAAGCAGACGCTGCGCTACGCGGACGCGATGCGATCGCTGTGGACGGTGTTTCGTGAAGAGCCGCTCCTACGCGAAAGCTGCCTGATGGGCGCGCTGGTGTTTGGTTCGTTTTCAGTGTTCTGGAACACGCTGGCATTTGTGCTGCAGACGCATGGTCTGGGTGCGGGCGTGGCGGGATCATTTGGCCTGGTGGGTGCGGCGGGCGCGCTGATGGCGTCGTTTGCGGGTCGGCTGAGTGATCAACGTGGACCGCGTTACGTCATGTCGCTGGCGCTGGGCGTCTTGGCAGTTTCCTACGGCTGCATCTATGGGACGGAACGGCTGGCCGAGCGGGAGGAGCATGCGGCGCATCTGCACCTGTGGCTTTACCTGGGACTGCTGGCGTTCGCCGTGATCCTGATGGACGTGGGCGCCCAAGCGTCGCAGATTGCGAATCAGACGCGCATCTTCGCGCTGCGGCCGGATGCGCGCTCGCGGATCAACACGGTCTACATGGTGAGTTACTTCACGGGCGCGGCGATCTCGTCGGCGCTGAGCACGCTGGCCTGGCAGCGGTACGGGGTGAATGGGACGTGCGGGTTGTCGGTGCTGCTGGTGGCGCTGGCGGTGGTGCGGCATGCGACGGGGCAGAAGGGGATTTATCGCAGACCGGCGTCAATTCCGGATGCCGGTCCGGCGATGTTTGAGACGTAACAAGCATGGAGTGAGCAGGTCGGCGGATTGGTCGTGCCATGCATCTACAGATGCGGGTGCTTTCGATGAGCCTTTATCTTCCCATGGCGCGGCTGGCCGACGAATTGGCCGCAACCAGCAGCAAGTTGAAGAAGCGTGCCGCCATTGCGGCCGGGCTGCTGGCCGCGCGCGATGCTGGTAATGCCGAGCGCGGCGACGCGAAAGACGGTCTTCGCGATGCCGGGCTGTTTGCGATGTTTCTGGCGGGCACGCCGT
>CAXUEG010000336.1:1983-3198 GCA_964249935.1 uncultured Terriglobus sp.
GCACCCCCCCTTGAAGCTGTGGGAGCTCCGGTTGAAATGACAATGCACTCGGAACACGCATCTATGCGTGAGCGGGTGCGACGATGAGCCTTTATTCACTGATGGCGCAGTTGGCCGATGAATTGGCCGCGATCAGCAGCAAGTTGAAGAAGCGCGCGGCGATCGCCGCCGGGCTGCTGGCCGCGCGCGATGCGGGTGCGGCGGAGCGGGGCGACGCTGAAGACGGTCTTCGCGATGCCGGGCTGTTTGCGATGTTTCTGGCGGGCACGCCGTTTGCCGAGTTCGATCCGCGCAAGCTGAACATTGGCGGGGCGATGATGTCGCGGGTGATCCGGGATATCGTGAACCCGACGGATGCCGAGTTCACGGCGGCTTTTCGACGCTATGGCGACCTGGGTGCGGCGACCGGAGACCTGTGGACGGAGAAGGGGCACGCGCCGGAGCCGACCCTGACGTATGCGGGAATTGCGCAGAGCTTTGCGGAGATCGCGGTTGCCAAGACGACGGCGATCCGCCAGGCGCTGCTGACCGAGTTGCTGAGGGTGGCAACGCCGGTGGAGGCGAAGTACCTGGTGAAGCTGATGCTGGGCGATATGCGCATCGGCGTGAAGCAGGCGCTGATCGAGGAGGCTGTCGCGGTCGCAAGCGAGCAGCCGCTGGAAGCGGTCCGTCACGCCATCACGCTTGAAGCCGACCTGGCCGATGCGGTGCGCAAGGCGTTTGAGGGTCGGCTGACTGAAGCGCGCATGCGGTTGTTTCATCCGCTGGGGTTCATGCTGGCGTCGCCGGTGGACACGCCCGAGGAGGCGGTGAAGCGCTTTGCCGCAACGCCTGAGGCAGCACCGGATGACGAGGTCGCTTCGCCGCCGAAGCGCAAACGCAAGGGCGCTGCCACGGAGACCGAGGTCACCACAGTGCAGACCGTGCAGGAAAACGCACCGGCAGATTCGGACGATCCCGAAGAGCGCGAGCAGATGGCGCTTGATGCGGTGCACATCGACGCGCAGATTGAAGACAAGTACGACGGCATGCGTGTGCAGCTGCACTGCGGCGATGTGTCACAGCCGGGCCGCGTGGCGCTCTACTCGCGCAATCGCGAGGATGTGACGGTGAGCTATCCGGAGATCGCCGAGGCCTTTGCACGAGTGACGCCGGAGCTACTGGGCGATGCGAGCGGAAGCGGTCTGATTCTGGATGGCGAGGTGCTGGCCTGGG
>CAXUEG010000337.1:0-1938 GCA_964249935.1 uncultured Terriglobus sp.
GGCAAGAACAAGAGCCGAGACAAGAGAGAGAAGGACGCGTTTGCTGGTTTTCATCTAGGCAAGGCCTCGAAGCACGTGACACAAGACCGCGAGCACACCGCACGCGATGGGTAGGGCATAGGGGATGGAAACGGGTTGGGTTCTCGCGGCGGCGCCATCTTTGAAATCGTGGCGTGTGCGTTCCCCGTATGTTCGTTGAGTGATGACAAAGAGGCTGAAGATGCCGCCGGTCAGAGCGGTTGTGATCAGCATGAGTGCGAGTGCATGCAGGCCGGTGAAGGCGCCCATGACGGTTACCAGCTTGACGTCACCCGCACCGATGCCGCCCAGAAGGAACGCGCCAATCGTGAAGACGAAGGCAGTCCCGGCCGCGGCTGTTCCCTCTAGAACGCCTGTCCAGCCCGAGGCGGCGAACTGAGTGAGGAGCGCCGCGGGCAGACACAGCAGCACCAACCGGTTCGGTATGCGGCGGGTGCGCAGATCGGAGACTGCCGCGAATGTGGCAAACAGCATTGCGACCGTGGGTGGAATGATCTGCAGGAGAGTGCCCCTCATAAGGTCCTCGCGATGACGTTTGCGGAGAAAAGATGGCCGCCTGAACAAGCCTGACGGCCCTCGCATGTGGTGCTAATTGACGTTCTGCAGAACGTTTGTGATTGTCTGAAAGACGGCGATGATCTGCTGGCGCAAAAGGTACATGGCGACCATGGCGCCGATAGCGACGATGCTGGCGATCAGGCTGTATTCGATAAGGCTCTGTCCGGACTCCTCGTGCGAGAACTGGTGGAACTTGTTCTTTAGAAAATGCATTCACTTCTCCTTGTTGAGACTTGCAGCGTTGTGCGGCTTCAACCTCCTGGAGGCTGCGCCGCGACGTGACTGGCTCTCTTATCGGCGTCCCGGGCTGGGACATCAGCTCAATGCAGAAGCGAAACCGCCGATAAGCGTCTTCGAGCATGCTTCCCTTCCTCGCCATCGTGTTACCGGTCCTGGTGCTGTTCTGCGGCCTGGCGATCGATGGAAACGCACTGCAGAATGCGCAGGCACTCGATCAAGTTGCAGCGGACGCTGCGGCAAACAGCAGCGCGCTTGAGTACCAGAGCGGCACGGGAAACTGGGTCTCCGTCGGAAAGCAGACGGCTGCGCTGTACGGCCTCATCGATGGAAGCAATGGAGCTTCTGTCACGTTGACGCAACGGCCGACGTCCGGCCAATTTACAGGCCGTGACGACGCGATCCAGGTGACCTTGACGCAGCCTTCCCCCACGTATCTCATGCGCTTTGTGCAAAGCGTGCCGGTCCGTGCGACAGCCGTTGTGCTGCTGCCACCGTGCATTATTCTGCGGGGTTCTCAGGCGATGACGGCGTCCTCTTCGACTTTCCAAAGTGCCTGTCCGGTGTACGCGGACGGCAGCATCAACCTGGAAGGATCGGGATCTTGGTCAAGCGCGGGTGTTCTGCTGACCTCGGAAGGCAGCATCAACTCCGGGCTGCCTGTCTCCGTCGCGCAGCCAGTGCGCAACGTGGGCGATCCACTCGCGTCGGTGCCACAGCCCAGCGCGTCAGGCTGTATGGCCACGGGGCTGCTGCAGAATGGCGGATCGGCGGTGCTGCAGCCGGGAACTTACTGCAATGGGATGACGTTGAAGAACGCTGCCATCACGCTGTCTCCCGGCTTATACGTGATTACCGGAGGTGCGCACTGGACCGGCGTAACCCTGCGCGGGCAAGGCGTGACGCTTTTCTTCACCAGCGGTGCTTCGGGATACGGGCAGTTTGTGATCGATGGCAACAGCAGCGTGATGATGTCGGCTCCGGTGGATGCCTCAACCGGAGCGACGCCCGGTGTGGTGGTGTTTGGCGATCGTATGTGGCAGGCGCAAAGCAGCGCCGATTTTCAAATCAGCAACGCGGCGGTGCAGACGAACGGGATCTGGT
>CAXUEG010000337.1:1948-3198 GCA_964249935.1 uncultured Terriglobus sp.
GGTATATCTCCGCGACGGGGCTGGGATTGATGAACGCCAACCTGAACGGCCCGGCGTACCTGGGTCTTGACGTTGATTCACTCACGCTGTCTTCCTCCACCTTGCAAGGCGGAGCGGATCTGTCTTCTATCGCGACCGGGAATCCGTTTCAGCCGCTTGGGGGCTTAGCGGAATGAGGCTGTTGCGCGAGGAGAACGGCAGCGTGCTGGTGGAAGTCGCGCTCGCACTGCCGGTGCTGGCAGCGATCCTGATCGGCGGGATCGACTATGGCTTGCTGCTCGAGCGCCAGCTTCGCGTACAGAGCGCCGCGGCGGCTGCCGCTGCGTATGTGACGGCCGCCGGGCGCACCAACGATCTCGCGGGCGCACAACAGGCGGCGTTGTTACGCATTGCAGACCTGAATGGCGCGCAGGCCAGCACGCAGAGATACTGGAACTGCATTCCGGGCGGAAGCCACGTGAGCAGCGGCAGCCTGTGCTCCGGTTCGCATGCGCCCATGCAATGGGTGCAGGTGGACGTGTATGCCTCTGGCGCGCCGCTGATGAGCTTTCCGGGGCTGGACGCAACGAGCATTCTGCACAGTAGTGCGGTGGAGCGTGTGCAATGGTTGCCGTAGCGCACGATATGAGGACGCGCTGGGTGCGGGCCATCTTGAATGGCTCGTTGATTCGCTCCGAAGCGGGATCGACGACGTTGGAGTTCGCCATTGCAATGCCGATCGTCATTCTCCTGGTTATCGGCACGATGGTGGTCATGCTTGGTTTGCTGGCCTTCGGCAATGCCGTGTACGCCACCGAGCTTGCAGCCCGGTATGCCGCGTTGCATAGCAGCACGGCCGACGCACCCGCTACCCCTCAGAGCATCACGGCAGAGGTACAGAATCGATTGTGGATCGGCGCACAGACCTCAGAGGTTTCCGCCACTTGGAGCGCGGGTGACGTACCGGGAGGTTCTGTGACGGTGGTGACGGCGATAGCGCTGCCCATCGCGATTCCGTTCACAGATGTGCATCAGCTTACGGTGACGGCGTCCGCGGTTCGGGTGATCACCCGCTGAGCCTGGCGGAGACGAAAGAAGACTCGCTCTTCCAACACTAGGGCTGTCATCGGGGCGAACAAGGCAATCAGTTCGCCAAAGACGCGAGTCTCAAGAAGCAGACCGTAGCGCAGCATGAACATGAGCCAGAGGGGGAGCAGCAGGCGCCAGCGTCGCAGTACTGCATCGAGGATCTGTTCACGGCAGCAGAGTAC
>CAXUEG010000338.1:0-3191 GCA_964249935.1 uncultured Terriglobus sp.
ATCGAGCATGTGTTGACCGGAGTTGCTGTTCCGCACCCGGCTGGGGCGCCATGTCGTTGTTGGCAAGGCCCGCTTGCCGCTGCTGCTCCAGAAAGCGAACGGCGGCGGCATTCTGGTTGAATGGCGGCCGGCCAGATGCCGCGGCGGCGGCCGGAGCCGGTGCTACGGCGGCGGCGGCAGGAGCATTCGCCGAACCGCCCGCTTCGGGACTGATTACCTGCCCAATCATCGCGATCATCTGGTCCGCAGTCGGCGGTCCGCCTTTGGGATTGGCGAACTTGATCATCGTCAGGTAGCGAACGTCACCGACGGCATCACTCAGGAATTGCAGGTTCACGCCATCACTGGCCTGTTGAACGTCGATGAGCCAAAGCTTTTCTCCGGCTACGTAAGTGCGCTGAGCGATATTGGTCGCGGCGTGGCCGAACACGCTGGTCGACGCCATGCGCGTCGGCAGACTGGGCGACAGCTTTCCGTCCTTGTAGTTCAGCTGAGCTTTTGAGGATGCAGTCGTCGCAAACATGACGACCCCGTCCTTCTTCAGGGTCATCACGGAGCCGGCCGTAACGATCTCGGTACGGTCTGCCGTGGCCTTGGTGACCGGGAAGGCAGCCGAGATCGACTGCACCATCGGAGACTGGGCGTTTCCTGAACTGGAGCGGCTGAGAACCGCCCCGCAAAGCAGTAACACAACAATGGCTTTCCGCATGCTCCTGTCTTTCTGCATGTGCGACAGCGTTTGGCTGCACAAGCGCAAGTATCACGCGGAGCAGCGTTTACCTATGGGTTGCCTGATTGGTGCTGCCCAGTGTAACCGCTTTCGGGAATTTAGGAAAAGTGCGCGCCGACTTCATGCGGGCTGTTTCCATGGGGCGGAAAAAATTGTTGCGGTCCAACTTACCGGGCGATTCCGTGCCTTTGGATGAGGCTGTTTAGAACAGCATCAGAGATACAGCCTGGTGCCGGCCCATTTCAGAAGAGATGGCGACACACGCCATACGCTGGCTTGCGATGGCACCACTTACTTTAGAGGTGCGAACCCGTCGAGTCGTAACTCAGCCTGCGGCAGCCCGTCGGCGCGAACGACCATGCGCACGCGACCCGCTGCCGCGGTGCGCCGCACGAAAGCCACCGCGCGCCCGTCCAGCGTGGTGCGGTCCGGCTGTGGAAACGGTCCGCTGTAGAGGTTGTCGGCGTTGTCCGTTGCCAGCAACATGGCCGGGCCTGTTACGACGAAGTGCAGGGCTATAACGGCGCCCGGCACCGGCGTTCCGTGTGCATCCACCACCGTTGCACGGACCATCGCCACCTCGTCGAAGCCGATGCCCGGCGATGCCGTCTCCAATGCAAGCCGCAAGCGCGCAGGCGCACCCGCGGTGTGCAGCGTTTCGTGCGTGCCTGCCGCGTCGCCACACCGCGCCTCCAGCGTGCCCGGTACAAACGGCACAGACCAGGTGCGCGGCGCGGCATCCGCGGGCAATGCCCGAGGGGCGCCGACCGCCAACCCGTTCAGCAGCAGCGTAACGGACGAGCAGTTGCTGTAGACCTCGACGTTTTCCGGGTGCGGCGAACGGTCCGTCGGCGACCAGTCTGCGAAGACTACAGGGCGCGGACGGTACTGCTCGGCCTCGTAGCCAGGATCGGTAGGCGCCAGCGGCTCTGGCCCCACGCGCCGCACTGCATGCACTACGGCATGATCGGCCCACCAACTCTCATGTTCCAGCGCGTCCGGCTTGGGCCAGTCGGTGCGGTCCGACAGACCCGAGGCATCGCCGATCAAGGGCCAGCGCCGGCCTTCTCCAAGGTAGTCTGCGCCAGCCCACACGAACATGCCCGAGTACGGCGCGTTGTCGCGGACCGCGAGCCATGTAGCGCGGTCATGCGTATTTTCAGTACCCAGAATCTTGCGCGTTGGCTTCTCTGCGTGTGCGGCAAGGATTTCGTTCGGCCGGTAGTTCTGCCCCACCACATCGAGCAGATCCGCCAGGCCGTCTTCGTAGTCGTGCGAAACGTTGGGACGGAAGAGTGCCTGCGTGACCGGCCGCGTCGGGTCGTCCTTGTGATATTCGTTCGTCAGCGCGGTCAGAATCGGGATCGCGACCTCAGGGTGTGGCGTGTCGTGAATCTCGTTGCCAGCGCTCCACGCGATGATGCTGGGATGGTTGCGATCGCGGCGCACGCCGTCGCGCGTGTCGCGCAGGTACCAGTCGCGGAAGTGCAGGTGAGAGTCGTACGGGTTCTTTGCCACCGTCCACTCATCGAAGTACTCATCGAGTACGAGCAGGCCAAGCCGGTCGCACAGGTCCAGAAACTCCGGCGCGACCTCGTTGTGCGCGGTGCGAATCGCATTTACGCCCAGCCGCTGCATCGCACGCAGGCGATGCTCCCACAACGACAGCGGCGCCGCCATGCCGAGCGCGCCCACATCTGAGTGGAGGGCCACGCCCTTGATCTTCAGATTTCGGCCGTTTAGCCAGAAGCCCGTTGCGGCCTCGAAGTGCGCGTCGCGGATGCCGAACGGCACCTCCTCTGTCTGCGTCACGCGCGTGCCGTCCAACAACTCCACGCGCGCGCGGTAGAGCACGGGATGCGCGATGTCCCAGCGATCTGGATGCGCAATCGTGAGCGCTGCATCGAGCAGCGGTGAACCGCCCACTGGAACTGGCGTATCGTCGCCCGCCATGCCCTGTGCCGCCACACGGCCCTGCGGATCGAGGAGGGTGATACGCGCCTTTGCCGTAACGGGCGCTGCTGCTTCGTTATGCGTCCCCGACTCCACCGTCACGGTCGCGTGATCCTGCATCAGTTCCGTGGTGCGCACCACGGTCGACCAGCCGGTGACGTGCATCGCCGGCAGAACGAACAGGTGCACATGCCGGTAGATGCCCGCGCCCTGATAAAAGCGCGAAGACGGCTGCTGTGCGTTGTCGGCACGCACGGCAATCACATTCTGCCCGCCCGGCGTGGGAGACAACCATTCCGTCACGTCATAGCGGAAGCTGCTGTAGCCGCTGGGGCGCTGCCCAAGCTGGTGCCCGTTGATCCACACCGTGCTGTTCGCCATCACGCCGTCAAACTGCACCACGGCGTGCGTGCCGCAGCCCATCGGCAGGGCAAAATGCTTGCGGTCCCAGCCCACACCCATGGGCGCGCACGCACCCTGTCCGCGCGACGGATTGTCGGCCGCGAAT
>CAXUEG010000339.1:0-3177 GCA_964249935.1 uncultured Terriglobus sp.
AGGTGCGGCGCCGCCGATGACCGCGACCACGGTGTTGATCGCTATGGTCTGTCCTTCCTTGGCTTTTATCTCACGGAGCACGCCCTCGGCGGGCGAAGGAATCTCGGCATCCACCTTGTCGGTGGAGATCTCAAACAGCGGTTCATCGCGCTGGACGGTGTCGCCAATCTGCTTCAGCCACTTGGTCAGCGTGCCTTCGGTGATGCTCTCGCCCATCTGGGGCATAACTACGTCGGTCGGCATGGGTGTTCCTCAAATCTCTGGCGGGGCATTCGACGCGCTGCAGCCCGCAGCCCGTGCCATCGCGCCCCACCATTATAGAGAGCCTGTCCTCTATCCCTCCTGGAGCACCGCCGCGACTGCCTCCAGGCCGCTGCGAAGCCGCACCGGGTCCGGTTCCGCGCCCAGCGCGAGACGGATTGCCTGTGGCGCGACAACGCCCGGCGCTGCAAAGTGGCGAGCTGCGCTTACCGCAACGCCGCGCTGCGCCAGCGTGTCCGACGCCGCATCGGCGCTGACCCCGCCTGGCATGCGCACCCATAGATGCCAGCTGTTTGGGTGCGCCTCCACCTGAAAACCTTGCAAGACCGCGCGCGCCATCTCTTGCCGTTGCGCGCCCTCGTTCCGTTTGGCTTTAACAGTGCGCTCCAGCGCACCTTCGCGGATGGCCGCGCTCACGATACGGCCGCTCACCGTGCTTGTGCCGGATGTGGTGTGCCGCACCACTTCGCGTACTCGCCCGGCAAGCCGCTCCGGCACCGCCAGGGCAGCCAGCTTCAACGCGGGAAACAGCGGCTTGGAAAAACTTTCCACATGCAGCGCGAACTCCGGCGAGAGTTCCAGAAAGCTGGGTGGCGCAACATCGTGCAGAAAGCGATACGCGTCGTCTTCCACGATCCAGAATCCGTGACGCTCCGCCAGCTTGCCGACGGCGCGGCGCCGCTCGACAGGGCACGTAGTGGTGGTCGGATTGTGGATGGTGGGCATGGTGTAACAAGCCGCGATGCGATGCTGCCGGCATAGGCGCTCCAGCGAGTCAGGCAGCAGACCTTCGTCATCCATCTCGCACGCGACCAGGCGAATGCCGAGCAGCTGTGCCTGCTCCTGCCAGGTTGCATAGGTCAACGGCTCGACTGCGATCGTCTTGCCGGCGAGCTCCGCCGCGAACAGCACGGCCAACAGCGCGCTGTGTCCGCCGGCGGTCAGCACGACCCGGTCTGCTGGCACGCCAAGCAGGTCGCCACAGCTCTCGCGGCACTCCGCATCGCCGGGGTAGGGCGCAAGGCGCAGCAGATCGGGGCCGCCGTTGTGGGCGAGGCGCTCCAATTGCGTTCGAAGCTCTGCCGCTTGCTCGGGCAGCACGGGATAGTTGAACTGCAGATCGATCACGGGAGGGCTCCGGCACTCGTGAGCAGTGTGTCCAGCGACTCGCTGATGAGCATCTGCCGCCCGAACACCGCGCCGAAGCAACGGCTCACCACGTTGCGGGCGTTCTCCATCGTCGGCGCAAGCATCGGCGGGTCGTCGACCTCGATTACGAGTGACGTTGGGACGCGGTCCGTGATACCGCAGGGAACGATCCAATCGAAGTCGCGCAGGTCCGTCGAGACATTCAGCGCGAAGCCGTGCGACGTGATGCCGCACGAGACATGTACGCCGATGGCGGCTATCTTCTTTTCAAGCACGGAACCGCCGCCCACGGTCCAAACGCCCGTGCGCCCCGCGATGCGCTGCGCCGGCACTCCGAACTCGCGGCACGCGCGGATCAGGACTTCTTCCAGAAGGCGAACGTAATCGACAGGCCCCAGGTGTGGCCCTTTCTTACCGGGCAGTTCTCCTCGCAGATCCAGGATGGGATAGCCCACCAGTTGGCCCGGCCCGTGATACGTCACATCACCGCCACGGTTGGTTTCGTGGATCACCACACCGCGCGCGCGGAGCAGATCATCGCTTGCGAGGATGTTGTCTCGCTGTGCGTTTCGCCCCAGCGTCAGCACCGGCGGGTGCTCCAGGAGTACCAGCGTGTCCGCAATCGCACCGGCCCTGCGCGCCGCCACCAACTCATGCTGCACGCGCAGACCCTCGTTATACGAAACACGCCCAAGCTGTAAGAGGTGAACAAAACTCATAGATGAGATAACTCACTTATATTTTCGTTCAGATGGGACCGGAAGCGGATGTCCCTTGGCCTGAGCCGTTCCAGCTATGTTCCATCTATCGTTCAGGAAATCCGACCAAAGATGATGACGTCGTGCGAATCCCTGCCAGGTCACGACGTGATCGAGTCAGTCGGACTGGTGGAAGCCATAGTCGAGAAGGGGTTCACGGCAGCTAGTTTTCATGGGATCGGGGCAGTACAAGGCGGAGGACTGAACGAGATCATCGAGGATGCGCGGTTTGCTCTAGCTAAAGTTGCCGCGGAGCGGGGTGCAAATGCCATCATCGGCATGCGGTACGAAGTTTCTGGACGCGAACTTGAGAAAAGCGTCTTAGCGTACGGTTTTGCTGTCGTGTGTAAGGCGCTGCCTTAGCGCCGCTTTTGCAAAGCTAGCTGACAACCGCTTCGCTTCGACGTCATCCATCAAGAGACCGGCGCGGAGGAAACGATTGACGGCTTCGTCGAGTGTCTCGTTCGACAGACGGAGCTGCTGGCGAAGCGCCGCCTCGACGTCGCGAGCAAAGCTTAAAGTGATTCGCATGCTAAAGCCCTTCGGAAACTTTCAGCAATGGTTTACTTCTTCTCGCGGCCGATCTCGGGAAGAGAAAGCCCGCGACAAATCTTGCGCGCGAGCAGGTCAGAGACTTCAGTGTGGCGTGGCACAGCTTCTATCTGTCCGGTAGACGGATTCGTCCAGAGCGAATGAGAGGCGCCTTCTCGCTTCAGAAAACAACCGTATACGCGAAGGAAGCGCAAGAGAGCTTCGCGCTTCACGCGACCTCCACCGTCTCAATCAGCGCTTCTGGAGGAACGCCGCGCAAGCCATCTTCGCGACGATCCTCGAGGAGTAATGCAATTGCTTCAGACAGGCTCTGGCGGCACTCCTCCAGCGTCTTACCCTGCCCATTCGCACCCGGCATCTCGGGCGACCAGGCGACAAACCATTCGCCATCCCGCTCGATCCCAGCACTGAATTCATGACGCATATGCTCTCCTCTCGCGCTTCCGCGTTCAGGCTG
>CAXUEG010000340.1:0-865 GCA_964249935.1 uncultured Terriglobus sp.
TTGGAGGAGGCGGGAGGCGCTGCGGAGCTCTTTGATCTCGTCTGGGGTAAAGCCGCGGCGTTCGAGGCCGACTTTGTTGATGCCGAAGGCGCGGTTTTCGCGGCGGACGCTGGTGAGCGAGTAGGGCAGAACATCCTGCGTGACCGTGGTGCCGCCGCCGATGTAGGCGTAGGCGCCGATGGTGCAGTACTGGTGGACCGGAGCGTTGGCGCTCAGGGTGGCGTAGTCCTGCACGGTGACATGGCCGGCGAGGGTGGCGCCGTTGGGGAGGATGCAGCCGTTGCCGATGTGGGAGTCGTGGCCGATGTGGACGTAGGCCATGATGAGGCAATCGGAGCCGACGGTGGTTTCGCCGCCGCCACCGGCGGTGCCGCGGCTGATGGTGACGGACTCGCGAATGGTGTTGCGGTCGCCGATCGTGCAGCGCGTGGGTTCGTTGTTGTATTTCAGGTCCTGCGGGCTGATGCCGAGCGACGTGAAGGGGAAGACGCGGTTGCTGTCGCCAAGGGTGAGGTGGCCGTCGAGGACGACGTGGCTGATGAGGTCGCAGCGTTCGCCGAGGACCACGTTGGGGCCGATCGTGCAGAACGGGCCGACGGTGCAGGAGTCGGGGATGATGGCGCCCGAGGCGACGATGCTGGAAGGGTGGATCGGCACGGTTAGAGCGCTGCTCCTTGCGGGGACACTTCGGGTTGCATCGAGGGTAATTGCCGCTGCGAGCGGAAAGCAGGTCCTTCGCTCCGCTCAGGATGACAATTTTAGAAGCGGCGGCGATGCTTTAGAAGCGACGGCGACACTGTAGAAGCGACGGCGGTACTTTAGAGCGGCGGGCGACAGTTCCAGAGCGGCGGCGACATTGTAGAAG
>CAXUEG010000340.1:875-3170 GCA_964249935.1 uncultured Terriglobus sp.
TGACAGCCGGAAATGACCGGAGCGAACGCGATGCGGCCCTGGCGGCGGGCATGGCATCGGTGATCTTTTCCACTTGCGCCGGCATGGCCGCGGCCGTGGTTTGCGAGCCTGGTCGTGGGACGAGCTGGCACATGACGGTGGCTTCGCAGGCGAGCTTGCCGTCGACGGTAACTTTGCCGCGCATCTTGACGGCAGTGGAACGCCAGTTCAGAACGTTCACCTCAATGATGAGCTGGTCGCCGGGGGTGACGGGCTTGCGGAACTTTGCGGCGTCGATGCCCGTAAAGACCATGAGCTTGCCGTCGCGATCGGGGATCTCGTTGAGCAGGAGGGCGCCCCCGGCCTGGGCGATGGCTTCGATGATGAGCACCCCGGGCATGAGCGGGAAGTCCGGGAAATGGCCGGTGAACTGCGGCTCGTTTGCGGTGACGTTTTTCAGGCAGACGATGCGCTGCCTGGGCTCGACCTCCAGGATGCGGTCGATGAGCAGCAAGGGGTAGCGGTGCGGCAGAAGCCGCATGATCTGCTGGATTTCGATGGGAGGCGTGCTTGGGTCTGGCATGACCCCACAAGTATAGAGGCGGCGGATGGCTGGACCGGCGAAGGTCAGAGCGCCTACCGGCCACGAACGATGGAGTGCGCCGGGGTTAAGCAAGTGTGAACCCTGTGCAGAGAGGTGAAGACTTCCTACACAACTTTTGCCCGCAAAAGCCGTCTACTTGTCTTCAAAGGGGTTCGACTTTTCACGTATACGCTTCGATGAAAACCTTCCCAGTCCGCAAGCACACTCAGCATTCTGCGCGAAACAGGCAGATGGCTGTGCCGTTGAATCGCGAAGCTCTGCGAGCAGGATTTCGACGTGCCTGCCGGGGCCGGTTTGTTGCGTCGCTGTGGATGGCTTGCCTAGTATTCGCCGGGACGGGGTCGTGCTTTGGATCCGCGGCGCTGCTGATGGAGGAGCCGTTCGGTGAGTTCGGCGCGTTCAACCCGACGGGTCATGCGGCGGTGTACCTGAACCACGTATGCGCGGATACGCCGACCCATCTGCGACTGTGTGAGACGGGCGAGCACGGTGTGGTGATCAGCCGATACCACAAGATCGACCATATGGATTGGCTGGCGATGCCGCTGATTCCGTACCTGTATGCGGTGAACCGGTTACAGGATGTGCCGACCGCGATGACTCTGGAGCAGGAGACCGCCCTGCGTGAGTCGTACTGGCGGGAGCACCTGCAGGAGTTGGCGCCGGGCAGACCGGATGGATCGCCGCCCGAGGGCGAGTGGATCCAGCTGGTCGGGTCGTCCTTTGACCGAAGGATTCATGGATTTCAGATAGAAACGACACGCGAGCAGGATGAGCGCTTCATCGCGATCTTCAACGACCGCCGGAATGTGGGTCATTTCAACCTGTTCTTTCACAATTGTGCGGATTTCTCGCGTGTGGTGCTGGACACGTATTTTCCGGGCGCGATTCATCGCAGCATGGTGGCCGATGCAGGCCTGATGACGCCGAAGCAGGCGGCGAAGTCACTGGTGAAGTACTCGCACAAGCATCCGGAGGTGAAGATGACGACGTTTGTCATCGAACAGGTGCCGGGTACGCTGCCGCGCAGCCACCACGTGGACGGCGTGGAGGAGTCGCTGGTGCGGAGCAAGAAGTACATTGTTCCGCTGGTGATCCTGACGCCGCACATCGCGGCGGCCGCCGTGGTGGGTTACCTGACCGAGGGGCGGATGCGGCTGCCGAAGGACGCTCCGGTGTTTGAGATTGATGACGCTGCGCCAGATGCGCCGGTCGCGGCAGCGCCGGCCCCGACGCCAGTTCCTGCTGAGACGATGCCAGACAGAACCTGAGCTCCAGGTTCGCTCCTGTTTCGCGTTGAAGCGTCATGGATCGCTTCGGTATCCGAGCTTTCGGCACCCGCGTGGGACAAGGAGCGATATGCTTCGAGTTTCGTGTGGTTTGGGGTGCGGCGCTGCTGTCGTGCTGGCGGTGTCGATTTCCATGGCAGCAGCAGATGCGGTGCGGGCGCAGGCTGTGCCGGCGCCGGATGCGTTTCCGATTGCGCTGCGGACGGATGTGCCGCGGCTGGACGCGAAGCGGCGGGAGCGGATGGATCGTGACCTGATGGAGATCACCGTGCCGCAGCTGCAGGCGCTGTATGCGAAGCGGCGCTACACGGTGGAACAGGTGACGCGGGGGTACCTGGACCGGATCGCGCGGTACAACGGCGTGTACCGGTCGGTGCAGACGGTGGATGTAGAAGGCGCCCTTGCCACGGCGCGGCAGCAGGA
>CAXUEG010000341.1:0-3168 GCA_964249935.1 uncultured Terriglobus sp.
AGCAGATCCTTCGCTTCGCTCAGGATGACAATGTTGGGGACGCGTGACTCAGATGACAATGTTGGAGGCATGCGGCTCAGGATGACAGTGTTTAGGACATGCGCCTCAGGATGACAATGTCGGAGGCAATGCGGCTCTGGATGGCTATGTCACTATTTAGTGGACGCGGTGTTAGTAATTAGCGAACGCGGTTTCGTACTTCGTCGCGAACGAGGTAGAGGAAGAAGACGGTGAAGAACGCTGCCCAGATGAGCAGACCTGCTCCCTGGTTGATGGGCACGTGCGCGGTGATGAAGCGCAGCACGTAGCTGAATGCAGTGAAGAGCGTGCCGCCGAGGACCAGGGCCCATCCC
This sequence comes from uncultured Terriglobus sp., assembly GCA_964249935.1. Taxonomy (GTDB): domain Bacteria; phylum Acidobacteriota; class Terriglobia; order Terriglobales; family Acidobacteriaceae; genus Terriglobus. Next base: position 354 of record CAXUEG010000341.1, read on the forward strand.
CAGCGGCGCAGGCGCAGGAAGCCGAAGACGCCAACCACCAGCATGGTGCAGATGCCGAGCGTGCCGTAGCGCGTGACGCCATAGCCGAAGAGGCCGCGCCATGCGGCAATCACATTCATGAGCGCATAGACCAGCACGAACAGCGCGATCATCGCCATGCCGGGCAGCAGTCGCGGGCCGCCTTCGGGAACTCCGTCTGCATCCGTTCCCGCGGCACGCTGTTGCCGCACGCGCGCCGCAGCTTCCGGCGTGAGTTTCATGCGTGCCTGGCGGCGGGCGGCTTCGGCGGCCTCCACGCGCTGTGCGAACTCGCGGTCTGCTTCCGCGATGCTGCGGGGCTCTGCGTTTTTCGGGTTCTGGATGGGGGTTGGGTCGTCTGGCATGGTGTCCTCAGTGCGGCGGTGCAGGCCGCTGCGGGCTACAGGGTGTGCAAGTATTGGAGCAGGTCGTTCAACTCCGTGTCTGTCATGGTGTAGCCCTGCGGTGGCATGTTGCCGCGGCCGTGCACGATGGTACTGCGCACGCGGTCATCGTTGGCCGGCGCGCCGCTGGGAAGGTACTGCTTTTTGTACAGGCCGGCCAGACCGGGGCCGTTCAGCGGGTCGGCGGTACGATCGTGGTGGCAGATGGAACAATGCTGCGCGAAGACAGCGTGCCCGCTTTGTTCCACGGGCGTGAGCTGGTCGAGCGGCTTCGGTGGAGCGACGCTGTGGCAACCCTGCACGGTCACGCCTGCGAGCAGCAGCGCGGCGAAGCAAACAGATCGGCGAAAGCCTGAGAACATCCTTCTCTATTTTCGCATCGCGGGCCTGGCGAAGTACGAGCACGCGAGCACGGAGCGAAGGTGGCGGGTCCGGGCTCACTACCGCATGAACAGATGCATCGATGCTCTGCGCTCAGCCCGTGCCAATCCATGCCGCGCGTACGCTCTGAGGGTGAACGCCCGCATCCCAAGTCGTGTTGTTTTGAGGAGACGGATATGGCGAAGGAACTCGCATTTGTCAGCGGAGCATCTTCCGGGATCGGGTATCAACTGGCGCTGCAGCTTGCACAGCGCGGCTATGACCTGGCGGTGACCGCCCATGGGGAACGCCTGGAGATGGCCGCAAAGGACTTTGAGGCCGCGGGTGCGACCGTGCACACGTTTCAGGCGGATGGAACGAAGCGCGATGAAGTGGAAAAGGCATGGCGCGGCATCGAGGCGCTGGGAACGCCGGTGTCGGTGGCCTGCATCAACGCCGGTATCGGCGAGGCGGGACTGTTCGCGACCGAATCCTCGCTCGAGCAGGAGCTTGCGATCGTCGACCTGAACTGCGCTTCGACGGTGCAGTTCGCCAAGTACATCTCGCGCCAGATGGCGGGCCGCGGGCAGGGCAACATTCTGTTTACCGCGTCCATTGCCAGCGAGACCACATCGCCGAAGATGGCGGTGTACTCGGCGTCAAAGGCGTTTGTGCTGTCGTTGAGCAAGAGCCTGCGGTTTGAGATGAAGGAGTTTGGCGTGAACGTGACGGCGTTGCAGCCAGGGCCGGTGGATACTGCGTTCTTTGACGTGGCGCACATGAGCGATACCAAGATCGGCACAGAGGGCAAGAAGAACAACGAGCCCGACACGGTCGCAAAGACCGGCCTGGATGCGCTGTTCAATGGCGAGGAGCATGTGTACGCCTCGGACTGGATGACCAAGCTGCAGGGTGCCGTGGCGGGTATTACGCCGGACAGCGTGCAGGCGAAGATGCAGGAGAAGTACATGGAGCCGGCCAGCAAGTAACCAGCAATTAATTGGTGAGGTTCTTTGGCAAGGGCACAGCTTCGGCTGTGCCCTTTGCTCTGTGCGGGGGCTACGGGCACATCACTCAGATCGCGTCTTCGTGGCAAACTGGTTCGGTCTGTATGCATAGAAGCCTTTATCGCGCGCAACGTCTCTTTCTCGGGCTGCTGCTGGGCGTCACGGGTCTGTATGCGGGTGTGCTGCTGATGTACTCGATCGGGCTTGCGCCGGTGCTGGACGCGCTGCCGTCGCCGGAGTTTTTGAAGCTGTGGCAGCTGCACGACTATTACCTGCATCTGCGTATCCGCTTTCTGCTGGCGGCGATCGGTGTGCTGTATGTACTCACGCTGTTGTGTCTGGCAACGGCGGTGCGGACCAAGACCTTCGCGTTGGTGGTGCTGGCGTTTGTGCTATCCGCAGCCGACGTGCAGGTGAACCGCACGCTGCAGCGGCCGGTAAACCGTTCGATTGGGCTGGCCGATGTGGGGGCACACTCGTCGAGCAGTGTGTATGGCATGGAGCGCCAGCTGTTTCATGCTCTGCACCTTCGGCAGCTGTGCTCGATCAGTGCGTTCGGCGTGCTGTGTGTTGCCGCCATGCTGCCGCATCGGAGCCCGAGGCGTCCGGAGCCGAAACTGGTAGCCTAGCCCGGCACCTAAAGCTATACTCGCGTGCAGTATGGCACGTATCGCGACTCACTCGCAGACGGATGCTCGCGTCGACCAGAAGATCGCGGAGGCAAGCTCCTCTCTGCGGCCGATCCTGTTGCATCTGCGCGATCTGGTGCACGAGGCCGTGCCCGGTGTGACCGAGACGGTGAAGTGGGGGATGCCCTTCTTTGAACTGAATGGCACGATTCTGGCGAACATGGGCATCTTCAAGCAGCATTGCTCGTTCGGCTTCTGGTCGAAGTCGATGACCAAGCATCTGGCGGAGGACGGGATCGCCCGCATGCATGGCGCGGGCTCGCTTGGGAAAGTGACGCGCATGGAAGATCTGCCGCCGCGCGAACAGATGCTGGGGTATTTGCGGACCGCGGCGGAT
>CAXUEG010000342.1:0-1419 GCA_964249935.1 uncultured Terriglobus sp.
GTCATAGTTCGCGGCCTGCAGGTCCGTCACCATATCCCGGCCAATGTCGCCCGTCTTGCCGTCCGGCAGAATGCCCTCCAGCCCGTACCCGACCTCGATCCAGCGCTTCCGGTCCTCGATGGAGAACACCATCAGCACGCCGCGATCCGTCTTCGCTCCCCCAGGCTTCCACTTCGCAAACAGCTCGTTCGCGAACTGCTCTACCGGCTCGTCATCGTCGATCTTGTGAACCGTAACAACGAACACCTGCGCCTTGGCCTGGGTATCCAGGCTCTTCAGCAGCGCGTTCAGGTCGCTTTGCGTGCTGCTGTTGAGCACGCCAGCCAGGTCCGTCACATAGTTCGACGGCGGCCCGATCGTCTTCACGGATTCCGCGTGCAATGCCGGCAACAGCCACAACAGGCAGCACAGCAGCACGACGAACAGGCGCGATTGCCTCATGGCCATCACACTGGATGATACGCGCAACACCCGCCCATGGTTCCCGATCCACTCACGGCCATCGCATGACATGTGTCATCCCCGGGCATCGACGAACACGCAGTTCTCCTCCGACCCGCTATCCTCATCCCATGCAGTCCGTAGCCCAGCCACCCGTCGCACGCCGCGAGCCACATCCCACTCACATCCATGGTCAAACACTCGAGGACGACTACTTTTGGCTCCGCAACAAAGACTCCGAAGAGGTGCTCGCCTACCTCCGCGCCGAGAACGACTACACCGCCGCCGTGATGGCCGGCACCGAGCCCCTTCAGGACCAGCTCTACCGTGAAATGCTCTCGCACATCAAGGAAACCGACACCAGCGTTCCCTATCGCGACGGCGATTGGTTTTACTACACCCACACCATCGAGGGTCAGCAGTACCCCATCCACTGCCGTCGCCACGCAAACACCACACGCGACTACGACCCGAACGCGCCTGAAGAAGTGTTGCTCAACGTCAACCAGCTCGCCATCGGCAAACCCTTCATGTCACTCGGCGCCCTGTCCGTCAGCCCCGACGGCAACCTGCTCGCCTACACGACAGACGACACCGGCTTCCGCCAGTACACACTCCACATCAAGGATCTGCGCAGCGGCGATCTGCTGCCCGACACCGCCGAACGTGTCGGCTCCCTCACCTGGACTCCAGACGGCACCAAGCTCTTCTACTCCATCGAGGACGAGCAGACCAAGCGCCAGCACCAGGTCTTCCGCCACACCCTCGGCGACACAGCCGCAAACGACACCCTCATCTACGAAGAAGCCGACGAGCGGTTCAACGTCGGCGTAGGCCGCACCCGCGACCGCAAATACATCCTCCTCCACATCGGCAGCCACACCACCAGCGAGACCCGCTTCCTCAACGCAACCACTCCCGAGGGCGGCTTCCGCCTCTTAGCGCCACGAGTCGACGAAGAAGAATACGACGTCGACC
>CAXUEG010000342.1:1429-3167 GCA_964249935.1 uncultured Terriglobus sp.
TACCGAAGACTTCCGCCTGAGCGCCGAGCGCGTCCCCGACCAGGAGTACTACCCCGACCACCGCAACAACCTCTTCTACATCCGCGTGAACGACACCGGTAAGAACTTCCGCATGGTCACCGCTCCGGTGAACGACCCCTCCCGCGAATCTTGGACCGAGCTTCTCCCCGAGCAGCCTGATGTCCCGCTCGACGACTTCGCGATCTTCCAGAACTTCGCCGTCGCGGCAGAGATCGTGAACGGCCTTGATCGCCTTCGCGTCTACCACTTCCAGCGCGACATCCTCGATACCTCATACCCACAAACGGTCGACTTCCCCGAGCCCGCCTACAGCGCCGGCCTTCACGTCAACCGCGAGTTCGACGCCACCGGCTTCCGCTACAGCTATCAGTCGCTCGTCTCGCCCGCATCCGTCTCCTTTTACGACGCGGCCAGCGGCCAAAGCACCCTGCTCAAGCAGCAGGAGGTGCCCGGCGGCTTCGACCGCGAGCTCTATAGCTCCGAACGCCTCTGGATCACCGCCGAAGACGGCGTGCGCGTCCCCGTCTCCCTCGTCTACAAGCGCGACACCTTCCACAAGAACGGCACCAACCCGCTCTATCTCTACGGCTACGGCTCCTACGGCTACGGCCTGCCCATCGGCTTCTCGGCCACACGCCTCGCCCTGCTCGACCGCGGCGTCGTCTATGCCTACGCCCACATCCGCGGCGGCGGCGACCTGGGCGACACCTGGCACGATGCAGGCAAGATGATGCAGAAGCGCAACACCTTCACTGACTTCATCAGCTGCGCCGAGCAGCTCGTCGCGCAAGGCTACGGCGCTAAGGACAAGGTCGTGATCGAGGGCGGCAGCGCGGGCGGCCTGCTCATGGGTGCCGTCGCGAACATGCGCCCTGACCTGTTCCGCATCGTCGTCTCGCACGTTCCCTTTGTCGACGTGATGAATACCATGCTCGACGCCTCACTGCCACTCACCGTGGCCGAGTACGAGGAATGGGGCAACCCCAACCAGCCCGAAGCCTTCGCCTACATGCACAGCTACTCGCCCTACGACAACCTGCAGCCCGGCCCGTACCCAGCAACCCTCGTCAAAACCAGCCTCAACGACTCACAGGTCATGTACTGGGAACCCGCCAAGTTCGTCGCCAAACTCCGCACGCTCAAAACCAATCCCGACCAGCCACTCCTGCTCCACACCAACATGGACGCAGGCCACGGCGGCGCCTCGGGCCGCTACGACTACCTGAAAGAAATCGCCCTCGACTACGCCTTCGTCCTCAAACAACTCGGCCTGGTCTGAGCGGAAGCGATTTACCCCGCCACCACTTCCGGCACCAGATCTCCCTCACCTGGTGCTAAAAATAGATTCGTCTCCAGCCCATGCTGCTTGTCATACAGTTCGCGGTATCGCCCGTGCAGCTGGAACAACTCAGCATGATTACCGCGTTCCACAATGCTTCCCTGCTCGACAACCAAAATCTGGTCCGCATTGCGGATCGTCGACAGCCGGTGCGCAATCACAAACGTCGTTCGTCCCTGCATCAGGTAGCTCAACCCATGCTGGATCATGGCCTCGCTCTCACTGTCCAGTGAGCTCGTCGCCTCATCCAGAATCAAAATTCGAGGGTTCGCCAGAATCGCGCGCGCAATCGACAACCGCTGCCGCTGCCCGCCACTCAGCTTCACGCCGCGTTCGCCAACGATCGTGGCGTACCCCTCCGTAAACCGGTCCACAAAC
>CAXUEG010000343.1:0-808 GCA_964249935.1 uncultured Terriglobus sp.
GGGTTGATCACGATCAGGTAGTCGTTATCGCCCAGCTTGTGCAGCACCACATCGTCCACGAAGGTGCCGTTGGGGTACAGCATCGCCGAGTAGTGCGCCTGGCCGGTCTGCAGCTTGCTGGCGTCATTCATGAGCAGGCGCTGCACCGCGTCCAGCGAACCCGGCCCGCGCAGCTGGATGCAGCCCATGTGCGACACATCGAAAACCCCGACCGCGGTGCGCACCGCGTTGTGCTCGGCCACAAGGCCGGCGTACTCGACCGGCATCTCCCAGCCGCCGAAATCAACCATCTTCGCGCGGAGTTCCTTATGGGTGCCAAACAGGCCGGTGCGCCGCAAGAGCTGCCGCGGCGGAGCGGAAAGATCGAGCGACAGTGCGCCGTCCGGCGTGTCTGTTGCGTCAGTCTGGTTGGTTGCGGCACTCATCGGCGAAGCCTCCCTGCGCTCCTCATCGTAGCAGCGCCGCGAGGCGGTGATCCCCCGGCTTGGCGACTGCGCGCCGACTCACCGCGTGCCAAATTTTCTAGGGCGGGATTGCGACGACATGGCATGGTTCGGCGTCTGAATGGGCGTGCTGCTGCCGCGATCCCTGCCGTTCCGTTCATTCTTCCGCACAGGCCTGTGCGCGACGGGTTTGGCGGTCTACGCGGCAGCGTTGGCTTGCGCGCAGACGGCAGACCCCAGTGCGGTCCCGCCAAGCGCCAGCAGCGCGCCCGCGGCCAAGGCAGGCACGTATGCGGTATCGGCCGGAAACTTGACGGTCGCACCGGGCCTGCAGGTGCCCAATGGCAATCTGCCCTGGGCGCTGG
>CAXUEG010000343.1:818-3149 GCA_964249935.1 uncultured Terriglobus sp.
GGAAAGCCTGCGCTGGTTCCGGTGCATCACTCCGCCATCACCGAGCCCAGCAGCGTGGCCACGGCACCGCCAAAGAGTCATACGCTCACCGGTCTGCACGCCCGTACCGTCGTGCGGTCGGCGACGCCCGTCTTCTTCGTCCACACAAATGACCGCACTGAAAACACAGGCGATGCCGGCCACGGCAACCCCACGGGCTGGGTTCTGGTGCAGGCGGACGTAAGCAGCGGCAGTCGCATCGTTCCGCACGTTCAGTTCTCTGACATTGCCCAGGGAACCGCCTGTACCGCGCCAACGCTGTGCCTGAATGCGGAGACGCTGCCGGATGGCTGGGCGCGGCTCACACCGCGCCAGCCGCTGGAACCCGGTGAGTACGTGCTGCTGCCGGTGCAGCGGCAGCCGAAGCCCGGCGTTCTGGTTGTGTATGACTTCAGCAACGATCCGGCGGCAGCGCTTGCACGAGACGCGGTGATGGCAGGCGGAGCACCGGTTCGCCGTGGTCACTAACGACGTAGCAGACTCGGGCGCTGTCACGTGCGTGAGATGTGCCGCGCACGCGCGAAACTGGTGATGGCGAAATACCCAAACAGCGCGGCGAATGCCACGTAAACCCACAACCGTTGCCCGGCACCGCCCTGTGCCAGGTTGCGGAAACGCCACGCCGCCGCGGCAAACGAAAGCGCGAACAGCGCGAAAAAGCTCCCCGCGATTTCCAGCGACACGGCCCGCGAAGCGCGCTTTACTGGATCCAGTATGCCCCGGCGGGCCGCACGAGCAGAGCCTTGCACCCGCCCGGCGGTTCGCGCCACCGGTCTTGCGGTTGCGCGCGGATTCGCAGCGATGTTCAGTGGCATCGGCTTCGCCAGCGCGGCCGTTTGCGCCTGGTCACGCCTCGTCGGCGCAGACGCGGTCGCCGCGTCCACCGCATCGGCCACAGTTCGCGCCGCCATGCGCGCGCCCCGTCCCAGCACCCGGCCCAACCTGACGCGATCCATGCCAAACAGTCTACGCAGGCCACCCGACCGGCGCCCCAGATGGCATTACGGCCGAGCGATTGGCACCGATGCTGCATCCAATGGACAGTCCGCAAACGGAGCGCCTCCGCATCAGCAGCCTGCGGCACAGAGGAGAAACCGGAACATATGAAGAGTTTTATTTGGACCCTGGGCGGAGTTTGCGCCGCGGCAGCGGGCTTTCTGGTCTGGCATCGTTCGCGGATCCAGCCCGTGGAGCTACTTGCCGAGCAACTGGATCACGCCTGGGCCGACCATCACACCCGCGCCTGACGGCGGCCGCAATCCGGCAGCAAGGCTCGCTTTTACACAGTCGCGGCAGACTGCGCTGGGATATTAATGGAATACCTCGGCTGCACGCCGCCGAAGAATCGGGGTGGCAATGAACGGACGCATTAAGGAACTGATTCAGCAACTCGGCGAGGCCATCCACGAATCCGTTTCGGACTCGGAAAGTATCTCCGGCGTTGTCCGCGAGATCCGCGAAGAGGGCTTCGACGTGATGCTGATGCTCGAAGCCACCATCGGTCTGAATGAAGTCACGGAAGGCGCAGACAGCAGCGTCGAAGACGAGACCTCCGATGCCGGCATCGGCTTTACGCATAACGATGTCAGCTTTCTCAAGTCGCTGCGCATCTCGCTGCCGGACGAAGACGCAGCATCCGCTGCGGGCGAGGCGTAGAAGCCGCTCTCTGCGGAAAGGCGCGCCACGGCGCGCCTTTCTTCTTGAGCATCCCCTGCACTCCGCACTTGCCAAGCGACCTGCTTTCGGCATCCAATCCGAACTGTCACGGTGCTTGCGAAATTGCATCGCGGCAGTCTGGGGTGAAGCGCCATGAAAGACACGCTTGGAATTCTGCTTGCCGGGGGTGCCGGTGAGCGCCTTTTTCCGTTGACACGCGAGCGTGCCAAGCCCGCCGTTCCCTTTGCCGGTCAGTACCGCATCATCGATATCACCCTGTCGAACTGCATCAACAGCGGCTTGCGCAAGGTCTACATCATGACCCAGTACAAGGCGCTTTCGTTAAATCGCCACATCCGCGAAGGCTGGGGAACGACCGTTGCCAGCGAACTCGGCGAGTTCATTGAGATCCTGCCGCCGATGCAGCGCGTAAATAAGAGCTGGTACCAGGGCACCGCGGACGCCGTATATCAGAACATCTACTCCATCGGCTCCGAGGAGCCTAAGTTTGCGCTGATCCTGTCCGGCGACCACATCTACAAGATGAACTACGGGCTGATGATGGAGCACCACTGCCAGAGCGGCGCCGCGGTGACCCTGGCCACGCTGCCGATCAACCCGGATGAAGTCTCGCAG
>CAXUEG010000344.1:0-3126 GCA_964249935.1 uncultured Terriglobus sp.
ACGAAAAACCGCTGACTTTTCGTGGATAGGGCAATGCTGTTCTGTTGGGAACTCCCGTTATGCGCCGACAGAGCCATTCTGGCGCGGCTCAAACAATCCGCGAGTCGGTCGCTTTCCAACGGCTTGACCAGGTAGTCGAGCGCACAGACGTCAAAAGCCCGGGCTGCATACTGTGGGTGAGCCGTGGTAAACACGATCAACGGTGCGGTTGCAGCTCTTGATCGTGGCACGGCTGCAAACCCATCCATGCCAGGCATCTCGACATCCGTGAAAACGAGGTCCAGAGCGTGAGCCTGGATTGCGGCAACCAGTTCGCGGCCGTTCCGGCACTCTGCGATGAGAGTGGTTCCGCCGAGTTGCGAGAGCAGCATACGGAGGCGCGCGCGCGCCAGGGGTTCATCGTCCGCCAGAGCAACGCGTAGACTCATGCGGATGGCTTCCCGGTTGGGAACGAGACATTCACCTCGCAGCCGCCCTGAGCCGCCCTTTGCATGTCCAAGCGGTAGTCGCTCGGATACAGCAACTGCAGACGGCTGTGAATGTTGTCCAGGCTTACTCCCGAACCGGTCAGCTTGGATGCTCCTGTGCCGGCGCCGTCGTCGGCGATGCGCAGGGTGACACGGCCATCCTGGCACGACAACCAGATGCGAACAAGGCATTTCGAACGGTCCTGGTGGATGCTGTGCTTGATGGCATTCTCGACAAGCGGTTGGAGGACAAACGGCGGCATTCTTTGACCCAGGACATGTGGATCGACGGACAGTTCGACCTGAAGCCGTTCGCCAAAGCGGGTTTGCTCAATGGCAACGTAAGCCTCTGTGGTTTCAAGCTCGTCGGAGACCGCCACCAGGGCCGGCACATCCCGCTGGAGAGCGCGCTTCAGCAGGGTGCTGAGACGTCCGACAATCTCGAGCGCGGTGCAGTGTTCACCAGCCTCCAGAAGCCCGGTAATGGAGTTCAACGTGTTCAGCAGGAAGTGAGGCTGCATCTGCCGCTGCAGGGCGAGGAGTTCCGCTTCTGCGAGACTCTTTCGCATGGTCAGGATCTCGCGTTCTACTGCCCGGGCTGCTCTTCGTTCGCGAGATGCCGAGCCCGCAGCCCAAAGCAGCAGATACAGGAGAACTTCCGGGACCGCTCGCTGGAAAGACCATAGAGGAAGCGCGTTGTATCCCGCATCCCAAAGCAAAGGCCAGCGCGCGACCAGTCCGTGCACGCAGAGCACAAGGAGTTGTAAGTGAAGGCACGCAGCCGCGAGTGCGCAGAGGATCTGCACGCAGAGCGTGCGAATTGCCAGCTTGCCGAACCAGTGACTTCGCTCGACACCGTACACCATGGCAAAAGTCAGAGGTGCCCACCAGAGCCACACGGAACAGCCGTACAGCAAAGACGGTAGGAAGGCGATACCTGGAGCGGCTTGTCCAACAAACAGGTGACATTCCACGGCGGAGAACAGCGACAGGACGACGACGGTGCCGAAGCAGAGTGCGAGAACTCGACTACTTAGTAACTCGGACCGTTGTGTTCGCATGTTCGTTGTCTCGGACGATTTCACCAGCGACATCGTAGTCTGATCAAGCGTGCGCATGTGAATCTATCCACGCCTGTAGCACTTCCGCCTCCTTTTCTGGGGAAAGTGTTTCCTGGATCGCCAGACGTGCAGGAGAGTTCACAGCGCATGGGGCAAGAACATCCGTCGCTGTGGCCTGGAAGGGACGCGGACGCCACCCGGTAGAGAGAGCTTTTCCGTTCGCAATTTGGTACAGCCCTTTGATCGCCGGCCTGGGGATCCACCCCGTAAAGAACTGCGGCTTTCCGTCTCCGATTTCCGCGGCGGGAGGCAGACCATGGCTCTCGAGAAAGGAGCGAGGAATCCAGGTGAACTCTGCCTCGGAGTGAGTGACCTCTTTACAGCGCTGGATGTGATCCCGGAGCGGGAGCCATTCGCGAACAAGATTGAAGGTGCCGAAGGTGCTGTTCATGATGCTTTGCGTAATGAAAGAGCCGACATCCTTCACATCGACCAACTGGATCGGGTCCGTGCCATCGCCTGGACCGATGTGCCGGCGGCCATCCATTGCGCGGGCCAGCCAGCTCTCCATGATTCCGCCGGAGCACCAACCTGGCGAACCCTCGATGGCACCAGGCCGTACGATGGTCAGCTTTGAGCCAACCAGGGCTTGCAACCGCCTCTCGCTCTCGGCCTTCCGAGCGCCGTAATCTTCCTCGTGCCCTGAGAAGATGCGCAGCTTCGCACTTTCCATAGTTCCGGCTTGGGCGTAATTTGCAACATCGTATGCGGCGATGGACGAGACGTAGATATAGTGATCGGTCCGGTCCGCAAGGAGGGTCGCGGCCGAAGTGACCATCTCAGGCTCTGACGGCCAAACATCGACGACTGCGTCCCAACGGCCTGTGCGTAATGCACCGAGGTTCTCTTTGGCGGGATCCACGTTTCGCGTGCCTCGCAATTTGCGAAGCATCGGGAACAGTTCCGGATGAGTGATGCCACGGTTGAAGAGAGTGACTTCGAAGCCGGCGTTGAGTGCAGCCAGGACCACCTGCGGCCCCAGGAAGTCTGTTCCGCCCAGCACGAGGATCGACTTTTCCCGTGCCTGGCTGATTGCCGCGTGCGTCCTTAGAGCAGCACCCGACACTGTGGCGCAAGCGATGGAACTACAGATGAAGTTACGGCGATTCATTCGGGCCAGGCTCCTTGAGTTGGGGCGTTCGTGGCGTTCCCTCAGAAGCTTCCGACACCTGCTCGAATGGTAGGAAGCTTTGCAGCCAAACACGCGGAGATTGCAGCCGATGAACAAGCTCGGCCCGGTTTGGGCCTCGCGAGCTTGTTTGCAATGCACGTTCGTCGCTCCAGCGCCTTTTGCGCAAACAGGCGGACGAGAATGCGGCCGCGGCGGCTGGGTTTTGCTTGGAAGCCAAGCTTCGTAGTTGTGCGCGAGCCGCTCATACCCAGTGAGTGGACCCATTCGACGATTTGATGGGGCACGTCGAGGCTGACAAGCGCTTTGATCAGGACAGGTCGTCGTCGCACCTTACCGCGGCAGAGGCCTGAGGACGCGAAGGCGGTGGGCGGCATCCTACGGAGCGGAAGTGAGGTGCAGGATGAAA
>CAXUEG010000345.1:0-3118 GCA_964249935.1 uncultured Terriglobus sp.
CGCGCGCCGGCGATCATGCCCCGCTCGGCCACGTGTCGACCAGCTGCTGCGCGCCGCCGCCAGCTTGAGCGCAGCGGCGTGACGCGGCTTGCCCTCGGTGAGCGCGAGCCGGTAGGCCAGCGGATCCTTGCCCGCGCGGTGGGCCAGCTTTACCACCTCGCCCATCGACACGTGCCGCACCGGCACAAACGGCACCACGTCCGCCGCCCCGATCCGCGGATGTTCTCCGCTCTGCCGCGTCAGGTCGATCAGCTGGCACGCCCGGCCCACGCCCCGGATCGCCGACTCCGCAACCGCCTCAGGAGGGCCCGCGACCGTCACTACGCTGCGGTTGTGTGCCGCATCCATCGACCAGTCCAGCAGGCGCACGCTCGGCACCTGCATCGCCGACACGATCTCCCGCACTATTCGCTCATCGCGCCCCTCGGAAAAATTGGGAACGCACTCCACAATCGGACCAATCGGATCTATCGGATCCAGAAACATAGCTGCCACTGCACAACCAACTTGCCCGAGACGTCGCCGCCTCGTCGTTATTCAACCGCACCGCGCCCTCTCACCCGGAGCGCTTTCTGCGGCCTACTGCTTGCCCTGCCTCAACAACCTACTTCCACCACGTGTACCCAATCGAAAACTGCACACTCGCATTCACTCCCGGGTTGCGGTCGCCCAAACTCGCCGACGAAATATGCACCCCGTTCGCGCTCAGGTCCAGGCTCTGCCGCGGCCTGACGAAATAATGCAGCCCGATGCCGCCCTGCGGTGTGAAATTCCAAACACTTGCATCTGAGCCGAAACCATCGTCGATCAGGTCTATCGGCCCTTGACCATACGCCGGATACTTATGATTCGTCCACAGCAACCCACCGGCCGCCTGCGCCCACGGCATCACGCGCCGCCCATGCGTAAAGTTCCACCGCAGAATGATCGGCGTCACCGAAACGCCGTGAAACGTCCCGCCCACCGTGTACGGCGCCGAACACTGGATCACCGCCGGGTTCACCGTCGGCGTGCAGTACTGCCGTTGAAAAGTGGGCGTGTTCGACTGCCAGTATGGAAACAGCTCGCCGGCATACTCGAAATTGCCGCGAAACACGCCCTTGCCAATTTGCGGCGTGAGCACCTTTCCCAGGTGCACGCCCGCCAGCAGAAACTGAAAGTCATCCCGGTTTTCGGTTAACCCCTTACCGCCCTGAAACAGCGCTCCCATCTCCCACGGCCGCGCATTCGCCAGCGCCGGCACAGCCTCCGCGCCATCTCTCGCCTGCGCACGCGCCACCCCGGCGCACCATCCCAGCCCAATCACCAGCGCCGCGGCCCAAACCTTCTGTCCCAACTTCATCCCTGTCCTTTTCACGCGCAAAAGCCGCCTTGCACGGCGGCCTCGCTGTCCCCTGTTCCCTGTCCGACCGTGCTACGCCGCGACCACGGCCTCGTCGAAATCAAAGTTCGAATACACATTTTGTGTATCGTCCAAATCCTCAAGCACGTCCAGTAGCCGCAGCATCGCGTTCGCCTGCGCGCCTTCCAGCTTCTGGTAAGTCGACGGCACCATCGACACTTCTGCATGCTCCGGCTTCAGCCCTGCTTTCGTCACGGCATCGCGCACCGCCTCAAACTCCTTCGGCCCCGTCACGATCTCCCAGTGCTCGCCCTGATCGCTCAGGTCCTCGGCGCCGCTCTCCAACACGAGCTCCGTCAGCTTATCCTCGTCGGCAGCGGACTTTGGCAGCGTGAGCACGCCCTTCTTGGCAAACATGTACCCGACCGAGCCCGACTCGCCCAGGTTCCCGCCATTTTTGCTGAACGCATGCCGCACCTCGCTCACTGCACGGTTGCGGTTGTCCGTCAACACATCCACCATCACCGCCACGCCGCCCGGACCGTAGCCCTCAAACGTGATCTCCTCATAGCTCAGGCCTTCGATCTCACCAGTCCCGCGCTGCGTCGCCCGCTTGATGTTGTCCGCCGGCATGTTCTCCGCCTTGGCGGCCAGGATCGCCGTCCGGAGCCGCGGGTTTCCGTCCGGATCGCCGCCACCCTGCTTCGCCGCCACGGTGATCTCCTTGATCAGCCGCGTAAACATCTTGCCGCGCTTCGCATCCAGCGCGCCCTTCTTGTGCTTGATCGTTGCCCACTTCGAATGACCCGACATGTTTCAAAACCTCAACTATGCAATGCAGTCCGCGCGGCCCAGCAGGCCCACCGCAACACCCCGAAGTATAGCAACGCCGTCAACGTGCGGGTACGATCAACGCATGCCTGCCCGAAATCGCCTGTTTGCCCTTGCGCTCATGTTGTCCTCAACCCCGCTCGCATCGGCGCAGAAGCATGCGCAGCCGGCGTCGACTGCATCGGCAGGCTCTCCTCAGGCACGGGAACAGATCGATCTTGATATGTACGCGCGCATCCGCGACGAGGGACTCCTCCATTCGCATGTCATGGAATACGCGGGCGCGCTCTTCGACGACATCGGCCCGCGGCTCACAGGTTCGCCCGCCATGACACGCGCCAACGACTGGACCGTCCAGCAGCTCAAGGCGATGGGCTGCAGCAACGCGCATCTGGAAAGCTGGGGTGAGTTCGGCATGGCCTGGACGCAGCGCGGCGCCTCGCTCATCATGACCAGCCCCGCGCCCGCCGTGTTCCTGGCGCAGGCCACGCCGTGGTCGCCCGCCACGCACGGACCGCTCACCGCCGAGGTGATCAAAGTACCCGGTTTCAAAAACGAGAGCGAGTTCGCCGCTTGGAAAGGCAAGCTCAAAGGCAAGGTGATCCTGTACGGTCATTCGGGTTCCGGGAATCCACAGGTCGACCCGGACAAGGTGCCCGCCATGGACCATTACGACCCGGCAAAACTGCAGCAGATCGCGGCGTATCCGCTGAACGGGGACATGAGTGAGCAGGACGTTCTGGCCGTGGGTGACCCGAAGTTTCAGGAAGCGATCAAGAACTTCTCATTTCAGGAAAAGGTGGGCGCTTTCTTCGCACAGGAAGGTCCAGCCGCGGTACTCGAGCCGGGTGGCTCAGGCGGCGTTCTCCACGACGACACCAATGCCTCCCTCGGCTGGTTCGTCTATCGGCCGGAACACCGCCAGACCGTTCCCGAAGAAGTCAT
>CAXUEG010000346.1:0-2171 GCA_964249935.1 uncultured Terriglobus sp.
CGGAGCAGGCGGGTGGGCGCGCGACGGATGCGGGCGGAGTTGGGGGAAGTGGTGGGCGCGAGGCGCGGCGGATCCTGGAGATTGTGCCCGTGGTGCCGCATGAGCGTACGACGCTGGTGATCGGCAGTGCTGCCGAGGTCGGCGCGTTTGGCGATGTAGTTGCGGCTGCGCGTTCGCCTTCGTAGGAGAAGGAGAATGCCGATGCCGCAGGTCGCGCAGCGCCTGTACTATGACCAGCCTCTGAGAGACGAGCCGTTGCGGCTGGAGTTTACCGCAGCCGTGACGGAGATCCGCGAGCTGTCGCGGGTGGACGGCAAGCCCCTGTTTCAAATCGCCCTGGACCGCACTGCCTTTTACCCGACGGGTGGGGGGCTGCCGTTCGACACGGGTGTGCTGCTGGCGACAGCGCGCAGCGGGGCGGTGCTGGAGGCGCCGGTCACGGATGTGAGCGAGGACGATGCGGGCGAGGTGTGGCACACCACGGCCAAGCCGCTGCAACCGGGCACGGCGGTGACGGGTCGCGTGGATGCGGAGCGCCGGCGCGACCACATGCAGCAGCACACGGGACAGCACCTGTTGAGCGCGGTGGCGGCACGCGAGTTTGGGGCGGCGACCGTCGGCTTTCACCTGGGCAAGGTGGAGACGACGGTCGATCTGACGTTGCCTTCCATTCCGCTGGAGCAGCTTGCCCGGTTGCAGCAGCTGGTCAATGACGTGGTGATGCAGCCGGTCCCAGTCACCGCGCGCTGGGTGAATCGCGAAGAGGCGGAAGCTCTGCTGGCGGCGGGTGTTCTGCGCAAGCTGCCGGATCGCGGGGGAGACCTGCGCATCGTCAGCATTGCCGGCGTCGACGACAACGCCTGTGGCGGAACGCATGTGGCGCACACGGCGGAGATTGGGCCGGTCCTGCTGCGCCGAACCGAGAAGGTGCGCGGCAACGTTCGTCTTGCATTTCTCTGCGGCGACCGGTCGCTCCGCGCCGCCTTTGCGGATTGGAACCTGCTGAGCGGGCTTGCAGCTTCGCTGAGCACGGCACCGGCGCAGCTGCCGGAACGCGTGGCTAACATAAGGGCTCAGATCGCGGTCGCGCGGCGCAAGCAAAAGCAGTGAGATTACCGCAGACCGAGTAAGTCGCGGCGGAGGCATGTTACCCGCTGTTGCGTCGGTAAGTTATTCGTCGGTAGACCACATTACGGTCGCAGACGACATCGCTTGTATTTTCATGGAAAGTCACTCCGGCGGCTTGTACTCTGCGCCAAAAGACAATAAGTCGCGCCAAGCAGCGACTTTGAAAGAGGAGTGTTCCATGTTTCTTCGCCCAGTTCTGATCTCCGCCGCCCTGGTGTTCGGGTCGGTGGCCGCCCACGCTTTACCCATCAGCTATGCCGTCACTGTGAGTGAAGGTCTCAGCAACGGCAACGGCTTCGACACAAAGAACGGCAACCCATACGCTGCCCCGACGGCCACCAGCAACACCGCCGCGGCAACCTTCACTTACACGGGAGCACTCAACTTCAATAACACGGCTGCGGATAATGCTCCGGGCAGCGGCGATCTGAACAGCACCTTCGGCTTTAGCTCGTCGAACATCAGCAACTACAACGCGAGCGGAACAGGTCCTGAAACGGTGACCTACAACGGGACCCAGGTTGCGAACTTCAGCAATCTTTCTACTTTCCTTTCCTCTGGTGGAAGCGCAAGTGGATATGCATATGGCTCGTACTACACCTTCGATCTGGGCACGTTGCTGGCTGGGACTGTGCTGAGCATTACGCACGATGACGGCGTCAGCCTTTTCGAGGGTGGCAGCCAGATCGGCTCCACGGTCTCCGGTCCAACC
Source organism: uncultured Terriglobus sp. (assembly GCA_964249935.1). Lineage (GTDB taxonomy): Bacteria > Acidobacteriota > Terriglobia > Terriglobales > Acidobacteriaceae > Terriglobus. The sequence goes on from CAXUEG010000346.1 coordinate 1,841, forward strand.
TCGGTAACGACGGACACCGTCACGGTTGCAACGACCGGGGACGTGAGTTTGCGCTATGCACGCGAGAACGGCACGCCGTCCATCCTGCAGGTGAGTGCGGTCACTCCTGAGCCCTCCAGCCTCGCGCTGCTCGGCACGGGTCTGCTTGGCATGGCAGGTATGGTCCGCCGCCGGCTTGCGGCTTAAACCGGAGTACCCATGACGGAAGCCCCGGCCTGAGGCCGGGGCTCCTTTTGTGCCTTGGCCCGACCGCATCCTGTTATACTTTGCAGGTGGTTAGCCGCGTGAGTTCTTGCCGCGGGCCGGAAACGGCGCATCCTGCGCCGGCCGA
>CAXUEG010000346.1:2181-3109 GCA_964249935.1 uncultured Terriglobus sp.
GTCACCGCGATTCGTGAAGTGGTGCGAATCAACGGCAGACAGCTCTGGCAAATTGCGCTGAGTCAGACGCTGTTTACGCCAGAACATTGCGTTGGCACACTCACCGCGACTGCGCGCTCTGGCAGAACACTTTCCGTTGACGTCCTTAGCGTGGAACGCTGCACTGACGGCGAAGTGTGGCACACAACATACAAGCCATTGCAGGAAGGAACCAGCGTTACCGGCACCGTCCGAATGGCTTGAACACCGGATTGAGGCAGCGGCAGCGTCCTGCTACACTCAATGAATTGCTTTACTGCTGTAGGGCGCTTCGCGCAAAGCGGTACAGTACGGGCCTGTAGCTCAGCTGGGAGAGCGCCTCGTTCGCAACGAGGAGGTCAGCGGTTCGATCCCGCTCAGCTCCACCAAACTCGCAGGCGCATGTGTCGCCGTTCTGGTTCTGCGGACTGCTTCTCGGAACGGAAGCCTAACCGCAGAACCCGGCGCAGACCTGGGAAGAGGGCTATCCGCGTATTTTGCTGAAAGAGTATTTGTGGAATCAACTGCTACAGTCGTCGATTACCGTCAAGTCGTAAAGTATTTGATCCTCTGATACTCAGTACGATTACTTATTGCGCTTTCACGAAATCATATAGGCAAACAGACCTGGGAAGCCCTCGGACACTGCGTCCGAGGGCCCTTTTTTGCAGGTGGCGTGCGCTGGACAGGCGAGCGCGGTATGACTTAGCGCTCGCGTTGGGTGTGCGGAAGTGGACGGGCGGGATTTCCGGCCACTGTGCCGCCTGACGGAACATCGCGCGTAAGAACGCTGCCCGCGCCAATGACTGCGTTGTCGCCGACGTCGATGCCGGGCAGCAGGATCGCGCCGCCGCCGATCCAGACGTCCGCGCCGATGCGGATGGGCCTGCCGGACTCGAGACCTTGGTGG
>CAXUEG010000347.1:0-3106 GCA_964249935.1 uncultured Terriglobus sp.
GTGCTGTTCGCCATCACGCCGTCAAACTGCCCCACGGCGTGCGTGCCGCAGCCCATCGGCAGGGCAAAATGCTTGCGGTACCAGCCCACACCCATGGGAGCGAACGCACCCTGTCCGCGCGACGGATTGTCGGCCGCGAATGGCCCGGCGATCGCCCAATCATGAGGCGTTGAAACCGTCTGCCACGCGGCATCGTCGAACGCGGGCTGCTCCGCACCGGCAGCGTCGCCGCGTCGGAAGCGCCAACCGTCGTCAAAACGGAATGCCCTTGCCGCGCACGCGTCCTGCTTCGTCGCGGCAGGCACTTTGTCCACAACACCGTTGCCCCTGGCCTGCTTTCGGCGCACCGCGGCGTGCGCCACAGCGCAGAGAGGACACAACAAAAGACCAGCACAGACCAGCAGAACGGCGCTGGCTCGAAGCCTCAGTTTCACGCTGAAAACAGTACCATAGGGGAAACAGAGCTGTCGGTGTGCCCGCCCTGGGTTCGCACCTAAGGTGCTGGAAACTCCGCCACTTTCGGCGTCACACGCGGCTGAATGTGCGTCGAGCCACCTGCATCGTCCACCACGTTCTCAATTGCGCCCAGGTTGTCCAGAGCGACCGTGATCATGTGGTGGAACCGCACCTCCGGCGATTGCGGCGCCTCGATCGCGCGCGACAGCACCACATCCGGGTGCCGGAAGACGCTGTACACGCCCAGGCCCCAGGCCTCATGCGACGCGGCAGTCACCTTGTACGACGCCCAACCGCGTGCGCCGTTCGGGTCCGTCCATGCCGCCTGCGTCGGCGGGTCATAGGGAATCTCCGATTGATAGAAGTACGTGCGGCCCGCGTTGCCGGTCCACAGCACCTGGTATTGCTGGTGGTGCTCCACAAACAAGCCATACGCCGTGACGCGGTCGCCGCGAACGATCAGGCCGTTCGCGCTCGTGTTGCTCGTCCAGCCCACGCCGTTGCCATGGTCGGCGCGCCAGATCCAGGTGTCATCGATCAGCGTGTCGTCGCTGTTCACCACCAGGCACGCTTTTACCTTGCCGACGGCCGCGCCGCCAACACGAAAGAACACGTCATAGAGCGCGATCGGGTTCGCCGCATGCGAACGGTGCACACCCTGCGCGCCCACCTGCAGCAGCACGGGCGACTCCTGCGCGCCTGCGTCAAACAGCACACCGGCCACGCTCACACCATCCACGTCGTCCACCTGCATCGCTGCGGTTCCGCGGATGGGGCGAAGCGTCGCGAATCCTAGACCGATGACCACCGTGCCCGGACGTGATACATGCAACGGCGCGTCCAGTTCATACGTTCCCGGCGTCAGCAGCAGATGCTTGCCATGCTTAAGCGCCGCGTTCATCGACGCCGCCGTATCGCGTCCGGGCTGTGCAAGGTAAAAGTCGCGCAGAGGAATACTGCGCCCGCTCGCGGTGTCGTCGGACCAGCTCACCTCGTGCGTGTCATGCCGCAGCGCCGGCACTCGGACGCTCCACGCACCGCGCCCGTCCCCCTGTAGAAACGGCTTTTCCCGCAGCACTGGCGTCGCCGCAACGCGCGTGTACGGCGGCTCTGGCCAGTCGCCCGCAGGCGGACGATCCACGCCCACGAACACCATGTTCCAATTCGACCCAGTCCAGCTTCGCCACTCCGCGTTGCGGCTGATCCACTGCTGCTGCGACCCCGAATCAACGTTGCCGTCCACGCGCGTGTCGGACATCCAGCCGCCGCTCGCCCACCCATGCTTTTGGTGCAACACCATGTCGCCCAATACGTGCATGCGCCGGAACGACACTGCCTGCGACACCGCCCACTGCATCACGCCATGGGTGGGAGAAACGCTGAAGTTCTCCGCGCCGCGCCAGAACGTCGTCGTTGCATTGTTCTTGCCGAGCGCCGCATCCGCATGCACATCGCCGACAATGTGCGTGGCGTCCGGTTTCCGCCCCAGCCCAAGCACCTGTGTGTAGAAACCCACGGGCACATCTACGTGGTACTCACCCGGCGCAAACAAAAAGGCGTAGCGTCCCAGACCAAACTCCGCGTGCTCCTGCTCTGCATACACGCGATCAATCGTCGCCTGTATGCCCGCGCTGTCCTGCCCCGGTGTGAACACGAATACGTTGGGCCCAAACGGCTGCGCCGGCCCCTGAGCTGGCGCTGCCATCGCAGACCAAAGCACCGCAGCCAACACGAACAACACACGAATCGAAAGACTCACCCGCGGGTCTCGCCAGCCATCCATCATTCCCCTGCTCCGCAGTTCCTAACTTTGCACCACCGGAAACGCGGTTACCCGCAAGCGCGCACACCCATAGGGCACCAGCGCAATCGTCTCCACCGCTGCCGCATTCGCTGCTGCCAACACCGGCGGCCCTGGCGCCACGCCGTCTTCCGCACGCCATGCATCCAGGCGCTGCGCCGGCACATGCAGCGCCACGGCTTTCGACTCCAGCGCAAACGGCTCGGCGGCTATCTCGCCTTCCTCCACTGGGATCTCCGCGGCCTTTCGCTCATTCATCAACAGCGCGTAGTTCCACGCACGATCCGGAAACACCTGCCAGTCGGCCGTCATGCCGCGGTCGCGCAGCTTGACCCAGTGCTCGCCCGGGCTGTAGCTGAACACCAGCGGTCCGCGCTCGACCGCGACCGATTCGTTAAACCAGCGCGACACGCGCGGTGTCATCGGCAGGTGCACCTCCACGCGATCTCCGCTCTTCCACTCACGGTCGATCACCGCAAAGGTGCCTGCCTGTACCCTATCCGCAAACGGCTGGCCGTTCACCTGTATCCGTGCCTCCGTGGCCCACGCCGGCACGCGCACCTGAAGCGGAAATCGCACCGCTCGCTCCGGCTTTAAAGTCAAGCTGACCGGCTCGCGGAACGGGTACTCCGTCTGTTCCTCTACCTGGACCTGCACGCCGCGCACGACCGTCTTCACCACAGACGGCCCATACGCCACTGCTGCCAAGCCGTCGTCCGCCGTGCGCATCCACAGGCTCGCCACGAACTTGGGCCAGCCCTGGTGATAGTTCGCCGTGCAGCAGCCAAAGTTTGGCTCCAGCCCAAACAGGTTCGACTCCGGGCCGTTCGTCGACCACGGCTTGGAGTT
>CAXUEG010000348.1:0-3070 GCA_964249935.1 uncultured Terriglobus sp.
TGAAGAGCAGGCAGAGGCGCCGGGCGTTGAGCCGGATCCGGCGTTTACCTTTCGGCCCGCGCATGAATACACCGACCGCAACGGCGAGACCTGGCGCATCCCGCCCGGGCTGAAGCGTGCGCTTCCCTTCTATCTGCACAAACCATGGGCGCGGCTGGGACGGCCTCTGCGGCTGTTTGAATACATGGCGCGCAACCTGGGGCCGATCTCGCATTACCGGCTGTTCCACATTCATGTGGTGTACCTGAACGATCCGTCGTTTGTGCGCGAAGTGTTGATCAATCAGGCGGGCAGCTTTGTCCGCGAGCGGACCATTAACCGGCTCAAGATCCTGCTGGGCGAAGGCCTGCTGACCAGCGACGACCCCACGCACAAACGGTCGCGGCGCATCGCGGCACCGGCATTTCACAGGCAGCGCATTGCTGCGTATGCCGGCACCATGGTCGAGAGCGCGCGAACCATGCGCGATGGCTGGACAGACGGGCAGGAGATCGACATTGCGGCGACAATGATGCACTTGTCGCTTGAGATCGTGGCGCGCACGCTGTTTGCCACGGAGGTGGATGCCGACGTGCGCGCCATCAACGACCAGACGAACGCGATCATGGGGATCTACAACTTCCTGGTCGCGTTCCCGAATCTGGAGGCAGTGCTGCACTGGCCGATCCCGGGCGTCACGCGCTTCCGCAAGGCGCGCAGCCGGCTGGATCGCGTCATCAACCGGATCATCACGGACACAAGGGCACTGGGCGAAGCGAAGCTTTCCGTACGCACCGACCTGTTGAGCCTCTTGCTGCTGGCGCGCGATGAGGACGGATCGGCGCTGAGCGACGAACAACTTCGCGACGAGGTCATCACGATTTTTTTGGCCGGGTACGAGACGACGGCGAACGCGCTGACCTGGACGATGTACCTGCTCACGCTCAATCCAGAGGCGGACCGGCGCATGAGCGCGGAACTTCGCGAGGTGCTTGGCGACGGGGACGAGGCTCGTTTGCCAAACTTGGACGATTACGGACGGCTGAAGTACACCACGATGGTGCTGGCCGAGGGCCTGCGGCTTTACCCGCCAGCGTGGGCGATGGGGCGCATGAGTACGGAGCCGGTGGAGATGGGAGGATATCGGCTGCCGCCGGGAACGCACTGGTACCTGTCGCAATATGTGCTGCAGCGCAGCCCCGAGCTGTACAACGACCCTCTCCGATTTGAGCCGTTGCGGCATACGGAGGAGGAAAAGGCGAAGCGTGACAAGTTTGCGTATTTTCCGTTTGGCGGCGGCGGCCGGCAGTGCATCGGCGAGGGTTTTGCCTGGATGGAGATGGTTCTGGTGCTGGCCACCATTGCGCAGCGGTGGCGCATGGAGTTGCTGCCTGGGCAGAAGGTGGATGTGGAGGAAAAGATCACATTGCGGCCGCGCTACCCGATCCGGGTGCGATTGCTGGCGCGGTGAGTTCTTTGCACCGGCGCTATGCTTGACGCTGTGATCGTTGGGTTCGAGCGTTTTCTGGGAAACACACCGCAGGTGGAAAGTTTGCGGCGGGCCATTGCGGCAGGGCGGCTGCCGCAATCCCTGATTCTTGCCGGTCCCCGCGGCAGCGGCAAATACACGCTCGCACTGATGCTCACGATGGCTCTGGTGTGTGAGCGGCAGCCGCGCGTGGCGTCGGTGGCGGGCGATCTTGCGGACTTCTGCGGTGTGTGCCGCAACTGCACGCGGGTGGCGGAGTCGGCCGACCTGGAGGCGCGCGTGGCCGAGGCAATTGCCGCGCGTGAGGAAATGCGCGACGCCGACAAGAAAGACACACGGGTGCTGGTGCAGACGCACCCCTCGGTGCTGGTGATACCGCCCGATCCACCGCAGCTGCTGATCAAGCTGGGGCAGGTGCGCACGCTGATCGCGGGTCTGTATCGCGCGCCGGTGGAGGCACCGCGCTCGATTGCGATTTTCACCGCCGCCACCTTCATGAAGGAGGCGGCGAACAGCCTGTTGAAAGTTTTGGAGGAGCCGCCGGCGCACGCGCACATTGTGCTGCTTGCGGAGCACGTGGGTGAGCTGCTGCCCACCATCCGGTCGCGGTGCGCCGTGATACGGCTGGGTGCGCTGCCGCCTGCGGAGCTGGAGCAGTTGCTGGCGGAGCGCCGGCCGGAGTGGAAGCCTCAACAGCGCGCTTTGGTGGCAAGGCTGGCTCAGGGTGCGGCGGGGCGCGCGCTTGGCTTCGATGTGGACAGCTATATGGCTGCGCGGGCGGATGCGCTGGTGCTCTTGCGCAGCGCGATCGATGCCGCCGAGCATACCGAGCTGTTCAAGATGACCGAAACGTATCGCGCCGGTGCCGAGGGTCAGGCGAAGACCACGGCGATGCTGCAGGCGCTCGCAGGACTGCTGCAAGACATGCTGCTGCTGCAATCGGGTGTGCCCGATCGCATGCAGAACGTGGATATTGGCCGCGAGCTGGAACGGCTGGCGCAAGCTGTGGATTTTCGATGGATCGAGAACGCCGTGCGCGGCCTGGACGGTGTCTACACGGGCATGCGACGCAACCTCCTGCGATCGCTGTCGCTGGATTCGCTTGCGGAGAGCATGGCGAGCGTGCGTTAACGGGTTGCATCAGCTGCCGGGCGGCATCGCGGCTTTGAGCAGGCGGTCCCGCAGGGCAGCGCGCAGGTCGTCGCCGGCACGTATGTCGGGCAGCGGTGCGAGGATGAGATCGCCTTCCCTGCTATCGATCTCGCGAAGCGCGGCGTAAAGGTTGTGCGCGAGCTCGGCGGTATTGTCCCAGGCGCCCCAGAAAACCTGCCTCACACCGTCAGGCAGGAGCCAGCCCGCAGGGCGCAGCACAGCGACGTTCGTAGGTGTGTTGCGGAGCGCTTCCAGAAGCTCGCCTTGCGATCGGACCAGCCGCAGCGGCGTGCGCGGTGCGTAGTGACGGATACCCACGCCGGGAGATGGCAGGCTCTCGGGCACTTGGCTGGCTTCGCCGGACTGAAAGATTGTGACGGGTAAGCCGGTGACAAGTTCGATGTCCGCCGCGGAGATCGCGCCCTGGCGGTAGATGGTGAGGGGCCTGGT
>CAXUEG010000349.1:0-371 GCA_964249935.1 uncultured Terriglobus sp.
GACCCATCGGCACCCCGCTCTCATCCAGGTAGGGTCCCGTCACCGACTTCGCTCGCCCTACCATCGTGCGATACGTACTCCGCGTCCCGCGGCAGCAAAGGTCCCACGACACAAACAGGTAGAAGTACCCGCCGTGGCGGATCACAAACGGCGCTTCCACCGCCGTCCAGTCCGGCGGCAGCACCGGATGCTCCGGGTCGAACTTCTGCGTTGGCACCACATCCGGCTTCGCCCGGCTCGCCAGCGAGTACAACCGCGTGTCGCTGGTGGAGAGCATCCCGGTCGCCGCATCCAGCCTGCGCATCTTAATGCCGGTCCAGAAGCTTCCAAAGCTCAGCCACGCACCGCCGTGCTCGTCCTCGACGTAGTTG
>CAXUEG010000349.1:381-2744 GCA_964249935.1 uncultured Terriglobus sp.
CCTTTGAGGCAAACACCAAACCCTTGTCCACCCAGCGGTAATCCGGGCTGCTCCGGTCCAGCGTCTTGTTCACGGCCAAGCCGATACCCGAAGTGTTCACCCCAAACAGCGAATACGCGTAGTACATCCGGTACTGCCCGTGCTCAAACGAAACATCGGGCGCCCACAGCTCCTTCGTGCCGGGGCTGCGCTCCTTCACCCACGCGGGAATGTCGTCGAACACATGCCCGCACATCCTCCAAACGTGCAAATCTTCCGAGCACCGCACCGGAAACTGCCCGCCGTCCGGCGCCTTGCCCGTGGCAAACACGTAGTACGTCTTCCCGTCCTTCGCAATCGAAGGATCATGCGTGAACGGAACATCGCCCGAAAGCTGCAACGCCTCAGCATGCTGCGCTCTTCCTGGCACCGCATCTTGCGCTCTCATTTGCGTGCCGGGCAGCCCTACCAACATTGCCGCGCCCAGCAGCCACATCTTGCAACGGAACATAGATCACCTTGCCGTGTCGTGCCATGCGAACAGCATCAGCACCGCGCATCACCTTACGCGCTTCGCAACACATTGTCATTCGACCGGAATGCGCGCATCCTCTTACGAGCTTCGCAATCGCCTCGCCGTTCCGACCCGGAGTCCGCGCATCACTTCACGCGTTTCGCAACACATTGTCATTTCGACCGGAGCAGGACAGCTCCACCGTCCTGCGCAGTGGAGAAACCCGCATTTGGCAGCGCGAGTGCGAAGCACGAGCCCGAAGCCTTTGCCCGGCCTCCAACCTAAGTAGCCACCTTCTGCCCATACGTCGCCCCCGCCCCATGCTTCCGGAAATAGTGCCGGTCCAGCAGCGCCTGCGACACCTCACCGCAGTTCGCCTTCAGCAGCGTCGTGCGAAACGCCATCCGCGCCACCGCCTCCAGCACCACCGCGTTGTGCGCGGCATCATGCGCATCCCGGCCCCACACAAACGGAGCATGCCCCGCCACCAGGCACGCCGGCACCGCCAGCGGATCGATTCGCCACGTTGGCTCAGGGCTGGTCTCGCGCCCCGGCTCGCGAAACCGCGCCACGATCGCCAGCCCGGTCTCATGCACGTACCGTCCGCCGATCGCGTCGTCGCTCAGCGGCTCTGTCACCGGTACCGGGCCGTAGAAGTAATCCGCATGCGTCGTCCCATACGCCGGAATCGGCAGCCCCGCCTGCGCAAAGCTCGTCGCATACTCCGAATGCGTGTGTACCACCGCCCCGATCTGCGCGAACTCGCGATACAAGAGCGTATGCGTGTCCAGGTCCGAAGAAGGCCGCAACTCACCCTCCACAATCTTTCCGTAGAGGTCCGTCACCACCATGTGCTCCGGCTTCAGCCGGTCGTAGTCCACGCCACTCGGCTTGATCACGACCAGCCCCTGCTCGCGGTCCACACCGCTGGCATTGCCGAACGTGTACAGCACTAGGCCGCGGCGCACCAGCTCCAGGTTCGCCTCCAGCACCTCTTCGCGCAGTCGCTCCAGCAGCATCGGCGCCTACTTCCCAATGCGGTACGCCGCATCGCTCCACGTGAGCTCACGCCGCAGCTGGGCTAGCCTTGTATCGGAATCGATCCGCACCAGCTCGATGCCCGCGATCTCCGCGAAGTCCTCCATGTGCTCCATGGTCAGCGCCTGCGAGAACCCCGTGTGGTGCGCTCCACCCGCATAGATCCACGCCGCTGCAGCCACCTTCAACGACGGCTTCGCCTCCCACACCGTGCGCGCCACCGGCAGCTTCGGAAACGGCTGCTCCGGCACCACCACGTCAATCTCGTTCACGATCATGCGAAAACGATTCCCCATGTCCACAATGCTCGCCACCACGGCCGCTCCAGCGGGCGACGTAAACACCAACCGCACCGGGTCCGCCTTGCCGCCGATGCCCAGCGGATGCACCTCGACTGTCGGCTTGTCCGCCGCAATGGTCGGGCAGATCTCCAGCATGTGCGACCCCAGGACCCGCGCCTCGCTCGCCGCCCCGCCGAAGTGATACGTGTAATCCTCCATAAAGCTCGTGCCGCCCGGCAGACCCGCCGCCATCACCTTCATCACGCGCACCAGCGCCGCCGTCTTCCAGTCGCCCTCGCCGCCAAAGCCGAAGCCATCCGCCATCAGCCGCTGCGTCGCGATCCCCGGCAGCTGCCCCATGCCGTGCAGGTCCTCAAACGTATCGGTGAACGCGCCAAACCCGCCCTCCGTCAGAAACGCCCGCAACCCCAGCTCGATGCGCGCCGCCACGGCCAGAGAATCCGCCCGGTCATGCTCCTTCGCAACGGAGTACGTTGACCGGTAATCCTCGCCCAGCTTCCCAACCTCGGCATCGCTGAACCCCGCCATCC
>CAXUEG010000349.1:2754-3064 GCA_964249935.1 uncultured Terriglobus sp.
GATCCGTCAGGTCACCGATGCCGTACCCCGACACGGTATAGCCGAAGACGCGCTGCGCCTCCACCTTGTCGCCCTCCGTCACGGCGACATTGCGCATGTTGTCGCCGAAGCGCGCCACCTTCAGGGTCTGCGACTCGGCCCACCCCAGAGCGGCGCGCGTCCACACGCCGATCTCCCGCACCGTCTCCGGGTCCTGCCAGTGGCCCACCACCACCTTGCGCGCGAGCCGCATCCGCGCCGTGATGAACCCGAACTCGCGGTCGCCATGCGCCGCCTGGTTCAGGTTCATAAAATCCATGTCGATCGTCGC
>CAXUEG010000350.1:0-3045 GCA_964249935.1 uncultured Terriglobus sp.
GCATCCGCACCTTTGAAACCTACACGCGCAACACCATGGACATCAGCGCGATCCCGGTGCTCAAAAAACTGACGCACCTGCCCGTCTTCGGCGACCCGTCGCACGGTGTGGGCAAGCGCGAGTTCGTACCACCCATGGCGCTCGCCTCCGTCGCCGCCGGTGCCGACGGCCTGCTCATGGAAATGCATCCCAACCCCGACAAGGCCATGAGCGACGGCGCGCAGTCCCTCTTCCCCGGCCAGCTCACCAAACTCGTCGACCAGCTGCGTCAGCTCGCACCCATCGTCGGCCGCAACATCGCATAACAACCAGGAGCAACATGAACACCGAATGGGTGCAGTTAAAAGCAGAGGACAGCAACCAGCTTGCCGCCTATGTCGTCCTTCCGGAAGCCGAGCCGAAGGCCGCGCTCGTCATCGTGCAGGAGATCTTCGGCGTCAATGCGCAGATGCGCAAGATCGCTGAGGAATGGGCCAGCGAAGGCTATCTGACCATCGCACCTGCGATGTTCGACCGCTTCGAGAAGAACGTCGATCTGAGCTACGACCAGCAGGGCTTCGCAAAAGGCTTCGGCTTGATGAAGAACTTTGCGCCTGACATGGCGCCGCAAACGCTGGACCTGAACGCGGCCGTCGAATGGCTGCGCGGCGAGACCGAGAAGCCCGTCGGCATCGTGGGCTTCTGCTTCGGCGGTCTGATGGCCTGGCTCGGTGCCTGCCGTCTCAAGGTCGACGCCGCGATCGGCTATTACGGCGGCAGCATCGACAAGTTCGCGAATGAGGAGCCGCAATGCCCGGTGATGCTGCACTTCGGCGGCGACGATAGCTACATACCCGCCGAGGCGCGCGACACCATCCAGACCGCCCATCCTGAAGTGCCGCTCTTCGTGTACGAGGGCGCGGGCCATGCCTTTGCGCGCAGCTTGGATCCGACGCATTACGCTGCCGAAGCCACTACGCTGGCGAAAAAACGTAGCCTGCTCTTCTTTGAGCAGCATTTCGGATAAGCGGAGCGAACGGTGCCGGCGAAGCGAATCACGATCATCGGCACCGGCCTCATCGGCGCGAGCATCGGCCTGGCGCTGCGCGACACCGGCTACACGGGCACCATCACCGGCATCGACCGCAGCAGCGAAGAGCTGCGCACCGCGCTCGACCGCGGCGCCATCACACATGTGGCGCAATCACCGGAAAAACAGCGCACTGCAATCGGCCGCTCGGACCTGATTCTGCTCGCCGTCCCGGTGCTCGGCATTCTGCAATGGATGGAGCAGCTCGCGCCGCTTATGCACGGCGATCAGATCGTCACCGACGCGGGCTCGACCAAGCTGCAGATTGTCGAAGCCGCGCGACGCGTTCTGCCAGGCCGCTTCTTGCCAGGCCATCCCATGGCGGGCAAAGAAACCGGCGGCGCCGCGCTGGCTGAATCCACGCTCTTCCGTGGCGCCACCTGGCTGTTCACGCCCGACACTTTCGCATCGCAGCCGACGTCCGAGGCTTCGGCTGCGCTTCAGGCGGAGTGGCGCAGCTGGGTCGAACGCTTTGGTTGTCACATTCTCGACCTGCCCGCGGACCGGCATGACGAGATTTGCGCCTGGGTCAGCCATCTGCCGCAAATGGTTTCGACCGCGCTGAGCGCTCTGCTCGAGGATACCTTTGGTGACGACCGCGACCTGCGCGCCATCGGTGGCCGCGCCCTGCGCGAGATGACACGCCTCGGATCGTCGCCATTCAGCATGTGGCGCGACGTTGCGCACACCAATGAGCCGCCGCTTGCGCATACGCTGCTCATGCTGGAGCAGCGGCTGCAGCACCTGCGTGAGAATCTGCGCACACCCGCTCTGCGCGACGAGTTCGTCAAGGCGAACGACTTTCGCCGCTCGCACTGAAGCATCCGGTAAGCTAACGGGACCGCGATGCCTCCAACCATCCAGGACCTTGCTGTCGACCTTGCCGCGATTCAGGCCGCGCGCGAGCGTGTGCGCGACTCGGTTGTGTTCACGCCGTGCGATCGCTCGCCGGTCCTGAGCGGCCTGACCGGGCAGGAGGTGTTTCTCAAGCTCGAAAACCGGCAGATGACCGGGGCCTTCAAGGAGCGCGGCGCGCTGAACCGCATCCTGGCGCTCTCGCCGGAGCAGAGCGAGCGCGGCGTGATCGCGGCAAGCGCTGGCAATCATGCGCAGGGCGTCGCGTACCATGCGACGCGGCGCGGCATTCGGGCGACGATCGTCATGCCGGAAACGACGCCGCTGGTCAAGATCACCGCAACGCGGCGTTTTGGCGCGGAGGTCGTGCTGCACGGGGCGAATTACGATGCCGCGTTTGGGGAAGCGGTGCGCCGGCGCGACGCGGAAGGTCTGACGTTCATTCATCCGTTCGATGATGCGGCGGTGATCGCAGGCCAGGGTACGATCGGGCTCGAAATTTTGGAGCAGGTCAATGCGCTGGACGCGGTGGTGGTGCCGGTCGGCGGCGGCGGTCTGATCGGAGGCATCGCTTGCGCGGTGAAGTCGCTGAAGCCGAGCGTGCGCGTGATCGGCGTGCAGACCGTGCGGCTGCCGAGCATGCAGGCCGCGGTCGCGCAGCGCAGTCCGGTGACGCTGGCGGCGGCGACGACGATTGCGGATGGCATCGCGGTGCGGCGCGCGGGTGCGCTGACGCTGCCGCTGGTTGAGCGCTTCGTCGACGAAATCGTCACGGTCGAGGAAGACGAGATCGCGAGCGCGATTCTGACGCTGCTGGAGCGCGAGAAGATGCTCGCCGAAGGCGCCGGCGCGACCTGTCTTGCGGCTATGTTGCAGCGGCGGACTTCTCTGCCGACGGGTGCGCGAACGGCCGTTCTGATCTGCGGCGGCAACATCGATGTGACGTTGCTGAGTCGCATCATCGAGCGCGGTCTGGTGCAGGACGGGCGTTTGATCCGGCTTCGCATTCATCTGCTGGACCGGCCGGGCGCGCTGGTTGAGCTTTCGCAGTTGATCGCGCGGCATGGCATCAACATTGTGGATACGCTTTACAACCGTGCTTACTATGGGGTGAACCTGGG
>CAXUEG010000351.1:0-371 GCA_964249935.1 uncultured Terriglobus sp.
CATCCTGCAGCATGCGTGAATCCTTCAGCGCCTGCTCGATCGTGATGCCGATCGTTGCCGGCACCATTTTTGCGATGCGATCGACTTCGCCGTACGGCATGTCCAGCGCGCGGCCCACGTCTTTGATCGCTGCCTTTGCCGCCATGGTGTTGAATGTGATGATCTGCGCCACCTGCTCACGGCCGTACTTGCGCGTCACATACTCGATCACCTCGCCGCGCCGGTTCATGCAGAAGTCGATGTCGATATCCGGCATGCTCACGCGCTCCGGGTTCAGGAAGCGTTCAAACAGCAACTCGTTCTGCAGCGGATCGATATCCGTGATCTCCATCACGTAGGCCACCAGCGATCCCGCTGCCGATCCACGGCCC
>CAXUEG010000351.1:381-3029 GCA_964249935.1 uncultured Terriglobus sp.
GATGAAGTCCCACACGATCATGAAGTAGCCCGGAAACTTCATCGCCTTGATGCAGTCCAGCTCGCGGTTCAGCCGCTGCTCATACTCCGCGCGCGTGTGCTTCTGGATGCCGCGCGTCTCGAGAAACGCGATCGCCGTGTCGAAGCGTTTGCGCATGCCCTGTCGGCACACCTGCTCGAAGTAACTGTCCAGCGACTCGCCCGCGGGTACCGCGAAATCTGGAAACGGGTTGCTGACCGGCTTGATCTTCACATTGCAGCGGTCCACGAACTGCATCGTCCGCGAGCAAACCTCTTCGTGCCCGGCGAACGTGCGGTACATCTCCTCCGCACTCTTGATGTAGAACTCCTGCGTATCGAACTTGAAACGGTTCGGATCGTTCATGCTCGCCGCGGTCTGCACGCAGAGCAGAATCTCGTGCGCACGTGAGTCGTCGCCCGCGACATAATGCGCATCGTTCGTCGCGATCAGCGGGATGTCGAGCTCCTTCTCCATCCGGAAAAGCTGCTCGCACACTCCCTTGTCCGGCTCCAGCCCGTGGTCCTGAATCTCAAGGAAGAAATTGTCCTTCCCGAATATCTCGCGAAAGTACCCGGCCAGCTTCTTGGCCTCGTCGTACTTGTCTTTCATCAGGTGCTGGTTCAGTTCACCGGCAAGACAACCGCTGAACCCGATCAGTCCCTCGGTGTGCTTCGCCAGAAATTCCTTGGACACGCGCGGCTTGCGATAGAACCCGTGCAGCGATGCTTCACTCGTCAGCCGCACCAGGTTTTTGTAGCCCTCATCGTTCTCCGCCAGGACCAGAAAGTGGTGATACCCGCCACTCATTTCGCGGTGATCGTTCGTCTGCGAAAGATACAACTCGCACCCGATGATCGGCTTGATGCCCTTCTTTCCCATCGCCTCCGCGAAGTGCACCGCACCGTAGATATTTCCGTGATCCGTCATTGCGGCCGCGGTCTGCCCCATCTTGCTCAGGTGCGCGGCCAGTTTGTCCACGTCGCAGGCGCCATCCAGCAGGCTGTAATCGGTGTGCAGGTGCAGGTGAGTAAAGTCGGCGGCCATGCCCCAATTCTAGGGCGCGGCCGATGTGCTAGCAGCGGAGGAAAAGCCGTCCCAAACCACGCCGCCGCCTCTGACTGTGGACAGCAACGTTCTTGGTTGGATTCTCATAGCATGAACTGGAGCTGAGGCTCGCCGCGTCAGCTGCCGTCTCTACGCGGTATTCTTCTCACATCGATGTCGCGGTTTGCTGCATGGCTGATGTTGCTCGTCGCGTCCGCGCTTGGCCTTGCGGTCATCGGCGAGGCGAACACCTCCGCCGATCAGCCCCAGACCACGCAGGAGCACCTTCGCAGCGCCACATGGTGGCCGACGAAGCAGCTGCCGGACCAGAGCGTGTACGCCGGCTCTGCCAGCTGCGCCAAATGCCACGCCGACCTCTACAACTCACAGCAGCAAAGCCAGATGGCGCACACCCTGAAGCACGCCGGCCAGGGTGCCGTCACCCCCGCCGAGCTTCATGCCTCCTATCAGCTCGGCGACTTCCACTACACACTTTCCCCCGGTAAGAGCGGCCTGCTCATGCACGTTGCCGACGCACACGGCGCACGCGCTGACGCCGGCATGCAATGGGTATTCGGCTCCGGCGACGTGGGCCAGAGCTTCCTGTGGAAGCAGGGCGACGACTTCCGCGAAAGCCGCTTCAACTACTTCGCCGATCTGAAAAATTTCGCCGCCACCCCCGGCCGCCTTCACGGCGTGCCTCTGTCGATGGACTCTGCCGTCGGCCGACCGATCGCCAACTTCGAAGCGAAGACCTGCTTCGCCTGTCATACAAACAATGTCTCGGATGATCTGAGCACCATCACCCCGGGCGTCGGCTGCGAGTCATGCCACGGCCCCGGCCGCGCACACATCCAGGCCATGGAACAGCGCGGGTCCACGGCCGCAAACGCCGCCCCCGCGGCGAAATCCGCGCACATCGACGCACACATCCTCAACCCCGATGACATGACGCCGGTGCAGCAGGTTGACCTGTGCGGCTCCTGCCACAGCACAAGCTGGGACGTCCGCCTGATGGGCGCGGTCGGTGTTCAGACCGTTCGCTTCCCCGCCTACCGCCTCGAAAAAAGCCACTGCTGGGGCACAAAGGGCGACGCGCGGTTGGTCTGCACCTCCTGCCACGACCCGCATGCACCGCTCGAAAAGAACGACATCGCTTACGACCCCGCCTGCCTCGCCTGCCACACTACGAAAGACCACCCCATCAAAGACGCTGTACACACAGCTGGCGCCTGCCCCGTCGCCACCACCAAATGCGTCTCCTGCCACATGCCGAAGACGGGCTTACCGGAGATGCACTACAGCTTCACCGACCACAACATCCGCATCGCGCGTGACGCGTCCGCATTTCCTGATTGAGCATGAGTGCGCTGATCCAATCTCTGCCCCGCTGCCTGACGCTCCTCATGCTCACCGCATGCGCCACGGTCTGCGCCTCGGCCCAGGAAAACCCGGCACAGCCTCCGCCGGTCGCGGCACAACTGCAGGGGGCTGTTACCGAACAGCAGGCCGCGCTCGCCGCGGGTGATGCCGTAAGAATCGTTCCGAAAAGCCGCCATGTGTCCGCGCTCTCGCTCGCGTTC
>CAXUEG010000352.1:0-3017 GCA_964249935.1 uncultured Terriglobus sp.
TTCCTGTACCGCAAGGGCGAGGAGACCGGCGAAGTCCGGTGAGGAGGCGCTGGTGCCGACGACGCCGTAGAGACCGCCACCGATTACCACCAGGTCGGCGCTGTCGTCGGCGCTGCAATCGACCGCACCGACTGGGCAGCCACCCTCATGGCCGGCAACGTCGGGTACGGTGCGATAGTTTGCGTTGCCGGTCGCGACGAGTTCCTGGTAGGGCGGTTTGTTGAAGACGATGCTGTCTCCGCCACCTGAGCCGAATAAGACGCCAGTCGCGGAGGTCCCATAGAAGATGTCTTCCGAAACCGTGTCAGCAAAGGCACTTTCGGAGATGTAGGCGGAGTCGAGGCTGGGCGGTGAGTAGGTGGTCTTGAGATTCGTGCCACCGACAGCGGTGACGTGCGGACTGGAGGCGGGGAACTGCACGCCCGGCAGGTACGCACCGCAGGGTGGAGCAGTCGCAGGATCGAAGCAGGCCAGGGGAGGCACGGCAAGGCCGCCGGAATCACCCGAGGACGCAACGAAGGTGATGCCCTGGGCATTGCCCTGGGCGAAGACGTCGTCCTCCATGCGAAGGATGCTCGTGTAGTCCACGCCGTCGTTGAAGCCCGCGGTGTAAAACGCTTCCGGGCCGCCGAAGGACATGTTGACGACGTCCGCCTTGTTGTCTTCAATGATCGCCGTGAGGCCGTCGACGATGGAGCTATCGCTGAGGTCGGGGATGTTGTAGAGCGTGATCTTTGCGTCGGGCGCCATGCCGCCGGACTGCTGGATGTCGAGGTGTGTTTCGGTCGACGCATCCGGGTCGAAGGGAGCGCCGCCGTCGACATCGACGCGCTTGAGCTTGGGTGTTGCAAGCTTTTCATGCCCGAAGTAAAGGTCCATGTCGGACTTTTTGTACGCGTTGCTCATCAGGATGGCGATGTTGACGCCCTTGCCTGTGAAGGTCTGGTAGCTGGGGAACTTGTAGGCTTCCTTGAGATCGTCAAACCAGTAAGGGCCGACGGTGCTGTAGCGATTGGCCGGGGAGGCTTTGAGAACCTGCTTCTGCATGTGAGTGTTTGCGGAGAGCCCGAACACGACGCCGTTCAGCTGCTGCAGAGAGGAAGGCAGAAGAAGGCTGCGGGTGGCGGTGACGTGCTGCTTTCCGCTGGGCAGGACAGCGTTGTGGAGCTCTGTGCCAAAGGCGCGCTCGACCGTGCCGGCTGTGCCGGACACGTGCAGCTGGTGCGGTTGCACGCGGGTTGCGGTCAGTCCTGCGGCAGAGAGCTCCTGCTGCGCTTTGGCGAGGTCGGCAGCGCTGGCGCCGAAGCGTTCGTGGAACTGCTGGGGCGTGAGCCATTTCTGGTAAGAGGCGGAGCCGGCGGTATGGAGCTCCGTGAGAAATCGATCGAGCTCCGCGCGGTGCTGCACGGGGATGTAGACATCGAAGCTGACGGCGCGGTCGGCCGGCAGGCGCTCCTGCACTTTGGCCTTTTCCATGGCGGCGAGAGGAAGTGCAGCGGCTAACGATAGCAGCACAGCGGTGGTCGCGTGGTTAATTCTCTGCATGCAACTCTCCTTGGAGGATTGAGGGAAGCTGTTTGGGATGGGAGCAGACTGTTGGGGGTAAGACATCGTTGTACGTTACGCAGGCCCAAAGGAGCAAGCGGACGTTGAGCAGTGCGAGAAGAGCTGGGCCTTCCTTGTTTCCGGTGAGCGAAGCTCGTATATGCTGCTGAAACAACGGAACGAATCGATTGCAGCACGCCACCGACCTTCAGGTAGACCGGTTGTCGCGACCGGTGTTGCCTTCGGCAATGCCACAGCCGCACCTTTCGCGCAACCTTGACCTGCTGCGCGCAGTGGCGGTGTTGTGCGTGGTCAGCAGCCACCTGCTGGACACGTTGCACCTGGGCCGGCATGGGAGCCTTGGGCGCTTTGGGGTCATCCTGTTTTTCTTCCACACGAGCCTGGTGCTCGTCGCCTCACTCGACCGCATGCACACCGTAGGATCGTCGTGGCGGCTGATCGAGGCTTTTTATCTGCGGCGTATCTTTCGCATCTACCCGCTCTCCATCCTTTTCGTGCTGGCGGTGTGGCTGCTGCGGCTGCCTCCGTATCCGGGGCACGCGTTTGAGACGATTCACGGTCCACAGCTGGTGAGCAACCTGCTGCTGGTGCAGAACGTGACGTACCAGCCGGACGTGCAGGCGCCGCTCTGGACGCTTCCGCTGGAGGTGCAGATGAATGTGATTCTGCCGTTTCTGTTCCTGGCGATTGTGCG
The DNA here is from genome assembly GCA_964249935.1 of uncultured Terriglobus sp. Taxonomy (GTDB): domain Bacteria; phylum Acidobacteriota; class Terriglobia; order Terriglobales; family Acidobacteriaceae; genus Terriglobus. The sequence continues at coordinate 2,261 of CAXUEG010000352.1, forward strand.
CAGGAGGTATGTTTCGCTTGCGCTCTGGGCGGCGTCGGTACCGCTGGCGGTTTTTGTTCCGCAGTTAAGTGAGCGGCTGAGTGTCTTTCGTTATGGACCGTGCTTTGTGGCGGGCGTGGTCGCGTTCGACCTGTTGCGCGAGAAGGGGCGGGGACGTTTCTCCGCAGCCCTGTGGCTTGTGGCAATTGCTTGTGCAGCTGCCCTGTTCGGACCCTTGGACAATGTGAGCCTACCGACAAAAATCGGGCGCGCGTGGCTTTGCTCGCTCCTGCTGGCCTGTGTGTATCCGTTTTTGCGCGAGTTTGGTGCCTATACGGGTGAGCGGATTACGCAGTGGATCGCGGAGCATTCGTACAGTATTTACCTGTGCCATGGGCTGCTGCTTTGGCTGGCGTTCGATGTGTTGCCGCGGTGGGCATCTTGGCCTGTGTTTCTGCTGAGTTCGATTGCGCTGCCCGCCGTGCTGTACCGCTATGTGGAACGGCCGCTGATGCTGCTGGGCGGTCATATTTCGCGACGTACTCTGCACGCGCGGGCCTCGTTGGCGGCTGTCCGGTAAAATACAGAGCTGTGTCGAGTGCCGCGCAATCCGCGACTGCTGAGGCCAACCCGCGGCCAACATTTGAGATGAAGCCGGGTTACCGGCCCATGCCGCTGCGCCGACGGGCGCGGCTGGCGCGGTTGCGTGTGCGTGAGCTGGCCGGTATCGGATGGGCGCTGCTGCACACGGGGCATCCGTACATGGCGCAGATCGTGC
>CAXUEG010000353.1:0-3005 GCA_964249935.1 uncultured Terriglobus sp.
CGAACCATTGCACCTCAAGATCGCAATCCTCGCCGGTGACGGCATCGGCCCCGAAGTCACGAACGAGGCCGTCCACGTGCTCACCACGGTGGCCAACGCGCGCGGTCACGTCTTCGAATACGTGCCGCTGCTTATCGGCGGCGTTGCAATCACTGAGCACGGATCTCCACTGCCTTCGGAGACTCTCGAGCAAACCCTCAGCTGCGACGCTGCCCTGCTCGGCGCCGTGGGGGACAATCGATTCAACCACCTGCCGCCGGGAGACCGTCCCGAATCTGGCCTCCTCCAGATCCGCGCTGCTCTCGGCGGCTTCGCCAATCTGCGGCCAGCCATCGCCTACTCCGCGCTTTCCGACAACAGCCCGTTGCGGCCCGAGATTACCGAAGGCGTCGACATCCTTTTTGTGCGCGAGCTGCTCGGCGGCCTGTACTTCGGCGAGCCGCGCGCGTGGGACAAGAGCACCGGCCGTGCCCATAACACCATGGTCTACACACGCGCTGAAGTCGAACGCGTGGCCCGCATCGCCTTTGAACTTGCGACGGACCGAAAGGGCAAGCTGACAAGCGTCGACAAAGCCAATGTGCTCGAAACCTCGCAGCTGTGGCGCGCCGTGGTCAACGAGGTCGCACGCAGCTTTCCCACGGTCACCGTGGAGCATCAGTACGTTGACGCGATGGCTATCCACCTGATGACGCGCCCTCGCGACTTCGACGTAGTGCTGACGGAGAACCTCTTCGGCGACATCCTCTCCGACGAATCCGGCGTCATCACCGGCTCGCTTGGGATGCTGCCTTCCGCCACTTTGGGTGGCAAAGTAAACCTGTACGAACCCGTGCACGGCTCCGCTCCCGACGTCGCCGGCACCGGCAAAGCAAACCCTATCGGCGCCATTCTGACTGCGGCGATGGTGCTGCGGTATTCCGCGAACATGGAAGCGGAAGCCACGCTGGTTGAAGACGCCGTAACTGAAGCTCTGAACGAGGGCTACCGGACCACTGACATCGCACGTGGCGATATCGCTGGACAAAGCACTCTCAGCACTACGGAGATGGGCACGCTCATTCTAAGCAAACTCGAGGCAACGCTCGTCTGACTTTTCTGAATGGCACAGCTTTAGCTCTGCCGCGAGATCTGCCGAGAGACCGGGCTTTAGCCCCTGAGGTTACAAAGATGTCCGCACCAAAAACACTCTTCGAAAAGATTTGGGAGCAGCACATTGTCGCCGAGCCCGCGGGTGAGCCGCCGCTGCTCTACATCGATCTGCAGCTTGTACACGAAGTGACCAGCCCTCAAGCCTTCGACGGCCTTCGCCTGGCCGGCCGCAAGCTGCGACGCCCCGACCGCCACATCGCGACCGTCGATCACAACGTGCCCACAACCAGCGCTGCGGATCGGCTCAACATCCTCGACCAGGTCAGCGCCGCGCAGGTGAACGCGCTCCGCAACAACTGCGCGGAGTTCGGCATTGAGTTCTTCGACGTGCAGGACGCCTCGCAAGGCATCGTGCACATGATCGGCCCGGAACTGGGCGCCACCAAGCCCGGCATGACCATCGTTTGCGGCGATTCGCACACGTCTACCCACGGCGCGTTCGGCGCGCTCGCCTTCGGCATCGGCACCAGTGAGGTCGAGCACGTGATGGCCACGCAGACGCTTCCGCAAAGCAAGCCCAAAACCTTCCGCATCAACGTCGAAGGCGAGCTGCCTTTCGGCGTCACTGCGAAAGACCTCATCCTCGACATCATCGGCCGCATCGGCACCGACGGCGCCACCGGCTACGCGGTCGAGTACGCAGGCTCCGCCATCCGTGCGCTCTCCATGGAAGGCCGCATGACCGTCTGCAATATGAGCATCGAAGCAGGCGCGCGCGCCGGCATGATCGCTCCGGACGAGACGACCTTCGCCTATCTGAAAGGCCGCCGCTTTGCACCACAAAGTGAGGCAGCCTGGGACGATGCCCTCATCCACTGGCGCACCCTGCCCACCGACCCCGGCGCGCGCTTTGATCGCGAGCTGACCATCGATGCCTCTACGCTCGCGCCCGCTGTCACCTGGGGCACCTCACCCGGCATGCACGCCACTATCGACGGCACAGTCCCAACGCTCGATCAGGCGCCCACCGACGCTGACCGCAAGAGCTTCGAGCGCGCCTACGAATACATGGACCTGAAGCCCGGCACACCCATGGAGCAGATCAGGGTCGACACGGTCTTCCTCGGCTCCTGCACCAACGGCCGCATCGAAGACCTGCGCGCCGCCGCTGCCATTGTTCGCGGCCAGCACATCGCCGCAAAGATCCGCGCCATGGTCGTTCCCGGCTCACAGGTCGTCAAAAAGCAGGCAGAAGAGGAAGGCCTCGACCTCGTCTTCAAGCAGGCGGGCTTCGAGTGGCGCGAGCCCGGCTGCTCCATGTGCCTCGGCATGAACCCAGACATCCTCTCACCCGGCGAACGCTGCGCCAGCACCTCAAACCGCAACTTCGAAGGCCGCCAAGGCCGCGGCGGACGCACGCACCTCGTTTCACCGGAAATGGCCGCAGCCGCAGCCATCGCAGGCCATTTCGTCGACATTCGTACATGGAGCAGCAAGGAGCAGAACGCATGATCGATGCGCCGGTACATACCACTACCAAGCCACAGCAGACTGCAGCAATTCACCTGCAGATCCCGGTCACCGCCATGCGCGCCGAGTTTCCCCGAGCGGTTGCAGAGTTGAGCGCGGCGCTTCAGCACCAGGGTATCTCCGCCGCGGGACCCGTCTTCGCGCATCACTTTCGCCGCCCGACTGACAGCTTCGATTTCAACGTCTGCATCCCCGTGACGCAACCCGTTCAGTCAAGCGGCCGTGTTCAGTCTGTCAACATGCCAGCACTTTCCGTTATTCATACCATTTACCACGGTGACTACGCCTGCCTGCCGCATGCGTGGGTTTAGTTAATCGCCAATATCCAGTCCCAACCGCACGCCATGCGCGGCGACTTCATTGAGGCGTATACCGTCGGGCCA
>CAXUEG010000354.1:0-2967 GCA_964249935.1 uncultured Terriglobus sp.
GCACAGGTCGCGGCCGCAGTATCGAAGCCGTCCACATGCAGGGCACGCGCGGTTTGAATCCATTCGGGCCTCAGGTCGGCAGCGGCCAGGCTGGTGCGCTCGTCACGCTTAAGCAGCACGGTACGTTCGCCGCTGCCGTCGACCAGGATGATCGACTGCGCGCTGGTGGTATTGGCAGCGGTCAAGATCTGCGCCTCAACACCCGCTGCTGCGAAGGCCTCGCGGTGCATCTGCCCAGCATGATCATCGCCCAGTTTGCCTACGTAGCGCGTCCGCATGCCCCACGCCTGGCAGGCGACCACCGTGGTCGCGGTCTGACCGCCTGGCAGAACTCGCAAATCGTCAAATTCAATCTTCGCGCCAATGGCAGGAAACGCAGCCAGAGAGATGACGGTGTCCGTCGCGTTCAGGCCAACGCCCACCAAGTCGACTTCTGCCGCTTTCGCCACGCTCCCATGGTACGCGGAGCCAGAAAAGGCACGACAGCGGTTTCGTAGCGGATCGTTAGCGGTAACGCTGAATCTCCGACTAAGTCGTTGCGTTGCAGACAGTTGCGCTCACAGCGGATGCGATCTACGGTGAACTCTGAGGCCATGCGGTGCACCGTCGCCGATGTGCTGAGAGGAGCAGGAAGATGAGTGGATCGGCACAGCCGCAATCAGTACCAACGATCGCACCGGCTAAGGGCAAACTTGGCGTGATGATTCCGGGCATGGGCGCGGTGGCCACCACGCTGATCGCGGGTGTGGAGGCAGTGCGCCGCGGCCTGGCACAGCCCGTCGGCTCGCTGACCCAGATGGACACGCTGAAGCTGGGGGATGCGACCGTACCGGTCAAGGAAGCCGTGCCGCTCGCGGCCTTGGATGACCTGGTCTTCACCGGCTGGGACATCTTCGGTGGCAACCTGTACGACGCCGCGCGGACTGCGCAGGTGCTCGACCCATGGCAGCTGGAGGCAATCAAACCATACCTCGAAAGCATCGAGCCCATGCCTGCCGTTTTCGATCAGCATTACGTGAAACGGCTCACCGGCAAAACCGTCAAGAGCGGCCGCAACAAGTGCGACCTGGCGAACCAGATCCGCAACGACATCTCCGCCTTCAAGCAGCGCACCGATCGCCAGGTGATGCTCTGGTGCGGATCGACCGAAATCTTCCTGCGCGAGACGGAGGTTCACCAGACGCTGGCCGCCTTCGAGCGCGGCATGATCGATGACGACCCCAACATCTCCCCATCCATGCTGTACGCCTGGGCAGCGCTGAAGGAGGGCATACCCTTCGCCAACGGCGCACCGAATTTGACAGCGGACATCCCCGCGCTGCGCGAGCTGTCAAAGCAGACGGGCGCGCCGATCTGTGGCAAGGACTTCAAGACCGGGCAGACCTTCATTAAAACGGTGCTCGCTCCGGCCCTCAAGACGCGATCACTCGGTCTGAACGGCTGGTACTCGACGAACATCCTCGGCAACCGCGATGGCGAGGTGCTGGACGATCCCGAAAGCTTCAAGACCAAGGAAGAGTCGAAACTCGGTGTCTTGGAGTACATCCTAGAGCCTGACAAACACCCTGAGCTCTACCGCGACATCTTCCACAAGGTCCGCATCAACTACTACCCGCCGCGCGGCGACAACAAGGAAGGCTGGGACAGCATCGACCTGTTCGGCTGGCTCGGATACCCAATGCAGCTCAAGGTGGACTTTCTGTGCCGCGACTCCATACTCGCCGCGCCGCTTGCGCTCGATCTTTGCCTGTTCCTGGATCTAGCGAAGCGTATGCCGTCGCTGCGACATGCAGGCGTGCAGGAGTGGCTCAGCTTCTACTTCAAAGCGCCGGACGTAGAAGTCGGCAACCGGCCGGAACACGACCTGTTCCTGCAGGCCGTCAAACTGAAGAGCACGCTCAAGCAGATTCTTGCGGACCCGTCCGCACCCGTCGCGCAGGAAGAACTGGAGTACGCGGCCGTGTAGCCATAGCTGCTTTGCTTTCCTACGAAGCTCCGATACGCTGGGAGGGCGGTAGGCCTGCTATGGCGACAGCACCGGTCGCACGTGATGCGTTCGTCTCCGTTGAGGAGTACCTGCATACCGTCTACGAGCCCGACAACTATGTCGATGGCGTGCTGGAAGACGGAACGATCGCATCCAGCGGCTTCGCCACAAATGCGAAGATTACCTTCGCATGGGAATCCCAGCTGTATGGATCTTCGATTTCGGAAGCAGAGATCGCCGACCACATGACCGCGGATGAGTTCATCGAGGTCCGTCAGGGTGTGTTGCGGATCGCCAGGATGCCAGTAGAGATCTCCGTACCCGAGCTCCTTGCTCCGCGAAAAGGCGGGTCGGACAATAAGCGAGAAACACTGCGCAGCGGCAAGCGCCTAGACTATTCACGTGGCGAACATCACCGAATCCGACTTCATCACCAGTGTTGCGGATGCCCTGCAGTTCATCAGCTACTACCATCCTGCGGACTACATACGGAACCTGACCCGCGCGTATGAGCTGGAGCAATCTGACGCCGCGCGCGATGCCATGGCACAGATCCTGATCAACAGCCGCATGTGTGCGGAAGGCCATCGGCCCATCTGCCAGGACACCGGCATCGTCACGGTGTTCCTCAAAGTCGGCATGGGTGTCCGCTTCGTCGACGCGAACGGCGCAACGACGCAGATGAGCCTGCAGCAGGTGTGCGACGAAGGCGTACGCCGCGCCTACAACGACCCCGACAATCCGCTCCGTGCCAGCGTGCTCGCCGACCCGGCGTTCAGCCGCAAAAACACCAAAGACAACACACCCAGCGTGGTCGTTGTCGAACTCGTCCCGGGGGAAACCGTCGAGGTGACGGTCGCGGCAAAGGGCGGCGGCAGCGAAGCCAAAGCGAAGTTCGCCATGCTCAACCCATCCGACTCCATCGTCGACTGGGTCTTGAAAATGGTGCCGCAAATGGGCGCGGGCTGGTGCCCGCCGGG
>CAXUEG010000355.1:0-2967 GCA_964249935.1 uncultured Terriglobus sp.
TTCGCAGACCCGGCCGGAACAGCACGCCCGCGCTCTCAAGGCGCCACGGCACACGGCTCAGGACAACTTCGGTAGTGTACCTCAAATTCCACAGCAACGGAAGCCATTCTCACCCTCCCGCATCCAAACCGCACGAGGACCTCACCATGCCTGCCGCCACCCCCACCACCATGAAAGCCGCCGTCCTCCACACCCCCGGCGGCCCCGAAGCCCTCCAGCTCGAAACCCGTCCCGTGCCGCAGGCCACCCCCGGAGAGGTCCTCATCCGCGTCCGCGCCTTCGGCATCAACCGCTCCGAGCTCTTCACCCGACGCGGCGACTCCCCCAACGTCAAGCTCCCCCGCATCCTCGGCATCGAGGCCACTGGCACCGTCGAAGCCGCGCCCGGCGGAGAGTTCCAGCCCGGGGACGTCGTCCTCACCTGCATGGGCGGCCTCGGCCGCGACATCGACGGCGGCTACGCCGAATACACTCTCGTCCCCGCCGCGCACATCCAGAAGATCGACACCGCCCTCGCCGACAAGCTCGGCTGGGCCACCCTCGGCGCCCTTCCTGAAATGCTGCAAACCGCCTGGGGCTCGCTCTTCACCGCACTGCAACTCCAGAAAGGCGAACACCTCCTCATCCGTGGCGGCACCACCTCCGTCGGCCTCGCCGCCGCCGCCATCGCCAAAAACTTCGGCGCCCACGTCTCTTCCACCACCCGCTCCGCCGATCGCGCCGACCTGCTTCGCTCCTCCGGCGCCGACGAGGTCTTCATCGACTCCGGCACCATCGCCAAAGACGTCCGCAGCAAATACCCCGGCGGCGTCGACCGCGTCCTCGAACTCATCGGCGTCACCACGCTCCTCGACTCGCTTCAGTGCCCCCGCCCCGGCGGCTCCGTATGCATGACCGGCATCGTCGGCAACAAGTGGAGCTTCGACAGCTTCACCCCCATGGGCGCCATCCCCTCCGCCGTGAACCTCACGGTCTACGCCGGCGAAAATTCCGACTTCATGCGGATGCCCCTCAACGACCTCGTCCAGCAGGTCGCCGACGGCACCCTCAAAGCCCCTGTCGGCAAAACCTTCACTCTCGAGGGGATCGTCGAAGCCCACCAGCTCATGGACAGCAACAAAGCAGGCGGCAAAATCGTCGTCCTGCCCTAGCGCCTTCTGTACCGGCGCAGCCCTCAACCGTGCTCCGCGTCCTGCAGGTTCGTGGTCGCCAGCGCGCTCACATGCTCTCCCACACTCGGGTCCTTGGTGCGGACCAGCCCCTGCACCGTCTTCCAGTTCGTCGGCTTCGCCGGCGGATCCGCGACCCACGACGGCAGGTTCAGCTGCAGGTACTCGCACAGCAGAAACGCCTGCGGCTCGTACATCCGGCGCAGCTCATTCAGGCGGCGGTGCGCGTTGTCGTCGCCGCACAGGTCGATGCTGGTCTCCCCCAGCGCGCGGCAGAGCTTCCGGAAAGCCTCGGCCGGCAGCCGGTTGGGGTGCTCATCATCATCGGTCGCCACCACGGAAAAGATATGGCTCAGATCGATGAGTGCATGGCGCGCCATGGCAAACGTCAGCTGTGCCTGGCGCACCGCTTCGCCTTCCACCACCGTGATCAGCAGCGCGCATGCATCCAGGATGCAGACCAGGGCAGACAGCCAGTTCTGGTTGTCGTGTTGCGAACGGTAGTAGCACAGAATCGGATACGAGACGTGTGACTCCAGCAGCTCGGCGGACCAGCGTTCCCACTCCACCAGCAGCGTAACCAGCACTACATCGCCGCCCCGGTACCCGTGGCGCAGCAGCAGTTCCGCGGCGGTCGGCGGTGACCCGGCGCGGCCGTCAAGCAGGGCCACGTTGACCTCGCGCCGTGAAAACGTCTGGTACAGCACAGGCAGATACCCGATCACCAGCGCCACAAAACCGAGGCCCGTACCCGACTCAAGCACAAGCAGCGCACGGGCAAGATGTGTCTGCGGCGTCACGTCCCCAAGACCCAGCGTGAACAGGCTGGTACCGCTTACGTAAAGGTCGGCGCGCAGATTGTGAAGCACCGTGGGCGACGGGTTCAGGACGTCGTGAAACGGGGACCCCAGGCCAAAGAAAAGAAGCGCAAACCCGGTGGTGAGCAGCGTGGCCCACACCACAAGCAGCAGAAGCAGCGAGAACGGACCGAACACGCTGAAGAACTGGTCGCGGACACGCCGGTCCCTGATCGATTGCCCCACGCTTCGGAAGGGCCGCCACGTGAGCAGAAAGAACAACCGCGTGATGCGAAAGCGATTCTTCGGGCGGCGCGGCAGGATGATGGTCTGAAACGCGTCGAGAATCACGCCGCTAAGGCAGAACAGGCCGAGCATGAAAGCAAGAAGGCGCATGAGAACGATCTTTGGATGGAGTTCAGCCGCGCGTCGATGCGTGAGCGCGCCAAACATCAGCGCCAGCCGCTGGAACGGTCAAATCTCCGATACAAGAACAGGGGTACCCCGGATGGCTCGTCGACGCCACCCGCCTACGGCGTCCCTTGCACAACTTGCTTACGGACTTTGCTTCGGTCCGGCCTTGGCCGCCCTCGCATCCGCCCGCTTCTTCTCGGCCGCGGCTTTCGCATCCGCCTTCGCCTTCGCCGCCTCCGCCTTCTTTCGCTCGGCCTCTTCCTTCTTCTTCGCCGCAGCCTCGGTCGCGCTCATCACTCGCACCACGCCGATCCCGTTCCGCTGCTTCCACGCGTCGAACCCGGCATACAGGTTGTCCACAAACAGCCGCGCCACGATCACCGCCCCATCCGGCGTGGGATGGATCAGGTCCGCCGTAATCAACCGAGGCTTCGCTGCGTACCACCGCGCCATCGTTCCGTCGCCGCCCATCGCGGCATAGGTGTTGAAGAACGCGCACCCCGTGTCGTGCGCCACCTTCTGCTGGATCTCCACGATCTTCGGGATCTCCGGGTTCGTATGGATGTCGCTCATCCCGCCATGCTCGC
>CAXUEG010000356.1:0-2948 GCA_964249935.1 uncultured Terriglobus sp.
GGGTGGGCCGGAGGTGCCAACGCTGGAGGTCGGCGGGTTCTTTGACCAGGAAGATATGTGGGGCACGCAGGCGGAGTACGCAGCGCTGAGCGCGCATGAGAACCGGACGGACTTTCAGCACAAGGTGTACCTGGCGCTGGGGCCGTGGAACCATGGTGGGTGGGGTGGTCCGGGCGATTCACTGGGTGCGCTGCAGTTCGGGGAGAAGACGGGCGAGGAGTACCGCCGCACGGTGGAGGCGCCGTTTTTCGAGCACTACCTGAAGGACAGGCCCGGCTTCAACGAGATGGCGGATGCTACGGTGTTTCGCACCGGGGTGGACCGGTGGCAGACGTATGAGGCGTGGCCGCCGGTGAGCGGGTTCCAACCGGCGAAGCTGTACCTGCAGGCGGGTGGCGGGCTGAGTTTTGCGGCTCCGGCAGCGAAGGCTTTGCCGGTGACGTATGTGAGCGATCCGGCGAACCCGATTCCGTATCGCGAGCGGCCGATCCAGTCGACGTATGGCAAGGGGTCGAAGTGGCGGACGTGGCTGGCGAGTAACCAGGCATATCTGAGTGGCCGCCCGGATGTTGCGCGGTTCGCGACGGGTGTGCTCGACCGCGATACGACGGTGACGGGCGATGTCCTTGCGGACATCTTTGCATCGACGACGGGGACGGACGGGGACTTTGTGGTGAAGCTGATCGATGAGTCTCCCGCGGATGCGGCGAACGGCATGGGCGGGTATCAGGCGATGGTGGTGGACGAGATCTTTCGCGGGCGGTACCGGAAGAGCTTCGAGAAGCCGGAGGCGATCCCGGCGGGCAAGGTGGAAGAATACCGCTGGAGTCTGCATGCGGCAGACCACACGTTTCTGAAGGGGCACAAGATGGTCGTGACGGTGCAGTCGACGTGGTTCCCGCTGTATGACCGGAATCCGCAGACCTTTGTGCCGAACATTACGACGGCGCCGGCGAGCGCGTATCAGAAGGCGACGGTTTCGATCGAGACTTCGGCAAAGTATCCGTCACACCTGGAAGTGTTGCGACCGGTGAGTGAGACCGGGACGGTGATGGCGGCGGCGAAGTAGAGCAGTCCAGTGACGGTCGCGCAGCGGTCCATGTGAGGCAGTCCCCGTTCCAAACAAAGCAGGTCCTTCGCTTCGCTCAGGATGGAAATGCTGAAGAGAGCATGACACTTGAAAAGAGCATGACAGTTGTAGCGTACGTGCTCAAAGCCGCGCATCGCGGGGAGGTTGGTTCTGGGTTCTGAGTGGAACAGTTTGCCGACCGGGCATGTGGCGGCGGACGATGTGCCGATCCGAACGGTTTCGTCGCGCGAGGTGTACCGCAACAACTGGTCGCGGGTGCGCGAGGATGTGATTGAGCGGCGCGGCGGAGTGCGCGGCATTTACGGCGTGATGGAGAAGGATCCCGCGTGCATCCTGATTCCGCTGGAGCACACGGCGGAGGGCGACTACATCACGCTGGTGCACCAGTTCCGGTACACGGTGCAGGGCAGCTATTTTGAGCTGCCGCAGGGCGGATGGGAAGATCCGGATGCCGATGTGGAAGCGATGGCGCGCGGTGAGTTGCGGGAAGAGACCGGGCTGCGCGCGGGGAAGATCACGCGCATCGGACAGAACTGGATCGCGTACGGGGCGATGCGGCAGGAGCACAACGTATACCTGTGCGAAGATCTGACGCAGGGTGAGGCCGAGTTGGAGCCGGAAGAGGACGGCCTGACGGTGCACCGGGTGAGTGTGGCGGAGTTTGAGCGGATGATGCTGGACGGGCGGTCCGGGATAACTGCACGCTGGCGGCGTGGGGCACGTACCTGGTCTGGCGGCGTGCTCAGGCGGGTGGGTAAAGCTCCATGAAGACGTTGGCGCGTGCGTAGGGCGAGGGTGTGACGCGCTCCGGGGGCAGGTGCTGAAAGCCGAGTGCCTCGTAAAGGTGGATCGCCGGTAGAAGCACGGCATTCGTCTCAAGGTAGAGACGTTTGGCCCCCATGGCGAAAGCCTGGTCGATGGTGTGCTGCAGGATTTTGCGGCCGACGCCTTTGCCCTGGGCGCGTTCGCTCACAGCCATCTTGACCACCTCGTACTCGCCGGGCGCGATAGGAAGCAGACCGCAGCAACCGACAGCTTCATCGTCGAGCTCGGCGAAGAAGAGGCGGCCGCCTTTGTCGAGAAGGTAGGTTTGCGGGTCGTTGAAGATGGCGAGGTCGGATGGCTCGAGCTTGAAAAGGCGAGTGATCCACTCTTCGTTGAGGCGGCGGAATGCAGCTTCGTCGCCGCGGCGGAAGTCGCGCAAGATCACTTGTGGTTGCGTCATGATGGTGCTTTGGATGTCGAGGCGCGCGGCACCGATGCGCCAAGTGGCTTGCCTAGTGGTGACTGCGGTGCATTGCCGACTGTGCGTGGAGCGTAGGATTGCGCGTATGTTGCTCGCCAGGATCGGCTTGCTCTCACTTGCCGGAATCATTGCGGTGCCGGCGCTTTGCCATGCACAAGTGGCAGGGTTGATCGATTCCGATGGTGATGGTCTGGCCGATGCGCTGGAGGCGCGGTTGATTGCGCAGTTCCGACCGACGTGGATGGTGAGCGCGAACGATTGCTCCAACGTTCCAGCGCGGTTTGTTCCGGATGCGGCGGTGCCACGGGTGAGCGCGGAGGATGGGACGATCTACGCGCAGGCGCGTCCTGTAGAGGCAGGCATGATTGAGGTGCACTACTACCATCTGTGGCGGCGCGATTGCGGTGAGATGGGTCACGCGTTGGATACCGAGCACGTGGCGGTGCTGGTGCACGCGGATGGTGCGGCATGGAAGGCGATGACGTGGTACGCGGCGGCGCATGAGGATACGGTGTGCGACGCGGGGCAGGTGACGCGAGCGTCGACGATCGACGCGGTAGATCATGGAGCGCGGGTGTGGATCTCCGCGGGCAAGCATGCCTCGTACTTTGC
>CAXUEG010000357.1:0-2897 GCA_964249935.1 uncultured Terriglobus sp.
CGACCGTGCTGGGAGCGTAGAACGATGTACCTGCGACCGGAGGACCGGGCCAGGCCCAACCGCATGGCGCTGCGGATCGCCGTCGTCGGCGGCGTCGCCGTCGCGCTCTTCGCGGTCCTCTTCTTCCGCCTATGGGACCTGCAGATCCTCGAAGGCTCCGAAAACCTCGCCCAGGCGAAGAGCAACCGCCCCCGCTCGAGCAAAGTCGTCGCCCCGCGCGGCGAGATACTCTACAACAACGGCAACGTGCTGGAGGAGAATGGCACGGACCTGCTGGTGTTTCACGCGTACGACGTGACGACGGGGAAGCCGTCGTTGCAGATCTCGACGATTGGATGGAAAGACGGTTGGCCGGAGGCGGTGCTCAGTTCGCGTTAATGCTCTGAATTCAAGGTGCTGTCATTTCGACCGGAGCGGGACGGCTTTATCGTCCTGCGGAGTGGAGAAACCTGCATCAGGTTTCGGCTCAAACTCTGGCGTGAGCATTTGGAGCGGTTTGCCCCAGTCTTCCGCTATATCCAGCCAGGTTGGGTTTTCGCGCTCGATGAGCGTGATCTTCTTGCTTCGACTCCAACGCTTGATCTGTTTTTCGCGAGAGATGGCTTCTGTGGGATGGCCGAAGCACTCGTACCAGACAAGACGGGTACAGCGATACGTGGAGGTGAAGCCCTCGTAGGTGCCGTTGCGGTGCTGCATGACGCGTATGAAAAGGTCGCTGGTGAAGCCGACGTACAGCGTTCTGGAGCGGCTGGCGATAATGTAAGCGTAATAGGTCTTCGGCTCCACGGGAGCATCGTAGCAGCGTGTGCTTTGATCGGGCTCGCACTTCGCGCTCGCGTTACACCATGCGGGTTTCTCCACTGCGCAGGACGATGAAGCTGTCCTGCTCCGGTCGAAATGACAACTTGCGAGGAGAGAGTTCTTGGGGTCGAAATGACAACTTTGCGAGGGAAGTTTGTATTCCGGCGGCTATGCCGAGCGGACTTCGGCGGCGATGTCGCGGAGTTCGCGGAGGATGTGGGAGAGGTCCTCTGGGGCGGCTGTGTTGTCGCCAAAGGCGAAGTACACTTTGCGGTACAAAGTGTAGAGCCGCTGGTAAGTGGCGGCGTTTTCCGGGTTGGGTGTGAAGGTGCGATGGCCGGGGCACATGGCCGCCTGCGCGGCTTCGACGGTGGGGAAGATGCCTGCGGCGAGCTGGGCGAAGATGCCCGAGCCGATGCTGGTGGGTGTGCTGTCAGGGACGAGCACGGGCTTGTTGAGTACGTCGGCGTAGACCTGGTTGAGGGTGGGGTTTTGCTGCGGGATGCCGCCGGCGTTGATGACGCGCTGGATGGGGACGCCGAAGTCGGCCATGCGGTCGAGGATGATGCGGGTGTGGAAGGCGGTGCCTTCGATGGCGGCGAAGAGCTCGTCCTGTGCGGTGTGGAGGAGGTTCCAGCCGAGGGTGATGCCGCCGAGCTCGCTCTTGACGAGGACGGTGCGGTCGCCGTTGTCCCAGGAGAGGCGAAGGAGGCCGGTCTGGCCGGGCTTGTACCCGTCTAGGCCGACCGAGAGCTGCTGGACGGTGGTGCCGGCGCGGCGGGCGATGGCTTCGAAGATGTCGCCGACTGCGGAGAGACCCGCCTCGACGCCGGTGAAGGCGGGGTGGACGGAACCGGGGACGACGCCGCAGACACCGGGGACGAGATCGGCGCGGTGGCCCATGGCGATGATGCAGGTGGAGGTGCCGACGACGTTGACCACGTCGCCCTCGCGGCAGCCGGCGCCGATGGCGTCCCAGTGGGCGTCGAAGGCGCCGACCGGGATGGGGATGCCGGCACGCAGGCCGAGCTGCTGCGCCCAGTGCGGGCTGAGGTGGCCGGCGATGTGGTCGGAGGTCAGGACCTCGCCGACCATCTTGTCGCGGATGCCGTCGAAGAGCGGGTCGAGCGAGGAGAGGAACTGCTGGGACGGGTAGCCGCCCCACTTCGGGTTCCACATCCATTTATGGCCCATAGCGCAGGCGGAGCGCTTGACGTCGGCGGGCGAGGTGATACCGGCGAGGGTGGCGGCGATCATGTCGCAGTGTTCGAGCGCGGTGCTGAAGCGTCTGCGCTTCTCGGGGTTGTGGCGGAGCCAGTGGAGGAGCTTGGCCCAGCCCCACTCGTGGGAGTAGACACCGCCGCACCACCCGATCGCCTCGAGATGCTGGGTGTGCGCGGCGACGGTGATCTCCTGCGCTTCTTTGAGGGCGCGGTGGTCGCACCACAGATAGTACTCGTCGAGCGGCTGCAGGTCGCTGTCGACGGGGATGACGCTGGAGCCGGTGGTGTCGAGCGCGATGGCTTCGACGGTGTTGCCGTCGATGCCGGTTTCGCGAAGGACGGCGCGCATGGCTGCCGTAAGAGCTTCGAGATGCGCGGTGTGCGATTGCGTGGCGAAGTCGGGATCTTCGCGTCGGCGGTTCAGCGGATACGACGCAGAAGCTGTGCCGAGGCGGCCGCGCTCGCTGTCAAGAAGGGTTACGCGCGTGCTTAGCGTTCCGAAGTCCACACCTGCGACAATGCCCATCTGTTCCTCTTTTCCAGCGATGTCCTTTCGGACAACGGTAGTCCTTCTCGAAGTATCCTGAAGGCTGCGAGAGGTCTTGGGCAAATCGTGATGAAGGAACTGGTGCGGCGGCAGTTGCGGATGAGCCTTACGACCATGGAACGGACGCTTGCGGATGAGGCGCTTGCGGACGCCGTGGTGGGTGCCGGTGAGGCGACTGCGGCGGCGATGCAGCGTGGCGGCAAGCTGATGATTGCGGGCAATGGCGGATCTGCGGCGGACGCGCAGCACCTGTCCGCGGAGTTTGTGGCGCGGCTGACGGTGGACCGGCCGGCGATGCGGTGTGTGGCGCTGACGACGGACAGCTC
>CAXUEG010000358.1:0-2893 GCA_964249935.1 uncultured Terriglobus sp.
AGCTTGGATTGAAGTCGTTGATCTGCGTGTTGACCTGCTGGAACTCATACCCAAGCTTCAGCGTGTGCTGCCCGCGAATGGTCGTGTAGTTCGCCTTCGGGTTATAGACGGTCGGATCCTGGAACTGCGGGTTCGAGGTTTGCGCACCAAACTGCGAGTATCCCGTGATCGCCTGGCCATTCAGCGGCCGGACAATGGTCGGGTCCGTCGGCAGGCCATCGGTGATGCCGCTCGCGGTAAGGATGGAGGACCCGCCCACACCGATCGGCGACTTGCCGCCCTTGTTGACGGACCACCCAAAGCGAATGTCGAGCAGGCGCGAGGGCGACAGCGCGATCGTCGTGCCGCCCGCCACGTCGCGGTTCGACAGGTACACGTTGCCGTTCGCGTTGCCGCCCGCCGGCCCCGGAATGCCGGCCGGCGTAAAGATCTCGCCGCTGTGGTCGCTGTACCGGCCAAAGAAGCTCCACCGCTGCGACAGCGTGTAGTCGATGCGGCCGTCACCCTTGTCGTCGTTAATGGTGCCGCGCGGCGTCGTGGTGAAGTTGTTCGCCAGGCCGGGAATGTTGTTCGCCGGCAACGCCGCCAGCACGTTCTTCGCGAACGTCGTGATGTCCGCCTGGGGCACCACGCCTAGGTAGGTGCGGCCATTGACCGGGTTTTTGAGCGGGATCGCATTGGCCGGGTTTGTCGGATCGTCGTTCACATAGAACAACCCCGCGCGCTGGTTTGCGGTCGGCAGCGTCGACACCGTGAGCGCCTGGTTAAAGATCGTGCGGTTGCCCTCGTAATCGCCGAAGAAGAAAACCTTGTCCTTGAAGATGGGACCGCCAAAGGTGCCGCCGAACTGGTTGCGGATGAACTTCAGATGCTGGCCCGGCGTCGAGAAGTAATTGTTCGCGTTCAGCGCGGTGTTGCGGTTGTAGTCGTACGCCTTGCCGTGAAACTGGTTGGTGCCACGCCGGGTCGCCACGTTGATCACCGCGCCCGGGTTCCGGCCGTACTCGGCCGAGTAGTTGTTCGTCTCCACACGGAACTCGTCCACGGCGTCCGGCGATGGCGGAATGTTCTCGTCCGCAAAGCCCTGGTTGCTGGTGCCGTAGTTGTTGTTATCCAGACCGTCGAGCAGGAAATTGTTGAACGCCGATCGCTGTCCGTTCACGTTAAACGCAGCCTCGCGGCTGTCAGGTGCGCCCGTCTCCAGCGTGGACCGCCGCGTCCCCGGAGCCAGCAGCACCAGGTCCGCATAGGACCGGCCGTTGAGCGGCAGGTTCTCCACCTCGCGCGTGCCCACGGTCTGCCCTCGGGAGCTGGTCTCCGTCTCAAGCTGCGTGGGCTGGCTGCTCACGTTGACGGTTTCGGTGGCGGAACCAATTTTTAGCTCCGGGTCGACGCGCTGGCGGGCGTTCACCGTGAGCGGGAAGGTGGCGCCTTCGTAGCGCGAGAACCCGGCTGCTTCACTCGAAACCTTGTAGTCGCCGGCCTTGACGCTCGCGAACTCGTAGCGGCCATCTTTGTCGCTCTGAACGGTCTGGGCCACGCCGGTGTTGACGTCGGTCAGCGTCACGGTGGCATTGGCAATCGCGGCGCCACCGGCGTCACGCACATAGCCCAGCACGGATGCGGTGTCGAACTGGCCAAAGATCGAGATGGAGCAGAACAGCAGAATAAGAGCGCAGCACAGGCGAAGGCCGTGCTTACGGGCGATGCGAGAAGACATACTTTCTCCTGATTCGGATACAGCTATCGTGCGCCAACACATGGAATCTGTGGTGACGGCACGATGAAAAGCATTTCGCTAACGGCAGCCACTATCTGCTTCCGTTAGCGCTTACGTCAAGGGATTTCTTGGCATCCGGTCACCGGAGAACCGCGTCGGTGACCCCCTTGCGGCACTCGCCTCAAAAAGCGATCCGCTAGGAGAAATGGGTTTGCCGTTGCAGCCGCAGCGAGGCCGCGGTCACGCTCACAAGCAGCACCACCGCGAGCACAGCGATCCAGCGAACGTTGACAGACAACGCCGGACGCTCAGCCCTGGTCGCCAGGAACACAAAAACCCCGCACGCCGCGACGACAATCGCGTAGTCCCACCAGCGCCGGCGCTCGCCGCGGCTGCCAAACTCCTCGCCCGCCTGCGCCAGCAGGGTCCGGTTGTAATCCAGGCCGTAGCGGTCGCACTCGCGCGCCAGCGCCTCGTTGACTGACGTCTGCTCCTTCGCCGATGCCACCGCCGTGCTGACAGCCAGCGCGCCCAGAATCATCAGCACGGAACCGGTGATGACCAGCGCCCGGTGCGAACTGTCGGCATGGCGCAGCTCGCCAAACACCAGCGCGCCCCACGCCAGCCCCCACAGCTGGTTCGTATTCGACAGCGGAATGCCTCGCCCAATGCCGAGATACTTGCACGCAAACTGCTGAAACAGGTCGCCCACCACCCAGATCATGCCGCCCAGGAACAGCCAGAACAGCACCGGACGAATCAGCGCAAAGTGAAACGCCGGTGCGTTCGCGCCGCCATCCAGCGTCCATACCAGCAGGAGCATGGTCAGCAGCTCGCCCACCGTAAACGCGGTCACAAACGAGAGCGGGTTCATGCCGCTCAGGTACGCCTTGCGATACGGCACATACTTCGTGCCCCACATCAGGCTGGCCCCAAGCGCCGCCAAAAGCCCGCCGCCCACATGGGTACCTACCGTGCTGCTCGCCCCGAGCGAGCTGAAGCCGAGCAGGATCGCCGCCACGATGATGAGCACCGTTCCCAGCAGCACCTTCGCAACGTTGCCCCGGCCCGCCCCCTTCAACTCGCCAAACAGGAGACGGCCCCACAGCAGCCCAACCAGCGAATTCGTATTCCAAAGCGGAAACGCGATCGTCAACCCCACATCGCGCACCG
>CAXUEG010000359.1:0-1987 GCA_964249935.1 uncultured Terriglobus sp.
AAGGCATCCAGATGGCCTGGCACGAAGAGTACGAAGACGCGAAGTAGCCACGAATCTGTGCCTCACCTTCGCAAAGCTAAGGTGGGTTCCCCGCCCACATCCCAGGTTTGCTTCTCCTCACTCGCTATTTCTGTTTCGCGCTCTCTGCCTTGTCGCAGGAGTCCACCGCGCGTGGCAGCTTCTCACCGAAATCGGTGATCTTGCACTCTTCAAACATCGAGCAGTAACACGCGCTTCCGTGCAGGTAAAAACGATCCTGCTCCAGCTTCGCCCAGCTCGCCATGGCGGGCGAGTGTTCCGCCGGTTTCGGCCAGTTGAAGATCGAGCGCGACTCGCCGCTGCGCATCAGCGTCCCACCGATCTGCTGCGAGGTAAACGAAACGCTCGGGTCAACCTGCCTCACCCGCTCAAAGAGGTTCTTCGAGTAGCTGTTTCCCTGGTCGTCCACCAGCCGGAACCACGCGATGCGCCCCGGGCCGGTTCCCACGTTGCTCAACGTCATGCTGATCGCCGGTTTGCCGTCCACCAGGTTCGCTGAATCCAGCATCAGCAGCGGCGTCGACTGCGCGCTCACCAGCCGCCGGTTCTCTTCCACCAGCGCATGCATCGACTTCTCCGACTGCAACGACGTAAGCAGCGAAGCTACGGAAATGCAGAGAACCGCAATCGGTACGACCAGATCAAACCATGGCAGTCCCGTTTTATGGTGATGCGAGTGCGGTGCCTCCGGAGCCTCAACCATCGTCTGCTTCAATCCTCCAACAGTGTTCGTCTTGTGTAGAACATCTGAAAACCCGACGTGTGTCCAGCGCCGGTGTGCGGGAGGAAGCGGCGAAGCTTCAGCCCTCGGCATGCAGGCGCACCAGAACGGGTTCAGCCAGGGCTCGCTAGACCGGCCGCTCCAGCCGGTAATACGGATGCATCGTCCCATGCGGTCCCCACGGCTCGTGATGCGTGTACACGAACCCGAGCCGGTCGATCAGTGCCTTCGAATGCTCATTATGCGGCCCATGTCCAGCCACCAGCGCATCCGCACTTGTCTGCCGCCACGCCCACGCGATCACCGCCCGCGCGGCCTCCTCACCATAGCGCCCGCTCCAAAACGGCCGCGCCAAGTGCACGCCGATCTCCACCACATCGTTACGATCATGGAACGGCCGCAGCCCAGCGCATCCCGCATGCGCTCCACTCGCGAGGGAGAACATGGGCCAGTACTGAAAGCCCAGCGTCCGCTGGTTTTCCATTTGCACCCGCATGCGCGCCGCCGCGTCCTCCACGGACATGGCCCCACACATGTGCCCCATAACCTCGGCATCGGTCCACAACGCCACCGCCAATGGCACATCGGCCGCTTCCCAGTAGCGAAACCCAAGCCGCTCCGTCTGCAAGAAGTAACTCACGCGCTGACTCGCTGCTTTCTTCGCAACACCAGGTCCGGCAGCTTCGACCCCAGCACGCGCAAAACCGCAAAGCACACCCCCGCCCAGACAATCGACCCCAGCAGGACGAGACCGCTCTCCCTCACGCGACCATGCATCGCCGGTAACACACGCAGAGCACTCAACACCGCAAAACACCCCAGCACCGCCGCGAGAAAGGCGCGGCCTACCTCTTTCACATCCAGCTCCGCCACGCTCACCATGCGCTTCCGGTGTAACAGCACGGCCAGCGACCCGGTGTGCAGCAGCATCCCAAAATCTGCCGCCCACACCAGCCCCTCCGGGCCGATCGCTTTGAACAATCCGCCATATACCGGAATAGAGATGAGTGTGACCACAGTCCCACTCACCATCGGCGTAAACGTGTCGCTCGCCGCGTAAAACGCGCGCGCATACAGGTTCTGGCTCGTCCACAGGAACAGGCTCAACGTGTACACCACGAAGTACCGCGTCGTGATCGCGGAATCCGCGGCGGTAAAGCGCCCGCTCCGCAGCACCAGCTGGATCAGCAGCGGCGCCAGGCCGATCATCCATCCGCCGACCAGCAG
>CAXUEG010000359.1:1997-2891 GCA_964249935.1 uncultured Terriglobus sp.
ACACACTCGTGTCCACCGCTTTGCTGAATGACGCGACATCCTTCTTCTGCCACAACGACGCGAAGAACGGCAACGAAGCGGTTCCCGCCGCTGGGCCCAGCACACCCATCGGCGCGGCAAACAGCTGCCGCGCAAATGTCAGCCGCGACAGGTCGAACTTGTCACCCGAGATGAAATAGTTCCGGATCCATTCATCTGTCGTGGTCAGGCTTTGCCCCAGCATCAGCGGCAGGTTCAGCAGGAACCATTCCCGCAGCGCCGGATGTTTCAGGTCCCACTCCGGCGTCCAGCGCAGACCTGTCCGGTGCGCGCCCACGTAGTTCATCAGGAGTGGACCAAGAACCGCTCCCGCCGTTGCGCCCACCGCCAGCGAGTCGATCCCAAGCTGCCGGTGCAGCAGCAGCGCACCCATCAGAATGCCGCCGCTGTAAATGACCGGCTGCAGCGCCTGGTAGGTAAAAATGCGGCGCACCAGCAGCCGCGAACCAAGCACGCCACCCGCAAAAAAAAACACAGGATTGAACAGCAGAATGCGCGTTAGGTGCACGGTCAACCGGAACACATCCGGCTGCTCGCGAAACTTCGGAAAAGCGTAACGCACGTACTGCGGCGCAAACACCTCGCCCAGCACCACCGCCGCCAGCAGCACCACCGCGACCACGTTCAGAATGTTGGAGAGCGCGCGGTCCGCCTCGGCTTCTTCGCCGCGCTCGCGATACCGGCTCAGCCCGCTGATCAACGCGCTCGACGCAGCGCCACCGATCAAGAGATACAGGATCATTGTCGGCAACTGAAACGCCGCTGAATACGCCGCAGTCTCTGTTCCCGTGCCGAAGTACTTGGCCACCAGCGTCTGCCGTATCAGGCTGAACACACCGCTCAGCAGGCTCGACG
>CAXUEG010000360.1:0-2864 GCA_964249935.1 uncultured Terriglobus sp.
GATCTATCGCCGGGCGGGTACGCGCACCGCAACCCGCTGACCGCTTTCTACGAACCGCTGCTGGAGCGCCTACGCCGCAGTCCCGGTGTGACTGCGGCAGGTCTGATCAACATGTTGCCGGTGCAGTCCTCGGGCAGCAACTCTGACGTACAGATTGTCGGCCACCCGCCTGCGCCGAAGAACCAGGAACAACTCGCGGAAGTGCGCTACTTCACCGACGGTTATTTCAAGGCCATGGGCATACCCCTGCTGCAGGGGCGGATGCTGACACCAGCGCTTGACCACACGCAAAGTGAAGATCCGCCTTACGTGGTGAATGAAGCCTTTCGCCATAAATTCTTTGCACAAGGTGAGTCGCCACTTGGTGCGCGTGTCGTGGGCGATCCGAAAGACCCGAACCAGTCGGTCATCCAGGGCGTGACAGGTAACGTCCGGCAGAACCTGCTCAGGCCACCCATGGCCGAAATGGATGTGCTGTTGAACAGCATGCTGGAGAAGTACAGCTCCGGCATGACGAATATGGTGCTGGTGGTGCGTACACCCGGCGACCCAAAGCAGCTGATTCCCGCAATTCGCTCCGCTCTTCACGACACTGATCCCGGCGTGCCGATGCACCTGCCCGAGACAATGCGCGAGGTGATGGGCGACCAGCTTGTGCTGGAGCGGATGGAAAGCACGCTGTTCGGCATCTTCGCCGCACTGGCAGTGCTGCTCGCCATGGCCGGCCTGTACGGTCTGGTGAACCAGGAGGTTGAATCTGGCACGCGTGACATCGGCATCCGCATGGCGCTGGGCGCAACGCGGATGCATGTGCTGAGCCGCACCCTGTCGCGCGTCGGCCTGCTTGTAGGCGGGGGAGCGCTGCTGGGCGTTGCGCTTACGCTGCTCACGCGCAGAGCGTTTGCTTCCGTGGTGGAGCTACAAGCCTCGCGCGACGGCTTCTTGCTGGCGTTGCTGGTGATTTCCATCGTTGTGCTCGGCCTGCTCGCAGCGCTGCTGCCAGCACGGCGCGCCGCCAACACCGAGCCCGTGGAAGCGCTCCGCACGGAGTAAGCGCCACACCGACGCGGCATGCAAGGGCCACGCACTTTGACTTGCAAGGAGGATCGATGATCGGCAATTTCTACCACACACTGGCGCAGGATATTCGATATGCGCTTCGCCAGATGCGGCGCTCGCCCGGTTTTGCCGCCACCGCGATCCTGACCATCGCGCTCGGCATCGGCGCCAATACGGCGGTTTTTACGCTCGTGCATGCCATCCTGCTGCAGCGGCTGCCGGTCGCCGATCCCGGAAGCCTGTACCGCATCGGCAGCGGTGGAGAGTGCTGCGTGGACGGCGGTACACCGTCCAACGACGACCTCTCCGACATGTCGACGGAGGCTTACCTCGCACTTCGCAATAACCTGCCCGAGTTTACGGAGCTGGCAGCCACCATGGCCGGCGGCGATCACGGTCCCTCGCTTGCGAAACGCGCGGGCACCAACGACGTGGCGCTCTACGTTCGCAGCGATTACGTGTCCGGCAACTACTTCAACCTGTTCGGCGTGCACGCCTCCCGCGGCCGCCTCATCCTGCCCACCGACGACAACGAGAGCGCGCCGCCAGTCGCTGGGATGAGCTATGGAACGGGGCTGCATCAGTTCGCCGCCGATCCCGGCGTGGTGGGCGCAACCTTTCTGCTGGCGAATCACCCGGTGACCATCGTCGGCATCGCGCCTGCTTCGTTCTACGGGGACCGGATGCAGGAGCGCTCGCCCGACTTTTACTTACCTATCGCGAATGAGCCGGCGATCTCCGGTGTTGCGGTCGCGAAGAACCCACGCCTGCGCTGGCTTTACGTCCTCGGGCGAGTGCAACCGGGTGTGAACCTCCCACAACTGCAGGAGCACATCAACCAGGTGCTGCGTGCGTACGAGGCCACACAGCCCGAGTACCAGAACGCACAGGGCGCGCTCGGACTGCCGAAGGTGCATGCCACGCTGGTGAGTGCCGCGACCGGTGTGCAGAAGTTTCAGCGTGAGGTGGGCACAAGTCTCCGGGTGCTGTTCGGCGTTTCGGCGATGGTGCTACTGATCGCCTGTGCCAATGTGGCCAATCTCTTGCTGGCGCGTGGCATGGCGAGGCGTGCGGAAATGAGTGTCCGCGTGGCACTCGGAGCGGCGCGGGCGCGCATCGTGCGGCAGACGCTCGTGGAAAGCCTTTTGCTGGCGCTGCTCGGCGCCGCTGGTGGCATTGCGCTTGCCTTTGCCGGTGCGCGCGGCATCCTCGCGCTTGCGTTTGCAGAAGCGCGTAATCTGCCGATCACCGCAACGCCCTCCGTCCCGGTCCTGCTATTCACCCTTGCGGTCGCGGTACTCACAGGCGTGCTCTTTGGCGTGGTGCCCGCATGGGTGGCCACCTCTGCCCAACCGGTGGATGCATTGCGCGGCCATGGCCGCAACACAGGCCACGTATCATCCCTGTCCCAACGGGCGCTGGTCGTGCTGCAAGCCGCGCTGTCGCTGCTGCTCATCACTGTTGCAGCCCTCCTCACGCGCAGCCTCATCAACCTGCAGCACCAAAACTTCGGCCTGGACACCGAAGATCGCGTGGTCGTGCATATGGACCCGGCGGCGAGCGGCTACACCCTGGAGCGCATGGAGGGCCTGATGCAGCGTCTGAGCGAGCGAACTCAGGCCATCCCCGGTACGGTACAGTTGGGCTTCGCCAACTACAGCCCGCTCGAAGGCAACAGCTGGGGCGACGGCGTCTTCGTCGAAGGACGTCCGGACCCCACACGGGACGATGACGTCAACGCCTCGTGGGATCGCGTCAGTCCGGGCTTCTTCCAGGTGATCGGACAAACACTGCTCCGCGGGCGA
>CAXUEG010000361.1:0-2853 GCA_964249935.1 uncultured Terriglobus sp.
TGAGCAGGCAAAGCCAAATGACGACGGCACAGCAACGAAGCAGGCGCTGGGGCATGTCGCTCCTTTGAGTTGCAGGGGTAGGGTGTTCATGCAGGGTAGCACTGACGTGCTTCATACTCTTTGGCGCTTTGCCGCTGCGGGAGGAAAGCAGGTCCTTCGCTTCGCTCAGGATGACAATCCTGTTCGGCTCAGCTGCGGCTTGGCAGCTCCTGCAGCGCGTCCATTTCGTGGAGGATCTCTGCGGCTTCACGCTCCAGGATGTCGCGCTGGGTGGCGTAGTCCTGCTCGGGGTACTTGCCGGCGCGGTACTCGAAGCTGAGATCGCGCAGGTTGTTCATCACGGATTCGCGGCGCTCTTCGAGGAAATCAAGACGAGTGCGGGCGCGTTGTGTGAAGGGGTTTTCTTCGGGCCAGAAGGTATAGGCGAAGAGAGCAATCAGAAGGATGGCGGAGGCGAGCAGGCCCATGGGTTAGAACTCCGTCTCGCGGCGGATGCGCTCGCGCATGCTGTCGTGTTCGGCGGAGTATGAAACTGGGACAGGTATGCCGTCCGGCGTGACCAAATGGCGACCGCGCCACTTACGGATGAGCAGCGCCGTACCGCCCATGGCGAGCGCAAAGACGACAAAGGGAACGATCCAGGCCGCGTTGTCGAATCCGCCGCGGATAGGCGCGGCAAGGACGGTCGGGCCGTACTTGGCGGCAAAGGCATTCAGGATGCTGGTGTCGTTTGCACCGGAGCCGAGCTGGGTGCGGAGCTCGTCGATCATGCCGCTGGAGTTCGGGCAGCCGACGTGGTTGCACTCGAGCAGAATTTCGTTGCAACTGCAGGTGCAGATCATCTTGTGGCCGAGCTCGTTAAAGCGCGACCCAGAGTTCGACGCGCCCGTGGTGACGAGCGCAGCGAAGAAGATGGTGAGCAGCAAGGCGAGGCGGCGCTTTGATTGACGCATCAGTCGGCTCCTACGGGCTGCAGTTCACGCTCGGACACAGGTGGGACCACGGTGCTGCGGCTGAGCGCTGGCTTGAACTGCGGCGCGAGGCTCAGGAAGGTTCCGGCGATGATGATGCCGACGCCGATCCAGATCCAGGACACGAGCGGGTTCAGGAAGACCTTGATGATGGGGCGGCTTGTTTCGGGGTTGCGGCCTTCGAAGACGACGTAGAGATCGCGCAGCGGTGTGGAGTGGATCGCGACGATGGTGCTGGTGGTCTGGCTGGCGGTGTAGAAGCGCCGCTCCGGGGCCATCTGCGTCAGCTTCTTGCCGCCTTGATAAATGTCGAGCAGGGCAAAGTCAGTGTCGTAGTTCGGGTTCGAATCCTGCGTGTAGCTCTGGCAAACGAGCTTGTAGTTGCCAATCTGGAGGGAGTCGCCGAAGCCCATCTCCATTTCGTGCGACTGATTGAAGGCTGCGCCGGCGAGACCAACGAAGAGCGCGACGATGCCGAAATGGACGAGGTAGCCGCCATAGCGCCGGTTGTTGCGACGGGTGAGCAGAAACGCAGCGGAGGCGAAGTTGCGGCCGGTTTGCGTGCGCATGACGCCGACGCCCCGCAGGAACTCGGTCAGAATGGCAACGGTGACGCCGGCACCGATGGAAAAGCAGACCAGGGCATAGATGGAACCCTGCTGGTCGTTGTCGGCCATGCGCCAGGGATGGATGCCGCAGGCGATGAGGATGATTGCGCTGCCGATCGTTGCGATGCAGGGCAGAACGAAGTTGCGGCGGATGGAGCGAAGCGATGTGGCGCGCCACGCGAGTAGCGGACCTACGCCGGTGAGCAACAGAAGAAAGAGACCGATCGGCACCGCGACCTTGTTGAAGAAGGGCGCGCCCATCGTGACTTTGGAGCCCTGCACGAACTCGCTCAGAACGGGGAAGAGCGTGCCGAAGAGCACGGTGAAGCACGCTACGAGAAGCACGAGATTGTTGAACAGGAACGAGCTCTCCCGCGAGACGATTGATTCAAGCTTGTGCTCCGTGGCGAGGTGCGAGCGCTGCCGGAAAAAAGTGAACAGACATACCGCTGCGGTGATGCAAAGAAACCAGGTGAACCACTGGCTGATGGAGCTTTGCGCAAAGGCGTGCACGCTGGAGACGAGGCCGCCGCGGGTCAGGTCCGTGCCGAGCACGGTGAGCATGAATGTAGTAAAGATGAGCCACACATTCCACTGCTTCATCATGCCTCGCTTTTCCTGCATCATGACGGAATGCAGGAAAGCGGTGGCAGTAAGCCAGGGAAGGAACGAGGCGTTCTCAACCGGGTCCCAGCCCCAATAGCCGCCCCAGCCAAGCACGGCGTAGGCCCAGTGCATACCGAGCGAGATGCCGACGGTGAGGAAAAGCCAGGTGATAAGGGTCCAGCGGCGCGTGATGCGGATCCACTTCTCGCCGGGGTAGCGCATCATGAGTGCGCCCAGGGCAAAGGCGAACGGTACAGAGAAGCCAACGTAGCCCAGGTAGAGCATGGGCGGATGGATGACCATCTCCGGATACTGCAAGAGCGGGTTCAAGCCGAAGCCGTCGGGCTGCGGATCCCCCTGCCACAGCGCGAAGGGAGGCGCCGGAATGACCAGCAGGAGCAAGAAGAAGACCTGCACCGCAGAAAGAATCGTCGATGCGTACGCATAGAGGCGAACGTCTTCGCGGTGGCGCAGGCGAAGTACGAAGCCGTAGCCGGTCAGGAGCCACGACCACAATAGGAGTGAGCCCTCCTGGCCGCTCCACAGCGCGCTGAACTTGTAAGCAGGGTGAAGCGCGCGGTTCGTGTGGTGCAGGATGTATGCGACGGAGAAGTCGTTGGTGAAGGCGGCCCAGACCAAAGCGAAGGCCGCGCCCGAGACGGCGATGA
>CAXUEG010000362.1:0-2846 GCA_964249935.1 uncultured Terriglobus sp.
CATCACGACGAGTAGCAAAGCGATAGCCACCGGTGTAAAGCCACCCCAGGCCTGATCCTTCGCCTTTTCTAACAGATCGCTTATACCGTTCGGCAGACCAGCCACAATGCCCGTAAAGATCAGCAGCGACATGCCATTGCCGATGCCGCGCTCGGTAATCTGCTCCCCCAGCCACATGATGAAGGCCGTCCCGGTCGTCAGCGTCAGAACGCACAGCGCGGTGAACGCGGGCTTGCTCATGGTCACCATGGGCGCGCCCGTCGAGCTCTTGGTCAGGGTCAGCGCAATCGCGAACGACTGCACGATTGCCAGCAGCACTGTCACATACCGCGTCCATTGCGTGATCTTGCGGCGGCCGACTTCGCCTTCCTTCTGCAGCTTGGCCAGCGGCTCATAGATTACGGTCAACAGCTGGAAGATGATTGACGCCGTGATGTACGGCATGATGCCAAGCGCGAAAATCGTAAGGCGTCGCAGCGATCCGCCGGTAAACAGGTCTACCAGGCCCAGCGACGATCCGGCGTTCTGCTGGAAGTACTGCGCCAGCATTTCGGCGTTGATGCCCGGCGTAGGAATGTGCCCACCCAAGCGGTACACAGCGAGCAACCCCAAAGTGAACAGCACCCGCTTGCGCAGATCCGGGATTCGGAAGATATTGGCGATCTTGTCAAACATCCGGCGGAACACCCATCTGGAGCTAGTGCTCCAATCCATCGTGAACTTTGGCTTTCGTAAGGAGACCGGCTTCGTTCTACGGGCGAAGACCGAGCCACGCATGGCTCGAACCGCTTGCCTTCAGGTCACGAAGCGTGTGCCCTGATTGTATCCAGAAGCGAGAGCTTACGCCTGAGCTTCCGCCTGAGGCACGGCGCCCAGCAGCACTACCCTGCCACCAGCCGCCTCTATCTTCTGTTGCGCCTGCTTGCTCGCCTTGTGCGCGTGCACGGTCACAGCGGTATTGATTTCGCCGTTCGCAAGGATCTTGATCAAGCCATTCTTCTTTTTGACCACGCCAAGTTTGTGCAGCACCTCTGGCGTCAGCTCGCCTTCGTTGCTGGTTGCCGCAATGAGCGCAATGCGATCCAGCCCGAGCACAAAGTACTCCTGGCGGAAGATGTTGGTGAAACCGCGCTTCGGCAAACGGCGGTGCAGCGGCATCTGGCCGCCTTCAAACCCGCGCATCATGCGCGATCCGGAACGGGAACGCTGGCCATCGTGACCGCGCGTCGAAGTCTTGCCCATGCCCGAGCCCATACCGCGGCCCACGCGCTTCTTGTTGCTGTTTGCTCCCTTGGGCGCGCCAAGGTTCGAAAGATTCAGTGCCATTGCTTTCCTCGCTAACGCCGGCGCTGAAGCACCGACTCGCATGTTTGCCGCTCTATCTTCCGCGGCCGCTGACCGATTCCTTCGTCAGCTTGGTGAAACGCCTGATTGGCAGGCGGATGCTGCTGTTTACTCGACGACGCGCACCAGGTGCGGAACTGCCGCGATCATGCCGCGAATGGACGGTGTGTCCTCGCGCTCCACGATCTGATTCAGCCTCGTAAAGCCGAGGCCCTTGACGACCAGCTTGTGCTTGACCGGTGTCGCTATCTTCGAGCGAAAGTACTGGATTTTGATTTTGCCCGTGTTCTCTGCCATTGCTCTTCTCCCGAAGAGGAAGGAAGCAGGCTGCTGCCCGCCCCTGTTCCCTGCTCTTACAGCTCTTCCACTGACTTGCCGCGCAACGCCGCGACTTCGGCTTTGTCGCGAAGCTGCGTCAGCGCGTCAAATGTGGCCTTGATTACGTTGTGCGGATTCGCCGTGCCCAGCGACTTGGTCAGCACGTTCTGCACACCGGCGGAGGTCATCACCGCACGTACCGCGCCACCGGCAATCACGCCCGTTCCTTCCGGAGCCGGCTTCAACAGCACGTGGCCGGAACCGAAGCGGCCCAGCACCTGGTGAGGAATCGACGTTTCCGTGAGGTTCACCCGGTACAGATTTTTCTTCGCCGCCTCGATCCCCTTGCGGATCGCCTGCGGCACTTCCTTGGCCTTGCCCGAGCCGTAGCCCACCACGCCTTCCGCCGGATCGCCGATTACGACGAGCGCCGCAAAGCTCATATTCTTGCCGCCCTTGACTACCTTGGTCACGCGGTTGATCGCCACAACCTGATCCTTCAGGTTCAGGCGATTCGCATCGATCTTCTTTTTCAGTGCCATTCCGAAATCCTTCCGTTGAACGAGTGTTAGAACTCGAGACCGGCTTCGCGCGCGGCGTCTGCAAGGGCCTTGATCCGGCCGTGGTAAAGGTAGCCACCACGGTCGAATACAACCCGCTTGATGCCCTTTTCCTGGGCGCGCTCGGCAATCAGCTTGCCTACCAGCTTGGCCGCTTCGATGTTCCCGCCGACCTTCTCTTCCTCACCCTTTTTGGGCAAGGTCGAGGCCGCAGCCAGAGTCGAGGACTGCGAGTCGTCGATCACCTGCGCGTAGATGTGGTTCAGCGAACGGAAGACATTCAGGCGTGGGCGCTCGGTTGTGCCCGCCACCTTGTTGCGTACGCGTTTGTGAACCCGCTTGCGGACCACATTGCGTTGCGTGGGTGTAATCATTGCTCTCTTCCTTTCCTACAGGCGCAGCCACTGCGAGAAGCCGCGTTCGGAGTCGGGGAGCGCCGGCATCTTGTCCGGCGCCTCGGTTTACGCAAGCCCACTCGCGAGTGAGCCAGCCACAGTCTGCGGAGCAGTCCGCGCCACGCGCAAAGCGCGCGTCGAGAACGGTGCGAAGCATTACTTCGAGCCGGTCTTGCCGACCTTCTTCTTCAGCTTCTCGTCGGTGTAACGCACGCCCTTGTTCTTGTAC
>CAXUEG010000363.1:0-2011 GCA_964249935.1 uncultured Terriglobus sp.
TTTCCGACGCGCGGGCTGGTGTCGATCGCCGGGACAGCGCCGCTGGATGGGCTCTTGGACAACACCGGGCCGATTGCGCGCGATGTGACCGATGCGGCGATCGCGCTGGGCGTGATGGCCGGCGGCGGCGGGTGCAGGGTCCGCCGGTGCTGCGAATGGTGGCGCGGCGGGATGGCGACCTGCTGGGACGGGCGTATGGGTTTGAGCAGGCGACTAAGCTGCGCAAGCCGCCGGTGCTGGTGGAAGGTGGGCTGACGACCGCGGGGCCGTACCGACAATGAATAATTCGGGCAATGGAAGTGAACCTGCGAGTTCGTCGATGCGGTAAAAGGATGCTCGCGAAGAGTAGATTACGTGCCCTGAACAGGCGCTATTTCCGGGGTTAGGTCGCTTGGCGCACCGAAGATTTCGTCGCCGATCCATACGCTCAGTTTGGACCTCTTCCCCATATGTGTCTTTCGAACAAAAGGCCGGCGATCCTCTGTATTGGTGAAGACCGGCGTCTCCTTGAGACCCGCGGCATGCTCTTGCGCGGGATCTCAGGGTGCGTCACTCTGGCGAGCAGTCAGGAGCTGTTCACGGTGCAGGAGGAGGGGTTCAGCCTTGTCTTGCTGTGTCACACCCTATCCGTCGAGCAATACGCATCGTGCCTGGCGTACATCCGGGAACGGTGGCAAGGAGCACAGGTCATTCGGATCAAGGCGATGTCGAAGTCTTTTCGAGACGGGCCTGAACGTGCGGTTACCAGTGAGCCCGCAATCCTGGTGTCGGAGTTGAGGCGGCTGCTGAGCAGGTCTGCCTAGCTCACAAGCACCGGATCGGCATAAAGATCTGTGTGCACACGCTTGATCGTGAGATAGCACTCACATGCGGCGTCCATGAGTCTGGCGCGGTCAAGAATGCGCACTTGCCCACGGTGATAGTCGATCAGTCCAGCGCGCTGCAGCGCTCCGGCACTTACCGTGACTGTCGATCTTCGAGTGCCCAGCATTTTGCTGAGGAACTCCTGCGTGATCGGGAGCGTGTCACTTTCCAGACGATCGGAAAGCATGAGAAGCCATCGCGCGAGCCGTTCGTCAACCTGGTGCAGCCGGTTGCACGCAGAGATCTGGCTCGTGGTGAGCGCTTCGTATTGAACATGCTGCAAGATGCGGGCATGCAACTCGGAATTTGACTGGAAATCCTGCTGCAGTTGCCGGAAGCCAATGCGTAGGCCGGTGCCAGCTACCTGCATGTAGCAGCGGGTTGAGCCCCGCTGCGGCCCGAGTAGCTGCAGACTGCCGGGCAGTGCTTCGCGTCCAAGTAGCCCGACTTCGACACCGCTGCCCTCTTCCATGTCGGCGACCACGGAGGCGATGCCGGACGTAAGGAAGTACGTGTACTTCGGCTCTGTCCCCGGCTCATAGATCTCCATAGTGAGCGGTAGCGGGACGGCTATCAGCTTCCTCTCGAATGTCTCGCGCACAGCAGGAGACAGCGAGCTAAGAAGCCGATTCGCAAGTACGTTGGGCATAATCCCTCAGAACAGCTCGCAAGGGATGGCCGCATCACACTGCGGGAGAAATTGCGCTACTAGTGATCTTACAGAAAAAGCCGCAATTTCTGTGTTCGCTACCGTACCTTGATCAACAAAGTTGTGTACAATTCCGAGCGCGCCAGACACTCTCGGTGGCACGAGGAGCAGCGAAGCAATGCTGTGAGCCTGCAGTCGAGGTGCAATCGTGCTTCGGATAACCGGAAAGTTTCACGCGCGAGGGACCGAGGCGACGCCGTCACGCGTGTGATTCAATCGCGCTATGAAGATTGCGAGTTGGAATGTGAACTCGATCAAGGCGCGGATGCCGATCCTAACGGGGTGGCTCGGGCGAGTGCAGCCGGATGTGTTGCTGTTGCAGGAGCTGAAGGGGCTGGAGTTTCCGGCGGAGGAGCTGCGGGCGCTAGGGTACCACTCGGCGGCGGTGACGCAGAAGAGTTACAACGGCGTTGCGGTGCTGAGTAAGCAGCCGTTGGA
>CAXUEG010000363.1:2021-2811 GCA_964249935.1 uncultured Terriglobus sp.
TAAGTACGACGCTGGCCGGCGATGCCGAGGATAGCCATGCGCGCTTTTTGGAGGTTCTGGTCGGTGGTCCGAATCTGGACGCCGGTGGCGGCGCGCTGCAGGCGATGCCGGGCCCGTTGCGCGTGGTGTGTTTGTATGTGCCGAATGGAAATCCAGTAGGCACGGAGAAGTTCGAATACAAGCTGCGGTGGACCGACCGGCTGATCGAACAGATGCGGGTGTGGGTGGCGGAGACGACGCCCACGGTGATCGGCGGCGATATGAACGTGATCCCGACGGACATCGATTGCCACAAGCCGGCGAGCTGGGTGAAGGATGCGCTGTTTCAGCCGGAGGTCAAGGCGCGGTATGCGCAGATGCAGGCGATGGGATGGATGGATGCGTTCCGCACGCTTCACCCGGACCAGGGAGGGCTGTTCACGTATTGGGACTACTTCCGCAACGCCTTTGAGCGCAACCGCGGCATCCGCATCGACCACTTCCTGCTTTCGCCCTCCCTCGCACCCCGCCTCGTCCGCTGCGAAATCGACAAAGGCCCGCGCGCCCAGGAAAAGCCATCGGACCATACACCGGTTCTGATCGAGTTAGATCATGCAGCCGTAAATTGATTCGTTGTTGACAGAAGCTTACGCGCGTGCAGTGCTGGTAGTATCGAATCTTCCAGACTGGGGTAACTGAGGTTCAGATGCAAACAGCTTTAGCCCTCTCCGCGCTTCTCTCCGTCTCGTGTCTGGCACAGACTCCTTCCATCCCCAAGTCCTTCATCATCGCCGACGTACACACCAGCCCG
>CAXUEG010000364.1:0-1331 GCA_964249935.1 uncultured Terriglobus sp.
GCACCGGCTTGTCTTCCTCATATGCAAAGCCGACCTGCTCAAACCGCACATCTCCTTCGATCACCGGCAGCTTCACCGACCGCCGCGGATCGCCATTCTCCTCGCGCTCACGCATAATCTCGCTGGTGCGGTCCAGCCCAGCAAACGCCTCCGTAATCTGCGTTCCGATGGACACCAGCCCTGCCACCGGCGCGATCATGAACGCCAGAAACAACGTGTAAGTCACGTACCCACCCGTCGTCAGCGAGCCTGCAACCACCTGCCGCGCGCCCAGCCACATGATCAGCGAGCCCACCACGCCCAGCACGGTCGTGCTCGAAAGCGACATGATCGACTGAGCCGTTAGCGTGCGCAGCACGTTCTCCAGCAGTCGTCCCGCATTGCCGGCGAACACCCGTGCCTCGCTTTCCTCTGCGTGGTAGCCCTTGATCACGCGAACGCCGCCCAACGACTCCGTCAGACGCCCCGTTACTTCAGCATTCAGCTTCGCGCGCTCGCGAAAGATCGGACGTATGGTTTTGAACGCGCGCCCAAGAATGACCGCGAAGATTACCATCACGCAAAAGGTCAACAGTGTCATGCGCACCGACAGAAACAGCAGATAGCCGAACGCGAACACCGCCGTTAGCAGTCCACCCACAAATTCCACCAGACCGGTGCCGATCAGGTTGCGCACGCCCTCCACATCCGTCATGATGCGGGCCACCAGGTTGCCTGTCCGGTTCTCGTCATAGAACGCGACCGGCAGCCGGCCCACGTGTTCCTGCACCTGCACCCGCAAGTCCGTTATCAGGCGCTGTCCCGCCTTCGACAACATCTGTGTCAGCGCATAGCTCGTCACACCCTGCCGCAGCGTCGCGCTCAGCACGGCGCCCACGATCCACGGCAAGAGGTTTAAGTGGTGCTGACGCATCACGCCGTCGATCAGGTAGCGCGTCGACGCAGGCAGCACCAGTCCGCTCGCCCGGTTCACAATCATGATCAAAAAACTGCCAACAATCAGGCCAAGCCGGGGCCGTGCCAGCCTCTTGATCTCCGGCCATACCTTGCTCAGCTTCGGCTTTGGCTTGCTCGCCGTCATATCCGCGGAGGTCGAACGCGCTGCGTTCCGCGACGGCCGCTCCGCCCGCGTCTCCCTGCCACCACTCCCGAGTGATCCGTGCCCAAACGATCCCATGTATCTCTATTGGATGAGAGAGCGCCGGAACGCGGTGCGCCTTCCTTACAAACTCCTTGTCTACGCCGTCCGCGTAATCCGCGCCCGCACAAACGACCGCACACACAGCACCGTAAATATGAGGCAGATCAGCGCCATCACCATCGACTCTTGC
>CAXUEG010000364.1:1341-2806 GCA_964249935.1 uncultured Terriglobus sp.
GATGGTGAGCGGTCGCGAAACTTGATCCGCGTGACCGCTCACCATCTTCACCGCACCGCCGATCGACTGCACAAACGGAAACAGAAACCCAACAAGCCCAAGCGTCACTGCAATGTGCATCCACAGCGCCCGCCGCTTCGCATCCTCGGTGTTCGCCAGCGCACCGCACAAGAGCAGCGCCACACCGAAGTACGCCGGGATTAGCGCCGTCGGCGCATGCGCCACGCCTACATACACCCCAGCGCCCAGCAGGATCAGCAGCACGCCCACCACCATCGTCAATCTCGCCATCGTGCTCTCCTAAGCTCTCGCTGCGGCTTCCATCGCCTGCACCACATCCGCCGGCTTCCAGTCGTTCCCCGGGTACCAGTCCACAATGCGCCCGTCCTTGCCAATCAGCACCGTCGACAGCGAATGCATGATCGCCGTCCCGCTCCCGGTCACACCCACGTTGAAAAACTGCTCCACCGCCGGCAGGTCCGCCTGTCCGGGCGCCGCAAACTGCCAGTGCTCAAACTTTTCCTGCGTGTATTTGCCCGTGTACGCGCCGCCATACGACTTCAGCACCGCCGGTGTGTCGTACACCGGATCGAACGACACCGATAAGAGATCCGTCTTCGCATACGCCGCCGGATCCTTCTCAAGCGATGTGTTCACCTCGGCAAAATTACGGCTCATCTTCGGGCAAAAATCCCCCAGCGGACAGCGCGTGTAGATAAACGTGACCAGCACCGCCTTGCCGCGCAGATCGCTCAGGTGCATCGTCTTGCCATCCTGGTTCCGCAACGCAAAGTCCTGCACCGCGTCGCCCTTTGTCGGCACGTGGTACTGCTTCTGCGGCACCACGTCGGGCCGCGCCTGCCCTACCACCACAATGCTCTTCAGCCGCGCATGGTGAAGTTCGCCATCACTGTCCTTGTCCACCACGATCTGCGCCGAAATCGTGTCGCCCGGATGCAATTCGCCCAGAGCCGCCGCATCCACGCTCTTGTACGGCATCGTCATGGCTTCCATCAAACCCGGCACTGCCTCATGCGCAAGCATGATCTCCTGCGTACCCGCATCCACGCTTACCACCCGGCCCCGCACCGGGTAGCTCGCCTCCGTCATGCCTGCGGACCGGGCGTCGGCTTCATGTTTGCAGCCGGAAACGCCTCCTGTTGCAAGCAGTCCCAGGGCAAGCGCGGTGGATCTTATTAGCCTAGTATTCACGCCTTTGATGATACGTCCCGGCCAGGTCAGTCACACGAACGCCACACCCACCCTGCTATCGTGAACCTCGGGACGAGCGTTTCGCCTGCAAAGGACCGATGCCGGACACACACAACTTCACCTCCCCTCAGCGCCTGCCGCCCGCTGAAGCCCAGTCACGCGTCGAACGTGGCTCTGACGCGGTAGGGCTGTCTCACGCGCGACCTGTGCCGCACTCCGAAGGCATCCCTCGCCCCTCGCTGCTGCATTACGC
>CAXUEG010000365.1:0-2777 GCA_964249935.1 uncultured Terriglobus sp.
CGCAGCGCAAGGTTGAACTGCTCCAGAGCCTCGTCGTATAGACCATCCAGCCGCAGCGTCTGCCCGGCCACCTGGTGCACGTTCCAGTCGTTGCCCGCCGTCTGCAAGAGGTGCTCAATGCCGTGGCGCGCGCTCTCCTTCTCACCGCGCGACAGCAGCATGTAAACGCGATACAGATTCGCATCGACCGACCCCGGATCGATCGCCAAAGCCTTGTCAAAGGCACGCCGCGCCTCGATCAGGTGCATTTGTCCGCCCAGACCGTGCCGCGTGTATTGCAGATGGGTGATCCCCAGGCCCGTCCAGGCCGGCGCATAGTCTTTGCTGCGCTGCGTCACCTGTTCGAAGATCTGCCGCGCGCGGTCCAGGTCTTCACGGTTGCCGGTCCGCGACATGAACGAGCTCAGCAGCGCGCTCGCCTGCAGGTACTCCTCAGACAATGCATCCGACAACGGGCGCGCCGGTGGCTGCTCCGGCGGATGGATCGAGTAGCTTCCCTGCAGCGTGCTGAATATCTCCTCAGTGATCTCCCGCTGCACCGCTACCAGGTCGAAGCTCTCCACGTTCACAGAGCCGCCTGCACGCACCGCACCCGCGGGGACATCCAGCATCTGCCAATTCAGATCGAACCCCGTCTCGCGCCGCATGAAGTTGCCGGAGACCACATACTGCACCAGCAGCTTGCGGCCGATCGTGAGCGGCTCCATCTGCCGGTACGGCAGGCTCATCAGCGCGTTCGATGGACGCACCACGAGCGATTGCACGCGCGCCAGCCGCGTTGCAATCGCGTCCGCCAATGCATAGCCGTACAACGGCGCCGCCTCCGCGACGCCAAGGTTGAAAAAGGGCAGCACCACAATGGTGTTGCGCTTCTCATTGCCGCCACTCTCGCGAAACCGCTCCGCCAGCATGCTGAGCAGTCCTGTGGTTCGCTTCTCTTCTTCGGGCGAATCCAGCGACAGCCGGTCCTGTGTCGGCATGCTCGCCAGTGTGTCGCCTGGAATGATCATGCCCTCCAGCTGCGAAGCCTTCAGAATCGTCTTCAGCGCTTCGCGCACGTCAGAAGCCGATGCGAACCGTGCCGACGGCTGCTTCTCCAGGCAGCGCAGAATGACGCTTTCCAGCTCGCCAGGAATGTTCGGCACGATCTCCTGCAGGGATGGGGGATCGGCGAACTGAATGGCCCGGATACTCTGGAAGTCCGGCAGGTCGGGCCGGTGAAACGGATGACGTCCGGCCACCAGTTCATACAGCACCACGCCCAGTGCAAAAATATCGCTCTGCACAGACGACTGACCTGTCACGAACTGCTCCGGCGCCATGTACGCGATGGTGCCGCCGCGCGCGGTATACGTTGCGCCCGGCGCTGGCATAC
Organism: uncultured Terriglobus sp.; assembly: GCA_964249935.1. Taxonomy (GTDB): domain Bacteria; phylum Acidobacteriota; class Terriglobia; order Terriglobales; family Acidobacteriaceae; genus Terriglobus. The sequence goes on from CAXUEG010000365.1 coordinate 1,376, forward strand.
GGTTCAGCGGCTTGGAGGGGTTGAACTCCGCATCGTCCAGGCTGATGCGCCGGGCTAGTCCAAAGTCCAGAATCTTGATCAGGCCGCCCTCGGTCAGGATCACGTTCGCCGGCTTCAGATCGCGGTGAAAAATGCCAAGTGAGTGCGCCGCAGCCAGTCCATCCGCAATCTGGATACCCGCGGAGAGCACCAATTCCACATTCGCCGGTCCTTCCTCGATCAGCCGGTCCAGCGGCCTGCCCGGCACATACTGCATCACGATGAAGGCTTCGTCGTCGACCTCGCCCACGTCGTAAATGGCGCACACGTTCGGGTGCTCGATTGCCGAGGCGAGCCTCGCCTCGCGCAGAAAGGTGGTGCTCATCTGCTCGGGCGTTAAGTTGCCGCGTGTCAACAATTTCAGCACCACAGGCCGCTGCAACATGGTGTCATTCGACAGATACACCACGCCGCTGCCACCCGCACCCAGCTTCCGGATCAGCTCATAATGCTCGATGACGCGGCGCTTCATAGCCCGATTCTCTCACTGGCACGCGAAGTACAGGTCTACTACTTCAACGTGATCCGACGCAGCAAGACATGCGTGATGCGCAAACGGGCTTGTTCTGGCAAGCTGCGATTTGCGAGTGGGCTGCATCACACCCGAAATCCCTAGAACCAAGAGGTGCCAACGCGCGCATGCCCTTTACTGTTTTGCTGATCGATGACAATGCGATCCAGGCCGCCACTCGGCAGACCATCTTGAAACGCGCTGGATACTTCGTCATCCCGGTCCTCAATCCGCAGCGTGCGCTGGAGCAGTTTCAGGCAAACGACTTTCCTTCCCCCATCGACCTCGTCATGACTGACCACGTGATGCCCGGGATGACCGGAGCAGAGTTTGTCCGGGAGTTTCGCAAGCTTCACACAGACATTCCCGTTTTGGTCATCAGCGGCATGGAAGAGGCGCAGGACGAGTACCGTGACCTGGACGTGACATTTCGCTTGAAACCGCTTCTGCCGGATAACCTGCTGGCTTCGGTGGATCGGATGCTCCATAGCGCGCATTCCTAGTGCCGGCAGGTCGCAGCTTCACCGGTGGTCAGGCTCTGACCTAAGTCGGCGATGAAAACACGGGCGCGAATAGCGACCCGTCGCGTTGCTGCGTTTGTTACACCCTGCGACAATCAAGGTGTATGCATCCCATGCCCGAGTTCGGAAGCTTTGCGCTGCTGCTGGCTCTGGTGCTTTCCGCATACACGCTTTTCGCCGGGTCCGTGTCGCTGTATCACATGGCGCACGGCATCATCGGACGTGTTGCCCCCGAACGCCTCGCCGAAACCGCGCGCCGTGCCGGCATCGCAACCTTCATCGCCGTCTCGGGCGCGGCCTTCGCTTTGGTCTGGGCCGCCTTCACCAACGA
>CAXUEG010000366.1:0-2765 GCA_964249935.1 uncultured Terriglobus sp.
TGCCCACACCGTGCGACGGATCCCCAAAGACCGGCAGATGCGTCAGCTTCTTCAGGACAGGAATTGCGCTGATGTCCATGGTGTTGCGCGTCGCCGTCTCGAAGGTGCGAATACCGCGCTCGCAAAGCATCAGGTCATAGTTGCCGCCGGCGAGGATGTACTCGGCCGAAAGCAGCACTTCCTCGATGGTCGCGGAGATGCCGCGCTTGAGCAGCACCGGCTTGCGCACCCGGCCGAGCTCGCGCAGCAGGTTGAAGTTCTGCATGTTGCGCGCGCCGACCTGGAAGCAGTCGATGTATTCGAGCATGGGCTCGATCTGCGAGATCTCCATCACCTCGGTGATGATGAGCAGGCCGGTGGTGTCGCCGACCTCGCGGAGGAGTTTGAGGCCCTCAATGCCCATGCCCTGAAAGCTGTAGGGCGAGGAGCGCGGCTTGTAGGCGCCACCACGCAGGAACTGTCCGCCCGCGGCTTTGACCTGTTGGGCGGACAGAAGAATCTGGTCGCGCGATTCCACCGAACACGGCCCGGCCATGATGATGACCTGATCGCCGCCGACGACGACACCGTTATGGAAGGTGATCTTTGTGCCGTCGGGGCGGAAGTCGCGGCCGGCGAGCTTGTACGGCGAGCTGATGCGGTAGGCTTCCTGCACGCCGCCCATCACCTGGAACTCGATCACATCGAACTGTGCGGGCGTGCCGACGCCGGCCAGCATCATCTGGCCCGCGCCGCTGGTGCGGTGCACGTCAAAGCCCAGCTCCACCATGCGCTCGATGACGCTCTGGATGTGTTCATCGGTGGCGCTGTTCTGCATGACTACGATCATTGCGTTCTGTCTCTCTTAGCGCGCAGGTTGCGCGGCGCGGCTTATGCCTGCGGTGTGCGTTTTTGCAAGGAGCGCATCACGTCCATGATGCGTTCGTAAATTACGATGAGCTCGGCTTCGGTGAGTGGGCCGGCGTTGACCTGCTTTACGTGCGTGTACACGGCCTGTTCGCGGTCGGGCTCATAGATGCCGGCACCGGTGCGCTGCTTGATGGCGCCGATCTCTGTGGCGGCTTTGGCGCGCTCGCTGAGCAGGGCTACGATCTGCTCGTCCAGTCCGTCGATCTTTTGCCGCCAGTCTGCGATTTCCATCCGTTTCGTACCTCGTTGCGTTCAGTCCGGTGCGGTTTCAGTGTAGCGAGTTGAGGGGGGGTTGGGTCAGGCTTGTTCGTGGCGCAGGTTGCGGACGAAGGTGCCGACCGCTTCGGCCTCGGTGCCGGGCTCACTCTGCTCGATAAGGTGGACGATGGCGGAGCCGATGACCGCGGCATCCGCGAACTGGCCGACGGCGGCGACGTGTTCGGCGTTGCTGATGCCGAAGCCGACGGCGATGGGCTTCGCGGTGAACTGGCGGAGGCGGCGGACGAGGGACTCGGCGTCGGACTCGATGGTGGCCTGCTTGCCGGTGATGCCGACGCGCGAGATGGCGTAGATGAAGCCTTCGCTGTGTTCGGCGATGGCCTGGAGGCGGTCGTCGGGGCTGGTGGGTGCGGCGAGGAAGATGGGCGCTAGGTTGTTTTCGCGCATGTGCTGCAGGTAAGTGCCGGCTTCTTCGACGATCATGTCGGTGAGCAGGACGCCGTCGGCGCCGTTGGCTTTGGCTGCTTTGCAGAAGGCGTCGAGGCCCATGCGGACGACGGGGTTCAGGTAGCTGAAGAGGACGACGCCGGTGTGGGGGCGGGCTTCGCGGATGCGCTTCGACAGGGCGAGGACGTCGTGCAGGGTGACGCCGCGGCCTACGGCGCGTTCGCTGGCGCGCTGGATGACGGGGCCATCGGCGAGCGGGTCGCTGAAGGGGACGCCGAGCTCGAGGACGTCCGCGCCGTTGTCGATGGCGGCGAGGGCGATCGCGTAAGTGGCTTCGAGAGACGGGTCGCCTGCGGTGAGATAGACGACGAGACCGGGTTTTCTAAGAAACAACACTTGGGTACTCGATCACGTGTAGTTCTGGCATACGACCGAAGTCGCGCAGATTCCTGCTCAGCACTGCATAGTCAAGGGCGAGCGCCGTCGACCCGATCATCAGGTCTACAATGCCGACTGAGAGGCCGCGACTCTTCAGTTCACCGTTCAACCGGCCCGCCGCAAAGCAGATCTCCGCCGTCGCCGAAATGATTCGCAAGCTTTGTCTGACCTCCTGGATGAACATGAGCCGGAGCATCTTCGTTTCAGCATCTCTCGCTCGCTCCACGCCTTGAGCAAGCTCGAGTAAAGAGAGGCTCGAGATGGCGAGCGGCTCAAGCGGGAACTCTGCCTGTAGCTCGTTTAAGAGAAAACCGATGCTGGTGCCTTGCCGCTCGCCATCGATCAGAACTGTCGTGTCGAGGATCAGTCCCATTCAGCAGGCCTGTAGCTGGCGTTCAACTCTTCACGCACGTCTGCAAGATCGCTGGCAAATTCCTGATCGACAACCGAGAGAGTACGGTTTGCGAGCTTCTGGAGCGCTTCTGTTGCCGTCCACCCTCCGTCTCCACGCTTTTGTGCAACTAGGATCGGCCATGAGCCTGTTTGGATGACAACCTGATCCCCGTCTTTGACTCTTGTTAGCAAGCCGGGCAGTTTGTCTGCGATCTCGTCTTCGGCGATTCGGATCGTGCTCATAGCGTCATCATAGCTTTCGAGTCAATCACGGAGTAGAACCCACTCTTTCCGGCAAAGAGCAAACAAAGGTATGGGGAAGCATTCGCGGCAAGAAAGATTATCGTGTGCCCTGGTTC
>CAXUEG010000367.1:0-2755 GCA_964249935.1 uncultured Terriglobus sp.
TTGGTACCGCGACCTGGGCAGAAATCTCTGGAGCATCTACGGGTTCCGCGACGCGTTCAACGAAACAGAGAACTGGTACAGCAGCACGAACATGGGCCTGAATCAGGCGCCGCAAGTCGTGATGATCGAGAACGGCCGCACCGGCCTGGTTTGGAAAACGTTTATGTCCAGTCCGGAGATTCGGCCGATGCAAACGGCCATCGGCCTTGTTCCGGATCGCGACTAGATTCCAGAGCGCGAGGATGTGTTCGCCAACGGACACTGTGCATAAAACTGAACACTGCGGCGGACAGAGTTCTCGCGAAAACCGTAAGTTTCCCCGGTTTGTGCAACGTCTGGCTTTGGTAAGGCGCGTGCTTCCATGCTCTTCGCATGGATATCGCTCGCCCCGACCTGAAGCGCCAGCGGCAACGTCGCAGTCTCGTGTTCGCTGCTGCGGGCGTCGTGGTGCTTGCCGCGGTTGTCTTCTTTATCGTGCGGCTCAAACCGGCCGTGCCCACCGTAGACGGCCCACTGTTCACCGATAGCGTCAAGCGCGGCACGCTGCTGCGCCAGGTCCGCGGCCCGGGCACGCTGGTGCCTCGCGAAGACCGCATCCGCCTGATTCCGGCTCAGACGGAGGCGACCGTGGTGCGCATCCGGGTTCTGCCCGGGGCCGTGGTCCACCCTGACACCGTGGTGATGGATCTGGTCGATCCTTCCACGCAGCAACAACTCATGGACGCGCAGCTGCAATTGCAGGCTGCGAAAGCGGATCTGCAAAACACACGTGCCAAAGCCGAGAGCGACCTGATGACGCAACGCGCCGCCGCCGCGACCGTTAGCCAGGACCAGAAGCAGGCACAACTACAGGCACAAACGGACGAGAGCCTGCTGAAGCTGGGTGTGATCAGCGGCTTGAAGTACAACGAGAGCCGCGGCAAAGCGGACGAACTCGGTGTGCGGAACGGCATCGAAGGCGAGCGGCTGCAGTTGAATCAGCAGACGATCCGGACGCAAGTGGCAGTGCAACAGGCCAAGGTGGAGCAGGCCCAGGCGTTGCTCGCACTGAAGCAAAAGCAGCAAGACGCGCTAAGCGTGCGCGCCGGCATCGATGGGGTGCTGGTCGACCTGCCGCACCAGGTGGGCGAGCACGTCACCATCGGCACCACATTGGCAAAAGTTGTGCAGCCGGACCAGTTGAAGGCTTCGCTCAAAATCGCCGAAACCCAGGCGCGCGACATCCAGATAGGCCAGCCCGCCGCCATCGACACGCACAACGGCGTGATTGCCGGTAAAGTGAGCCGCGTCGATCCTGCCGTGCAGAACGGAACCGTTACGGTCGACGTTGCGTTAGAGGGAGCATTGCCCCAGGGCGCGAGGCCAGACCTGAGCGTGGACGGCACGATCGACCTGGACCGGCTCAACGACGTGCTCTACGTGGGGCGGCCGGCACAGGGTAATGAGAACAGCACGCTCAGCCTGTTCAAGCTCTCGCCCGATGGCAAGTCGGCGCAGCGGGTGCAGGTGCAGGTGGGTCGGGCGTCGGTCAACTCGATCCAGGTGCTCGGCGGTCTGCAGGCGGGGGACACTGTCATCCTGAGCGACATGAGCAAGTGGGACAGCAACGACCGGGTCCGGGTCGAGCAGTAGAGTCGCAGCGAACCAAGAGTCAGCAATGCAGCGGAGAGAACAATGACGAACGCGAATGCAGGGGAAAACCTGATCCACATCAGCGGCCTGACCAAGGTCTTCTACACCGACGAGATCGAGACGCATGCGCTCAGCGGCGTTCATCTGAGCATTGCACGCGGGGAATATGTCGCGATGAGCGGACCATCTGGTTGCGGCAAATCCACGTTGCTGTCGATTCTGGGCCTGCTGGATACACCGTCCGAGGGAACCTACACGTTGAACAGCAAGGAGGTCGCGGGTCTCAACTTCGCGGAGCGTTCGCGCATTCGTAACCAGGAGATCGGCTTCATCTTTCAGAGCTTCAATCTGATCGGTGACCTGACCGTGTACGAAAACGTGGAGCTGCCGCTGACCTACCGCGGCGGCATGGCTGCGGCGGACCGCAAGGGGCGGGTGGTTCAGGCGCTGGAGCGCGTCAACATGGCGCATCGGCTGCGTCACTACCCCGCGCAGTTGAGCGGCGGTCAGCAACAGCGCGTAGCCGTTGCACGCGCGCTTGCCGGGTCGCCGAGCATCCTGCTGGCGGACGAGCCGACTGGCAACCTGGATTCCAAAAATGGCGAAGCCGTGATGCGTTTGCTGGCCGAGCTGCACAGTGAAGGCGCAACCATCTGCATGGTCACCCATGATCCACGCTTTGCAGCACACGCCGACCGTCAGGTGCACCTGTTCGACGGCAAGGTCGTCGCCGAAGGCGAGCTGCAGCGCTTGCTCGCCGACGCAGAAACCGAATACCGTAACGCACCGTCGATGGGCTACGACACGCCTGCTGCGACCGCCTGAGGCGCCGCGACCAATCGCGGAAAGGAAAAGGCTATGCTGGCAAACCTTGTGCAGGACCTCCGTTATGCTCTCCGCCATCTGCGGCGCTCGCCCGGTTTCTCTCTCACGGGGGTCGTCACGCTGGCGCTCGGCATCGGCCTAACCGCGGCCATGTACAGCGTGGTGCGCAATGTTCTGCTGGCGCCGCTTCCCTATCGCGATCCCGCGCGACTGGTCGCTCTCGATTTCGCTTTTCCCGGAGAGAACCCGTCCACTTCACAGGTGGGTGCGGCCGCGGACTTCCTGCGGGAAAACAGTC
>CAXUEG010000368.1:0-2752 GCA_964249935.1 uncultured Terriglobus sp.
CGCTGCCAGCCGGGCGAGAAATCTTGGCTCATCCCCGTTGGGGTGCTGTGTAGACCGTTCGGAACTCATATGGGAATGGCGAGGCTCCGATTGCCCGGCCTCCACCTAAGAATACCCGCATAGCGTGACCGCTCCGTTCGCTGTCCTGCGTGGGCGTTGCCCGTCTAACCCTCATTCGGGCCGGAAAACGGGGCTGCTTGGTATACTTTTGCCATCTGCGAGCCGCTGTCTGCCGCGCTGCATTGAGGTCTGTTCTGTTGAAAAAGTTTTCGTCCGTGCGGTGGCTAGCCGCCCTCCTGGTGCTTGCCGCCACCGCCCTGGTTACCGGTTGCGGTGACAATCCTTATCACACCACCGAGTACAACTACGCCGGCAGGCCGATCCCGCCTTCTAAGCTTACCCAGCGCGTGCTGGTGGTCTACGGCAATAGCGGCATTCTCACCAGCGGCGCGGCGCAGATCCTGGATGCCAGCCGCGACATCCGCTTCAACGTCTATCAGCCCAACAGCACGTTCCCGATCCGCGGATTCAGCACCACCGGCCTGCCCATTCAGCTGTTCAATTATCCTGAGCAGTCGCTCGGGGTCGTGTTCGCCGCGGACCGGAGCGTCGGCAGCATCAACTATGGCACGGAGGCGTTTACCAGTGCCACGCTGGCGTCCACTGTGTTCGCCGCGCTGCCCACGTCGCTGTATGTGCCATCGGACCGCGCGTTCGCGTATGCGGCCGAGGAAACGGCAGGGCTCTTCCTGGTCGACGACCTTGGCGCGGGCGTGCAGTACAACTTCTCGCTTCCTGGTGCGTACCGCATCGCAGTCAACCCGTCGCACACGGTGGTGCTCATCATGACGCGCAACACCGACAACGTCTACCGGCTGTTGCGGTTGAATACAGGCCAGGCGCCGCCCGCGGGCTCAATCGACTGCCAGCCGCTGAACCAGCCCGTATATTGCGTGCTGCCGGTCGGCTCTACCCAGGCAGACGGCTCGGTGTCCGAACCGGCCTTCCACCGTCCGCAGTATGCTTACTTTTCGCCGGACGGTTCGCAAGCCTACATTCTGAGCTGCGGCCGTGAGTGCGGCGGCACCGGGACGGACGCGCAGCCCGCGATTCACTTTGCCAACACGGCGAGCCTGAACGTAACCGCATACCCCACCAGTAGCACCTACACCACACCCGTGGTGCAGACCGTTGCCGTTCCTGGCGCGACCGCGGCTATCTCGGACGGCAGCACGGTGTATGTCGCCGGGCAGCAGCTGTTGAACGACGGTTACTTTTCCGGGGTGCTTTCTGTCCTCCCAAGTGGATCGACATCACCCTCGGCGACACTCGGCATCAGCGACGGCACGCACACGAAGATGTTGTTTGCCGACGACAACACGCTCTGGATCGGCTCGCAGAACTGCTCTAATGGCGAGCGGCAAGCGAAGGGTCAGAACTATAACTGCCTGACCGTGTACAACACGTCCGCCCAGACCGCGAGCGTGGTACCGAATGTGACGCCTGGCACCAGCGCGATGGTGCCGAACCCGAACGAGGACCTGGACCCTTACTACTACGGCAGCCTGACCGGAATCTGTTGGGTCGAGGGTCTGCACAAGGTCTACACGGCGTATGGTGGACAGATTCACGCATTCCACACAGCTGACGGATCGGAGCTGGACAACACCAGTATCACGATTCAGGGTACGGCGATCGATGTGGGCTATATGGATGCCACATCAAACGTCAATAACTAGATAGATCTTGTGAGCCGAAGCAAGGCCGGGCGGCGGTGCCCGGCTTTTGTTTTGCTTTCAAGCGTCGTGAGGCGGAAGGGATTTGCTTCGGAGCGGTGATCCGCAGCCCCTTGCGGAGGTGCCTGCCACAACAACGGCGACAGCAGGTCACGCGCCTCGCCGCAACCTGGCCAGGTCGCGCAGGTATTGCTTCAGCGGCTGCGCCGGACGGCCCCAGAAAACCTGCCCCGGACCGAACAGCTTCTTGTTGCTGAGTACACCCGCACCGCCGCCAAGGACGACGCCCGGCCCGACCGTGGCGTGCTCGCCGATGCCGACCTGTCCGCCAAGGACCGCGCCGTCCTCTACCACAGTGGAGCCGCTGATGCCGGTCTGCGCGGCCAGGATCACGTTGCGGCCGATGCGGCAGTTGTGGCCGATGTGTACAAGGTTGTCGATCTTGGTGCCCGCACCGATGCGGGTTTCGCCGAGTGCGCCGCGATCGATCGTTGTGTTTGCCCCGATTTCTACATCGTCCTCGACGACCAGCGTTCCCTGCTGCGGAAAAAGCACGTAAGCGCCCGAAGGCCGGCGCGCGTAGCCGAAGCCGTAAGATCCGAGCACGGCGCCGGACTGGACCACGACGCGTTCACCCAGCGTGATTCCCTGCTCCAGCACAACGCGGGCGCCGATGCGGGAGTCGGCACCGATGCGGACACCTGGATAAACGACCGTGCCGGGCCCGACTTCTACCTGCGGCGCGAGCTGGGCAGAGGCATGGACATGGGCGGATGCATCGATTCCTTGCGACGCGCCAGCGCTGAGATGCCGTGCGAGGAGCGAAAAAGCCAGGCGTGGATCGCGAACAAAAAGCACGCGCGGATCTTCAGAGTGAAGCGAAGACGCGGCAAGGATCAGGCCCGCTTCGCCTTTCGTTGCCTGCTCAAGAGTGGCGAAATCCATGACGAACACAACCGTATCCCCGGCCGCGTCCGCGAGCCCGCTCACGCGCCGGATCCCGGCTGAAATGGGAA
>CAXUEG010000369.1:0-2752 GCA_964249935.1 uncultured Terriglobus sp.
GTCCTCGCAGGGCGCCATGCGGGGCATGGCGGCTTCGACCTTGTCCATCTTGCGGGTGAAGGGCTGGATGAGCTCGGGGTGGGCGCCGTAGCGGACGAGCGCGACTTCGTGGGGGGCGGCGCCGATGAGCGCGTCGATCGTGGTGGGCAGGCCCTGGATGCGGCTGTATTCGACGATGGCCGAGCGCGAGCACTGCAGAAGGACGACGAGACTTAGGCCCAAGGATTCGGCTGACTCTTCGAGGCGGAAGGGGCGCGGTGCGCCGTCGTCGGTGAGGGTGAACTGGTCGCGGGTGAGGCCGTAGAGGACCTTGCCTTTAATGTCGACCGTTGCGGGGACGAGGATGAGCGAGGCGCCGATTTGCAGCGTGTAGGGCTGCTGCGATGGATCGGCCTGCTGTGTGGCTGCGGCGGACGCTGGAGTGCTCTGCTGTGCTGTTGTGCTTCCGGCGGGTTGGGACGCCGAAGCTCCCGGTGCCTGCGTTTGCGCACTTGCATGCACCACACACAACAGCAAGAACGAAAGCAGGGCGCGGTGCATCGGCATAGAGGTTATTCTCGCAATAGTCTGACGCACCTGCCGTTCCAGGGGAGTTCCAATCAATGCGTTTTCTTCAAGTGAGTTGCCTTGCTGCTGCGTGCACCCTGGGTGCGGCGTCGCAGATGGTACCCAGCCCGAACAGGAATGAAGCCTTGCTGCCCTATCCGAAGCCGCACACCGTCTCGCAGACCGACAACTATTTCGGAACCGCCGTCGCCGACCCGTACCGCTGGATGGAAGATGTGGACTCCACCGATACGCGCGCGTGGATCGATGCGGAGAACAAGGTAACGGCGCATTACTTTGCGCCGTTGCAGCCGCTGAAGGACCAGCTGCACAGCCGCATGATGGCGCTGGTGAACTTTGAGCGGTACAGCGCGCCGACACGGTACGGCACGCGTTATGTGTATGAGCACAATACGGGACTGCAGAACCAGAACGTCGTGTATTGGACCGAGGGACTGAACGGCACGCCGCATGTGCTGCTCGACCCGAATACGCTGAGCAGTGACGGAACGGTAGCGCTGGCGGGCATGAGCGTGACGGATGACGGACGGCTGGCGGCGTTCCAGCTGGCGGAGGCGGGCAGCGACTGGCAGCACATTATTGTGCGCGATGTGACGACGGGCAAGGACCTGCCCGATACGATCCGCTGGGTGAAGTTTGGCGGCGCCGCGTGGCTGAAGGATGGCAGCGGCTTTTATTACACGCACTACGACGCGCCGAAGGAAGGCGCAGCGCTGAAGGCGATCAGCAGCTCGCCGAAGATTTTCTTTCACAAGCTGGGGACGGAGCAGAGCGCGGACACGTTTGTATTTGAGCGCAAGGATGATCCGGAGATATTTCTGGGCGCGAGCGTGACCGACGATGGGCGCTATCTGATTCTTTACCAGGTGAAAGGAACGAGCCCGAACAATGAGCTGGCGTTTCTGGATCTGTCGCAGACGGGCGCAAAGATCGAGAAAGTGTTCGATAAGCCGGACGCGAGTTATGACGTGATCGGCAATGACGGATCGCGGTTCTGGCTGAACACAACGCTGGATGCGCCGAACGGCAAGCTGATTGAGGTGGACCTGCAGCAGCCCGGCCGGGAGCACTGGAAGACTGTGGTGCCCGAGAGCAAGAGCAAGCTGGATGGAGCGTCGCTGGTACACCAGACGCTGATTGCCGAGTACCTGACGGATGCGCACACGGAGGTGCGGCTGTTTCAGGAAGACGGCAAGCCGGTGCGGGCGCTGACGCTGCCGGGCATCGGCACCGCGAGCGGCTTTGCCGGACGCCGCGAAGATGACGAGACATTCTATGGCTTTACGAACTTCACGACGCCGGGTGTGGTGTACCGGCTGGACATGAAGACGCTCGAGTCCACGCCGTACCGGTCGCCGAAGCTGAACTTCGACCCGGCGGAGTTTGAAACGACGGAGGTCTTTGTCACGTCGAAGGACGGCACCAAGGTGCCGCTGTTTTTGACGAGTAAGAAGGGTGTGGCGCGCAATGGAGAGAACCCGACGCTGCTGTATGGCTACGGCGGGTTCGATGTGTCGCTGACGCCGGCTTTTTCGTCGGCACGCATTGCCTGGCTGGAGCGCGGCGGCATTTATGCGCAGGCTTCACTGCGCGGCGGCGGCGAGTACGGCGAGGCTTGGCACGAGGCGGGCATGAAGCTGCAGAAGCAGAAAGTGTTCGACGACTTAATCGCGTGCGCCGAGTACCTGATACACGAGAAGTACACGTCGACGCCGAAGCTGGCGATCCAGGGTGGGTCGAATGGTGGGCTGCTGATCGGCGCTGTGCTGACGCAGCGGCCTGAGCTGTTTGGTGCAGCAAATGCGCAGGTGGGCGTGATGGACATGCTGCGCTTCGACAAGTTCACGGTGGGCTTCGGGTGGAAGCAGGATTATGGCTCCCCGAGCGAGAACGAGGCGGAGTTCCACGCGATTCACAAATATTCGCCGCTGCACAATTTGAAGCCGGGGACGAAGTATCCGGCCACGCTGATTACGACGGCCGACCACGACGATCGTGTGTTTCCCGCGCACTCGTTCAAGTTCGCGGCGCAGATGCAGGCAGACCAGGCGGGACCGGCGCCGGTGCTGATCCGCATTGAAACGCGCGCAGGCCACGGCGCGGGCATGCCGTTGAGCAAGCAGCTGGATGTGACGGCAGACACGTTTGCGTTTCTGCTGCACGAATTGCATGCGGACCCACAGTA
>CAXUEG010000370.1:0-2740 GCA_964249935.1 uncultured Terriglobus sp.
CCCTGGGCCCGAACGGTTACGCTCCTGTAAACCCGGCGGCGTCAGGTTCTTTCGTGCCCGCCGCTTCCACCGCCGCCCCGTCCGCCACTCCAGAAGAGGAGGCGCGTTAGCCATGTCGACCCCTCCGAACTCACCACCACCCAGCCAGGGCGGCCCGAACAGTCCGTTTCCGCCCGGCGATCCGCGCAACGGGCCCTACGCCGGTGCACCGTTTACTCCAGATCCACGCGTGTTGCGCGACCAGGAGCGAGCCTGGGCGCAGGCGCAGCGCGATCAGGCCCGCACCCAGCGCGACCAGGCCAAAGCCTGGAACCAGTACCAGCGCGAGGCCACGCGCCAGCAGGTTCGCGCAGCTCGCCAGCAGGCACGCATGGCGGCCGAAACACAACGCGCCCAGCTTCGCGCCTTTCGCCAGAACAACCGTGCGCAATCCATCATCGGCCCGCTGCTGCTCATTGCGATCGCTTCGGTCGCTCTGCTGGTCTACAACGGCCGCATCCCCTTTCCGGAATTGCTGGCCTGGTTTGCGCGCTGGTGGCCGCTCGTTCTCATCGCTGCGGGCGTACTTCGCCTGGTGGAATGGGCCGTCGCCCGGCACACGTCCGAGACGCGTGGCATTCCCATGCGCTTCGCCATCGGCGGCGGCACGGTCTGGTTGCTCATCCTCATCTCATTCCTCGGCCTGGCCGCGCAGGGCGGCATTCATCGCAACGGCGACCAATGGAACTTCGGCTGGAACGGAGAGGACCTGAACCATATTTTCGGCTCCAAGCATGAAGAAGACGCGGCCGCCGTCACCCACACCATCGCGCCTGAGGGCACGCTGGAGATCCACAACGACCACGGTGACGTGACCGTCGACGGCACCAGCGACGACGGCCTGGTCCATCTGTCCGAGCACAAGGAAGTCTTCAGCAACGATGACAATCGCGCCAGCAGCCTCATGTCCGGCCTCGCCCCCCAGTTCAGCGGCACGGACAGCGAACTGGTCTTGCGTATCGCCAGCGCGGACAGCAGCTCCGCCGCCCTTACCCTCTCTGTTCCGCGCGGCGTGCACGTTGTGCTCAACTCCAATCACGGCGATGTAGCCGTGCACTCCTTCCATGCGCCCGTGGCGATCAACGCGAACCGTGGAGATGTTGATCTTTCCGCCATTGCCGGCGACGTGCAGCTCCGCACCAATTCGCGGCACGGCAGCGTGCAGATCCACAGCGTTCAGGGCGCTGTTCAACTTGCCGGCAGCGGTGACGAGGTCAACCTCAACGACATCCAGGGAACGGTCGGCGTCAACGGCGACTTCTTCGGCAGTGGCCACCTCCAGCACGTTGCCGGCCCGGTCACTTATAACGCGGGTCGCATCACCTTCGCGGCGCAGCGCATCGATGGCGAAGTCTCGTTCGACTCCGACGACGAGTTCAGCGCGCGCGGCGTCGCCGGTCCCATCACCGTGCACACCCGCAGCCGCAACATCACGCTCGACCGCGTCAGCGGCGAAATGCAGGTAACCAACAGCAGCGGTCACGTGGACATCACCGCCGTCGCTCCCACCGGCGCGATCAGCGTTGAAAACCGCGACGGGGACGTAAGCCTGTCACTGCCCGGCTCGGCCAAATTCTCGCTCGCCGCTGAAACCAGCGACGGAAGCATACAGAGCGACTTTCCCGGTGCCACTGACTCCACCAATCAATCGCATCACGGCAGCCTCACCGCCAATGTCGGTTCCGGCGGTCCGGCTATCCGCCTCACCACTACCCATGGCAACATTGCTCTGGGACGCAATGAGCAGGTGCCTCTACCGCCCATGCCGCCCATGCCTCCCTCGTTGACCAGCCTGCCCGCTGACGCGCGCCAGAGTATCAAGGAAGCTCAGAAGGAGGCGCAGAAGGAAGTCGCAGATGCCCAGCGCGAAGCCAATCAGGCCCGTATCGAGGGTCTAAAAGCCGCGCAGGAAGGTCGCGCGGAAGGCGAGCGGGCGAGGCAGCAAGCGCTCCAGGAAGCTGCAAAGGAGCGTCAGCAGGCCCTCCATGATGCCGACAAAGACCGTCAACAGGCACAGCGGGAAGCCGAGCGGGAACGCCAGCAGGCACTTCGTGAAGCTGAACAGGCGCGCCATCAGGCCGACCATTCCGCAACGCATCCCGGCAACCCTCCCGCGCCGCCAGCTCCGCAGGCGCAACCGCCCCAATAGCGTCCCGCATTCCTGTCGCGGGCACAGCAAAAATGGCAGAAGCCGCTCCGTCGGGAGCGGCTTCTGTGCGTTTCTGGGGGAGGGAACTTAAGCTCGATGCACCAAAACGAAGGGGGTCAGGCGATCGACCTTACACTGTGGCGGGACGAATCACGGCAGGCAGGTTTAGTCCGCTCACCCGGCGGTGCAGCGAACGCGTCATACCGTTCAGCACGGCATCCTGCCCTTCCACATTGCGGCTGCTCGGCGGTGGAACATCCGCCACCTTGGGCCGGCTCATCATCAGCTTGTCTAAGAGGTTGGGCCGATCCGAACCGCCACATGCGGTCCGGAACGGAAGAGGGCGAGAGGTATTGGGAAGCGGCTTCCAATTCATGGCAGGCCTCGTTACGTTCTGTTACGAAAGATGCGTACCGCCGTACCAAAGTTGCACAAGCAGCGACATCAGTTCTCACCATGTAGGCAACCAATTGTCCTATCGCCCGTAGCCATCATTCCGCGGGTTCTCCCAACGCCCTCCGCAGTCTTGCCCATGTATCGCCCAGCGTCTCG
>CAXUEG010000371.1:0-2712 GCA_964249935.1 uncultured Terriglobus sp.
GGTGTGTTCGAGTAACTGGTGCGAACAAATGCCTGGTCGTGCTGGGTGGCGTTGTAGTCCGCACGGATGTCGAACTGCGTCGTGTTGTTAACCGCATTGCGGCTGCTGAAATAGTTATTGACCGCCGTACGGCCGCCGACCGCCTGGTTCGGCAGAGGGTACAGGTTCAGGATCTTGAGCGCGGTCTGGTTGATCTGTGTGGGAAGCAGCGCGTTGTTGAGGAGCGGAGCGGCGATGTTTGCCGAGTTCGGCTGAACCAGCTGCACCGGTGTGTTGCCGGTGAGCGAGGAGTTTAAAAGTTCCGAGAAATTGCCCTGCCGCATGAGCGCAGTGGGGACGGTAAAGGTGCCGGTTTCGCCGAAGATGATGCGGTTCGCCTCCGCATCGCCAAACAGGAAAAGCTTGTCCTTGATGATGGGAAAGCCGAGCGTACCGCCGAACTGATTCTGGCGATACTTGGGGACAACCCGGTTGCCGAACGAAGCCCACTCGTGAATGTCGAAGGCGTCGTTGCGGATGTATTCCCAGGCCGCACCGTGAATGCGGTTCGTACCCGACTTGACGGAGGTGTTGATCACGGCTCCGGCGGAGTGCCCGAATTCGGCGCTGTAGGCGCCTGTCAGCACCTTGAACTCGGCCAGGGCCTCCGGCGGCGGCTTGACGCTGTAGCTGGCGCCGTTGAAGAAGTCGACGACGTTGACGTTGTTGTCAACACCGTCAAGCAGGAAGTTGTTCTGTTCGGCGCGCTGCCCGTTGGCGTTGAAGTCGCCGCCGCCCTGACCGCGCGAGCCGTTGGCCGGCGCAATGCCTGTCGTCAATTGAGCGATAAAGACATAGTTACGCCCGTTCAGCGGGGTGTCCACGATGGTTTGCGCTTCGATCACCTGGCCGGTCGCCGCGTCGCCCGTCTGCAGCAGAGGCGCTTCCGTGGTGACCTGAACCGTGTCCGTGTTGCCGATGGCGAGCGCGATATCGACACCGGCGCGCTCACCCACGTGCAGCTGCACGTTCTCCTGTTCCTTGGTGTCAAAGCCCGCGGCCACTACCTTGATGGTGTATTTACCGATCTTGAGCGGCGAGAAGGTATAGACGCCATTCGAATCGGACTTGTCGGTCAGCGTAAAGCCTGTGTCCACGTCCGTGACGGTGACCTGTGCGTTGGCGACCACCGCGCCGGATGGGTCCTTGACGGTTCCGGTGATGGTTCCCTGATCGACCTGCGCCATCGATGCAAGGCTGAAGAAGCCGACGAGTAGAAACGCAATGAAAACACGTATGCAAGCTGCCTTTTTCCGCACTAAAGCTTGCTGGACACAAAAGCTCATCCGAGCCTCCCTGAAATATGGCTTGCGCCGTTGACGATGCGCGGAGCCGATTGTTCTCCATGCTTTCGAATGGGCCAAACACTAGTACCGGGCTATGGCGAATGTCAACAGATGTATCGATCTTTATGTTGAGATTGTGCAGAAACCTGTGTTGACAAATTGCTCCAGCACTGTCCCAGCGCCGCCGTTGTTCGTGCGCAGGAGTGAGGCGGATCGCAGCGACCCTTTGTGATGTGGGCCGCAGATCCCTGGCAAATCGCCAGGCAGTCTTGCTTAGGTTGCGCACGACATCACGGCAGCGCGACCGAGTCGAGGCCGTTGCGTGCCTTTGCGTTGCGGTCAGTCCTTGCGGAGGTCGAAGACGTTGGTAACTTCGGCGTTGAAGAGGCGCTGTGCGGCCTGGACGGTGGGGTGTTCGAGGGCTTTGGCCTTTGCGGAGCCGCTGCGGGGCTTCCTGGGCGTCTTTGGTTCGTCACTGACGGAGCCGGGCAGGAAGACAAGCTTGAGGCCGGAGCCGCCCCTGCTTGCAATGGCGCCGCGGATGATGGCCTGGGTATCCGCGCGGAAGATGGTATTCATGAGCGGCTTGGAAAGGGAGGTCTGGATGCGTAGCTCGCCCACCGCGATCGTCCAGGTGGTTTCTTCGAGCTGTTCGGCGGCGGAGTTCTGTGTGCCGGTGGCGAAGAGGGCTTCGACGGCGGCGGCCTGGAGGGAACTGGCTTCAGTGCTTGCGTCGGTGAGCGGTTGGGCTTCGGGGTCGGGTGGTGGCGGAGGCGGCGTGGTGTCGTCGGCGGAGGCGGTGATTGCGTCGAGCTCGTAGAGGTCAACGGGCGGAAGGTGGAGATCGAGGCCGGTAGTGGGGTCGGGCGCGGTCTTTGCGCCTGGCTGGGCGAGGCTGGGAACGTTTGACGGTTCGGGGGTACTCACCCCGGGAGCCGATGCGGATTGCTCCGCTACGGGCGCACGATGGAGCTGCGTGTCTTCCGATCGAAGTGACAGGTTGGTGGCGGGGGCGGCGGGAACGGCCGGCGTCTTGCCAGCGGCCTCGTCGAGAGCCGACGTAGGCAGGGCAGGCGATGTTGGCGTGGCTGCTGCCGGGAGTGAGATCGGGCGCGGCGCGGCAGGGCGAGGTGCGGGTACCGTGGAGGCGATGCGGCGATTGCTGTCCGGCCGCGGCAGTTGGGAGAGGAAGTGCTCCATGGGAAGCAGGCGCTGGAGGTGGACGAGCTTGACCAGGCCCAGCTCGAGGTGGAAACGCTGTTCCTGGCGGAAGCCGAGGTCGTCGAAGGTGCGGAGCATGACCTGCATGAAGCGGGTGAGCTCCTCCTCGGTGAAGAGCATGGCGGTGCGGGCGACGCGGCGGCGTTCGTCTGGGGAGATTTGCTGG
>CAXUEG010000372.1:0-2644 GCA_964249935.1 uncultured Terriglobus sp.
TGCGCCAGGCCTTCACCGACGAGCGCACCTTCTCACTTCAGCAGGCCTCGCTCGTCGTCTCCGTCCTGCCCGTCCTGCTGCTGTTTCTCTTCCTGCAGCGTTACTACGTGCGCGGCGTTACCGCTGGCGCGGTCAAAGGTTAACCAATCCTCTTAGGAGCAACAGAATGAACCGTCGCGCACTGCTTATTATGTTCGGCAAGACCGCTGCCGCGGGTGTCGCTTGGAGTTCCGGCCTCACGCGCACTCCGCTCGCCGGCATTGTCACCAGCACCACACCGGCCGCTGCGCAGGCAGTCTCCAGCACCTACGACACGCAACTCGATGCCGCCATGACCAGGCTTAGCAATCGCGTCTACTCCGAAGAAGGTGTCGCGATGATCCTCGCCTGCGAAGACCTGACCGCCGCCTCTCCCGTCGCGCCCGTCTACTCAAAAGGCATGAACGACATCGTCGCGCCGGCATTTCAGAAGTATGTCGATGCCTGGGAACGCCTGCATCCTGACGCTCCCGCAGGCGATGTCGCCCGGCTGATTGAACTGCTCTCCTATCGCGACTTCGAACATGGCGGAAAGGACGACAACCTGTGAGCACACCCGCCTTCATCGACCGCGCCACGGAACAGGAATCTCTCTTTCGCAACCACCCTTTGATTCGCGTCGTCAACTGGCACAACACGCCCCGCAGCAACGCCGCGGAACTTGAGCGGCAGATCGCGCAGTATAGCCACGCCTTCACCTCCGTCAACGAAGCCGAACTGCGCGGTTATATTCAGACCGGCCGTTGGTCGAAATCCAAACCCGGCATGATCCCTGTGCTCTATGAGGGCTACCGCAACGGCTACGACGTCATGGCGCCCTTGCTCGAAAAGTACGGCTTCATCGGCTGGTACTTCATCATCACCGAGTTCATCAAGGACGAAGTTCCCGACCAGGTCACCTATGCTAAAGGCCACCACATCGGCATGCAGACGCGCGAGTACCCGGACGGCCGATACGCCCTGAATTGGGCAGAGATTCGCGAGCTTTCGAAGAAGCACGTCATCGCCAGCCATGCGCGGAACCACGCAGAGCTATCCACCCTCACCGAGGACGTGCGTCGTGCCGAAATCTTCGGCTCGCAGGACGACTTCCGCAAGAACCTTGGCCGCCCCGTGCTCGCCTTCTCGTCGCTTCGCGGTCCAGCGCAGAACGAGCACCCCGAAGTCGACACCGCCAAGCTCGTCGTCGAAGCCGGTTATGAGTTAGTCTTCGCCAACTACCGCATCCAGCGCGTCGGCCCAGGAGCCGCCAGTGCCGCCTGAGAGCTTTCCAAACGATGCCCGGACCGCGAGGGACTCGCTGCGTTCAGCGCCGCTCATCCGCACCGCAAACTTCCACAACATCCCCACGCACCGCATCCCCGAGGTCGACGCACAACTCAAGCATTGGAGCACCGCCTTCTCCTCGGTCAACGAAGACGAGCTCGACCGCTACCTGGCCACCGGCGAGTGGCACAAGCCGAAGCCCGGCCTGCTTATCGCCGTCTTTAACGGTTACCGCAACGGCTTTGACAACATGCGGCCCCTGCTCGAAAAACATGGCTTCATCGGCTGGTACTACATTCCCACGCTCTTTGTCAGCGAACCCGCTGCAACACAACTGCAGTTCGTCGCCACCCGCACTCTCAAAGTCATTCACAACGAGTATCCTGACGGTCGCTATGCTCTCTCCTGGGACGAGATCAAGGCCATGGACGGCCGCCACGTGATCGCCTGCCACACCCGCAACCACGCCAGGCTGCAGCTCGACGACCCAAAGTACCTCGAGAACGAAACCGTCGGCCCGCAGCTCGACTTCCAGAAACACCTAGGCCACCCCGTGCGCGCCTTTGCCTCTCTCTCTGGCCAGCCCTACGGCGAACACGGCCCCTCCGACCAGGCAATCGACCGCGCGGGCTACCAGTTCATCACCTCCAACTACAAAATCCAGCGCATCCGCTCAACCCCCGGCCACGCCACCGCCACCGCCGACATGCAACCGAAATGACGTCTGGTGCGCGCTATGCGAACTCGATCCCGCAGATGCACTTCAAAGTCGCACCTTCGTGTGCGCCAACACTTCGATATTGTCCTCCTGAGCAAAGCGAAGGACCTGCTTCTTCTCTGGTCGGCACGAAAACTTAACGGAAGTCGGGTACAGGAATCGGCTAATCTCACCGACCTGCACGCCTTCCGCGCGCGGAACAAACAAAAAGGACAAAACCACGCATGAAGCTCCTCCGCTATGGCGCCCCCGGCGCAGAACTCCCCGGCATCCTCGACGCGAACAACCAGATCCGCGACCTCTCTGGCGAGATCGGCGACATCGCCGGCGAAGTCCTCCTGCCCGGCTCACTGCAACGCCTGGCGTCTCTCGACATCAACACACTCCCCATTGTTTCCGGCACACCGCGCCTCGGCCCCTGCGTCAGCGGCACCGGCAAATACATCTGCATCGGCCTGAATTACATCGACCACGCCGCCGAAGCCACCATGAAGATGCCGACCGAGCCCATCGTCTTCATGAAGGCCACCTCCGCCATCGTCGGCCCCAACGACGATGTCGAAATCCCACGCAACGGCACCAAAACCGACTGGGAAGTCGAGCTCGGCGTCATCATCGGCA
>CAXUEG010000373.1:0-2635 GCA_964249935.1 uncultured Terriglobus sp.
GTCATGGTGCGTATTGGACTTTTCTCTCGATGAAAAGGAATCGGTTTTCTTGCGCAGAACATCTGGGCTGGCGATTCGCATCCCACTCGGCATGGCGCCGAAGAGGATCGTGTCTGTAAACAGGAAAGAGCCAAAGCCAGGTGTGGAACGAAAGACGGAGGCCGCACCGCCCGGCGAGCCGGCGCACGATGCCGCGGCGCCGGGGATGAGCGAGCCTGACCCGACCGGCATCCCGCATCCGGCGCGGGACACGGCCATCCGCCCCGCCGCCAGCGTCTATGCGCAAACGAAGCGCGCAAAGGCCGAAGGCGCGCCCGCGGAGACAAAGCAGACAACGAAGCGCGGCAAAGAGGCCCAGGGCGGCGAGCGGGAACGCCGCGAGGCTGCCGCCTATGCCGCGCTTTCACCGGAACTGCCTGAGCCGTTGCGGCGGATGGCGAGCAACGACCGCGTAACGGTGCGGCGCGATGGTGCGCCCAAGCCCGACGGAAAAGTGGTTGTGTACTGGATGCAGCGGGCCGAGCGCGGCGTGGACAATCCCGCGCTGGATGTTGCGGTGGAAGTTGCAAACGAGCTGGGCTTGCCGGTGGTTGCGTTCTTCAGTGGCGTCTCGAACTTTCCGCATGGGGTGCTGCGCGGGTATGTGTTCCTGAACGAAGGGCTGCGCGATGTTGAAGAAGACATGCGGAAACGGAATGTCAGCTTTGTCTTGCGGAACGCGCCCAACGAAGATCGGCTGCGCTTCTTCCGCGATGTCCATGCAGCCATCGTGATCGGCGATGAGAATCCGATGCGTGTGCCCGAGGGCTGGCGGCAGGAGGTGCAGCAGAAGTTTGACGGTCCTTACTGGACGGTCGATGCCGACGTGATCGTGCCGACGAAGCGCTTTGAGAAGGCTCCTTATGCGGCTTACACCGTGCGTGGGCGGCTCTGGAAGCAGCTGCCCGAGTACCTGGAAGAGTCGGCCAACCCCAGCGCGAAGCATGCGTGGGTCAGGCCGAAGGGTTTTCTGGCCGACGACCCGCACGACGACATGACGAAGGAATGGAAAGACCTGGACCGCAGCGTGGGCAAGGTGGATGAGTTCACTGGTGGCGCGCATGCGGCCAGCGCACGCCTGAAGCTCTTCGTGGAACGCATGCTGCCCGGCTATGCGCACCTGCGCAACCATCCGGACAGCGACGGCACCAGCGTGCTCTCGCCGTACCTGCACTTCGGCCACATCAGCCCGCTGCGGATTTACCTGGAGATCGAGCGCGCGGCTGCAGACAACCCGCGGCTGCGCGAAAGCGCGGACAGCTTTCTGGACGAGCTTGTGACTTGGCGGGAGCTCTGCATTGCCTGGGTCAAGTGGGACCCGAACTACGATAACCCGGAGACCGCGGAGGAGTGGGCGCGCAAGACCGTTGCGCAACACGCCGGCGACAAGCGGGACCAGCTTTACACCGCAAAGCAGATGGAGAACGCCGAGACCTATGACGAGTTGTGGAACGCGGCGCAGCGACAGATGGTGCGCCGTGGATGGATGCACAACTTCATGCGCATGTACTGGGCGAAGAAGGTGCTGGAGTGGTCGCCGTCGAATGCGGAGGCGATGAAGACACTGATTTACCTGAACGACAAATACTTTATCGACGGCCGCGACCCCGGCGGCTACGCCGGCATTGCGTGGGCGGTTTACGGCAAGTTCGACCGGCCCTGGGGCGAGCGGCCCATCTTCGGCAAGATCCGGTATATGAGCGGCGCGAGCACCGGAAGGAAGTTCAACTCCAAGGCTTACATTGCGCAGAACCCGCCGCTGGGCGACTCGAAAGACGCCGCGCCCAAACGGATCGAACGCCCACGAACGCAGCGCGCCAAAGGTCAGTACGGTGCTTGAGCCTCCGCCGGCGATGGAGCTTGCTTCCTATGCAGATGCGCTTGGAAATGAGTTCTTGGCCCAACACCGCGAAGCAGCGCTCGCCGGGTGCGCTTCCGCGCAAGGCTCGTGAAGCGGCATCGCAGCACGGCTTGACTACGCGAAACCACCAGACCCGTGGCGCGTGACAACGGCGGGGAAATCAGGGACACTTACGCGTAAGCGGCCACAAGCGCCGCGCCCGTTCCATTCTGAGAGCTTTCTTACCAGACAGTCTGTGTTCCGGCATGCCGTGTGCGACGGCTTGACCACTACTGCCTGTGTTCTTTCGATCCGATTCCGCCTTTGTCCGTTCCCTGCGATCCGCGCGCCGGCTCGTTCCGCTGTGTCTGTTTGCCGTGGCGCTTGCGCCCGTGCCTGGCGTCGCCCAGCAAGGGCTGGCCCCTGCCTCCAGCGAAGCTGCCGCCGCGCAGGCTCACGCGCGACGGTTCGCGGCAGCGCGGCATGCCCCGGGAATGACCGAACCGGCTGCCGACCTCCTGCGCCGAGCGCGGGAGCAGCACGGCCGGTTGATCGGCCAACGCGACGCGGTGCTCGCTGCGGCGTCCAGCCCCGGCGCGCAGCAGGCCCGGATCGCGGCAGGCAACACCCCGCTCAACACCGCGTGGCAGGCGGTCGGTCCCATGCAGGTGCAAACCGCCGCCTACGGCCTGGTCACCGGCCGCGTCTCCAGCATCGCCCTCGATCCTGCGGACACCTCCGGCAACACTGTTTACG
>CAXUEG010000374.1:0-2629 GCA_964249935.1 uncultured Terriglobus sp.
CGCGCCGTCCATCGCGCGCGCAACCTGCTGCGCCGCGATCAGGCCCGCGCCCAGCTGCATTGCCTGCCCACCCATCGACCCGATGCCGCCACCCGCACCCACCACGCCGGTATTCCGTGCCAGCGTTCCAATCGAGTTCGCCACCTCGAACTGCGTCAACTTCGAGAGATCGATATTATTCAGCCGGCTGTAGCGAAACAGTTCCTGCCGCTGATCCGGCGGCAGCGACAGGCTTTCCACCACAAACTGCAGCAGCTCAAAGCCGTACGGCGCCAGCCGTTCATTCAACGTGCCGACCAGGCTGTCGCCCAGCTCGCTCAGGTGCGCCTGCAGTTGTTCCAGGCTTGGTTTCGTTTCCGTCAGCGCCTGGCTGAACCGGCCCACGATGATGCCGCGCAGATAGTCGCGCAGGTCGTTGTCCATCAGAACATTGGTCGCGCCGACCACCTGTCGGAAAAACACCTGCGCATCGGCAATGCGATAGCTGGTCTGGCCAAAGGCACGCACCTGCACCAGGCCGAAACCCGGCGCCTCCATGGTGATGGGTTGCTGCGTGCCCCACTCCAGGTTCAGCACGGGGCGCGTGCTCAGAAAGTAAACCTCCGCCTTGAACGGGCTGTTGAAGCCGTACTTCCAGCCCTGCAGCGTCGACAGCACGGGCAGGTTGCGCGTTTCCAGCGTGTAAGTGCCCGGTGCAAAGACGTCGGCCAGCTTGCCCTCGTTCACGAACACAGCGGCCTGGCCCTCGCGCACGATCAGCTTCGCCCCAAATTTGATCTGGTCGTGAAACCGCGGAAAGCGGAATACCAGGCAATCGATGCTTGGGTTGGCGAACTCGATGATGTCGACCAGTTCGTGGGTCAACCCCGACCATAACGCCATGACACACTTCCCTCCGCGACCGTTGGCGGTGGGATGCACGGGCTGGAAAGTGCGGTTGCGTGCCGGGTTTACAGGCCGTCGCGATCGTTGTTTCCCGCCTCGTCCTGCCAAGTTGCGCTGAACTGCATCCATCGTGCAAGCAGATGGGGATTAATTTGCCGCTTCCGGGGAGTTCCATGCCGTTCTGTTTATCTCAAAGCGCACGGGGAGCATCTGGCGCCGTACTGGTTGCGACCCTTCTTCTGAGCGGTTGCGGCCCGGAGTTCTTTAAGGCCAAAGGAACCGTCAACAGTGATGGCGGACCGCTCAAGGCATGGTCGCGCACACCGGTGCTATGCACACGCGGTGAAGAGGAGGGTAATGCTGCCAAGATTGCGAGCTTCGGGTTCGACCTGCCGCCCGGCTTTCAGGCAGGGCGGCCCGATGGCAAGAACGCACCCGAGGAACTGGCGTTTGCGCAAAGCGGCAACGGCGTCATCGGCACGTTGAAAGTGTTTGCGCTCGTGAAGGACGCCGGCAACCCGAATGTATTCAATCAGCAGCCTGAAGATAGCTACGTGCTCGATAGCTCGAACTGCAAGACCATTACGCTCGATCGCCAGGAGCAGATGAAGAGCTTTGCCGAGAGCCACAAACCATTAAAGGGACACCTTCAACTCGACTGCAACGTACAGGGTTCGCATGTCACTGCGGATCTGACCTTCCGCCATTGCGGATTCTGACGGTGAGGAACATGCGATTCACGATCCGCAATCAGTCGTTGGCGGCAATCATCTTATTTGCGGGATTGCCGCTATCGGCACAGGTGAATCCCGACGCCTGCAAGCAGGTGCGCGAAGACGACGTAGCTACGCTCGTCACCCTGAACCAGAGCACGGTGGAAGCTCGTGACCAGACCAGGCCCGGGGAGTGCGAGTGGGACGTGAAAACACCTCTGTCGTTCATGGGCGCGGAGGTGCAACTGAGTATTCGGCACTTCGACTCGCATGGGCAAGCCGTGGCGTACATGAAGAACGAGCTGCCGTTTTATTTCGATAAGAAGCCCTCGCTGGTCAAAACCAGCGGGCCGGATGACCACGTCGACGACCTGCTGGACCGGCCCGACTGGGCACAGGCTGAGGCAGTCCACGGCGAGTACATGGCTAAGGTCGAGGCGAACCGCATCGAGCCCGGAGCGCGTTCCCACCCGACGTTCGAGTACCGCCTGCAACGGCTTGCGCTGCAGGCAGCGGGCGCGACGATCCTGCCGACGGTGGGCCTTCCACCTGATCCCGTTCCTCCCAAAGCGCAATCCGGCAACCTGAACGACAGCGCGCATGCGCGCTCCGCAAGCGTCTTGTCGTGGCCCTCCGGCATCGCCATGGCGGTCCTGGTTGCTCTTGTGCTTGGCGCGATCCTGCGCCGCACCCGCCGTTCCGGCGCATCGTGAAAAACCGGACAGGCCCGGTGAGAGGCGATCAAAGTCGCGCGATGGCAGACTTCGGAACACACAACCGGCCTGCGAACACGGGCAGCTAATAACAGGCAACACTCTTGCGTGCGCGTTCGAACCGCCCGCCTGTGTCAACGCATTTCGAGCAGGAGCATTTTTCAATGAGCGACAACATTTTTTCGCGCCGCCAGATGGTTGGCGGTCTTGGCGCCGGTCTGGCTGCGGCGGCGCTGCCCGGCGCTGCATCTGCACAGGCATCCGGCGCGAACTCAACCGCGCAGCCCGTTGCCGATCCCACGACCAAGTACCCCAAGC
>CAXUEG010000375.1:0-2586 GCA_964249935.1 uncultured Terriglobus sp.
GCCGGGAGCGATCGGGTTCGACATCGCGGACCGGGACATCATCCTGCTGGACGATGTGTTGTACACGGGCCGGACGATTCGGGCGGCGCTGGATGCGTTGTTCGACCATGGACGACCGCGGTCGGTGCGGCTGCTGGTGCTGATCGATCGCGGGCATCGGGAGCTGCCGATCGAGGCTCAGTTTGTGGGGCGGGTTGTGCCGACAAGCTCGCGCGAGATTGTGGAAGTGAAGCTGAACGAGGTGGACGGCAGCGACCAGGTCCTGCTGGTGGAGCGGGTGGACTAGGCGGTGACGCCGCAGACTGCTGCCGAGACACGCCGTTTCGGATGGACGGTTCATTTTCGCCGGATTAGCATCAGAAACGTAGACGGGGGTGCATGATGCCGCGATACACGATCGACATGGATGACAAGTTTGAAAAAACTTTACGCGAACTGGCAGTCGCTCAGGGCGGCACCACCGCTGACGTGATCCAACGCGCAGTCGTGACCTACAAGTACTTGAAGTCGCAGGTGCCGGACAAGTCCAGCCCGAATCGTGTGTCGATTACGGATGCGAATGGAAACGTTCGCACGGATGTTGTTCTTCCTTGAGCGAAGAGGCTCACGATCTTCGAAGTGAGACCTCGCCGGTCACCCTGAACGAAGCCAACGACGGGCAGATCAGTCTTCAGCCGACGAGTTTCCTGGAGCGCTGGGGTACGATCTTCGTTGCGTCCGGGCTGCTGTGGATGCTGGCGGTCACCTCGGGTGTTTTGATCTACTTCATTGTGCATCTGCCCGTGATGCCCTCGACGGCTGGCATGAACGCTACGGATACGCACGCGGCGCTCGAACTCCACAAAGAAATCTATGATCAGTACCGGCAGTCGCTGACGGACGTGTTCGATCTCCTGGTGACGCGGACGGTGTTGCCGATTGTGACGCTGCTGCTGGGGTATTTGTTTGGTAAAACGCCGAACCGCTAGCGGGATGGCCGGCGAAAGGCACACTCCTTAGCTACCTCCGGCAACCTGTGCTGTCGCGTGCGCGAACGGCACCGCGGCGAGGGTGTGCTTGCCGTTCTGCAATCTGCGGTAGCTTCTGAACGACAAGACCCTTCCCGAAAACGATGTGCCGGGATTACTTTGTGAGCACTCGAGAAGGCGCGGTTGGCTTTGCTCGAAACAAAGGTTCGTTTCGAATCCGTAGACCGCGCCTGATGCGCGAACACCACGGCAGCGCGGCGCCTTACGGATACGGGAGGGCGAGATGCACGTTTCCGATCTGGCACATACCTGTGGCAGCGTCGCGCGCGGCCTGGTGCAGGCGTACGTAAAGGGCTGCGAGTCCATTTGCGTTGTTCACGACACACCCGCACCGGAGCTGAAGGCGGCAGAACTCAACACGCCCGGCAACGGCAAGCCGCCGATCCGAGAGCCAGCGGAGCTGGACTCGTATCACATGGTCCCCAGAATTTTCTAGCGGCCGGCGCGAAGGCGAGGGATGGCAGACTGCTACCATCGCTAGCGGATGAGTGACGCTGCGACAGTGCCGAGTGCGACGCATCCTGCTTCCCTGCTTTCGGTTGCGGACCTTTCGCTGGAGCAGGTCTCGAGTGTGCTGCAGGAAGGCGATGCGCTGGCGGCGAAGGCGCACCGTGAGAGGGTGCGGCGGCTGGATGGGCGCAGGGTTGCGCTGTTGTTTTACGAGTCGAGCACGCGGACGCGGACGAGCTTTGAGCTGGCAGCGAAGTCGCTGGGCGCGATGACGACGCTGGTCAGCGACAAGTCTTCTTCCATCGAAAAGGGCGAGAGCCTCTATGACACGGGTGTGACGCTGCGGGCTCTGGGCGCGGAGTGCATCGTCCTGCGGTCGAACTACTCGGGCGCGCCGGAGCTGCTGGCGCGGGCGACGGGGCTGCCGGTGCTGAATGCGGGGGACGGGATGCATGAGCATCCTTCGCAGGCGCTGCTGGATCTGCGGACGATACTTGAGTGGTTTGGAATCGCGCCTTCGCCGCTGGGCGGGGATACTTTGCGTGGCAAAGTGGTGGTCATCACCGGGGACATCCGGCATTCGCGGGTGGCGCGGAGCAATGCGATGCTGCTGCCGCGGATGGGCGCGCGCGTGATCCTGTGCGGCCCGCCGGAGTTGTTGCCGGAGGAGGCTCTGGGCTTGGCTCCGGGACTTGAGATCGAGCGGGATTTTGAGCGGGCGTTGTCGCTGGCGGACGTGGTGATGATGCTGCGGGTGCAGCGGGAGCGGCTCCTTGGGATGGAGCTGGATGTGGCCGCGTATGTCGATGCATACCAGATGCATGAGCGGCGGCTGCGGGCGTTTGCGCCGGGGGCGTTGGTGATGCATCCGGGGCCGATGGTGCGTGGGCTGGAGATTACGTCGGAGGTGGCCGATGGGGCGCAGTCTCGGATTGAGCGGCAGGTGACGCATGGGTTGCATGTGCGGATGGCGTTGTTGGATCGGGCGTTGAAGGGCCAGGAGTCAGAGAATCAGCCGAGCCCTTCGGGCGTAGCTCGGGGCAGCGAGTCAGCAGGAGAGGTGTTGGCTTGAGTGGGGCGGTGTTGTTGCGGGGCGGGACGCTGCTGC
>CAXUEG010000376.1:0-488 GCA_964249935.1 uncultured Terriglobus sp.
GAACAGTTGTGCAGGAGCGATGGGCTAAAGGGAACTCGAGCACTGCTGTTGATCTGAGCGCGCTGGACACCGCTGTAAGACTCTGCAAAACAGACCTGACCACGGAACTGGTGAAGGAATTCACAGAGTTGCAGGGCATCGTCGGCGGCTTGTACGCACGTGCGCAGGGCCACGGCGAACTGGTCGCGCAGGCCATCTATGCGCACTACCAACCCGTCGGCATGGACGACGCAATTCCTCCTACAAACGAAGGTTTGATTCTGTCCATCGCGGACAAGATTGACACGGTGAGCGGCATGTTTGGCCTTGGCCTACAGCCTACTGGGTCGAAAGACCCTTTCGCGCTGCGCCGTGCCGCCAATGGCATCGTCAAAATGCTCGCAGAGAGCACGCTTCCGCTTCTGTTGAACGAAATAGCGGTAACGGGCAACAATGCCGCCCTGAGTGCTAATGTCCTCTCGTTTCTGAGCGAACGGCTGGAGTGGTAC
>CAXUEG010000376.1:498-2584 GCA_964249935.1 uncultured Terriglobus sp.
GTATCTGCGCGAGGTGCGCGGCGGCGCCTATGACGTGGTGAAGGCCGTGATGGCGACACATCCTGACGATGTCCGCGACGCCATCGCACGCGTGGATGCCGTGTCTGCCGCGCGCACAAGCGAGGACTTTGCCGCCATCGCCGCTGCCTTTAAACGGATGAAGAACATCATTGAGCAGGCGCGTGCGAAAGGCGAAGTCTTCAGCGTGGATGATGTATCGCTCGAAGTACTAACTGAGCCTGCCGAACGCACGTTGGCCGAGGAGAGCAGTCGTCGCGCAGACGTTGTCGAGAGACACCGCAAGGGACGGCACTATCCCGCAGCTCTTTCCGCAATAGCCGAATTGCGTCCTCACGTGGACGCCTTCTTCGACATGGTGATGGTCATGGTCCCAGAGCAAAGCCTGCGTCACGCACGGCTCAGTCTGCTTCAGCGCGTGCTGAACGACTTCAGCAGCATCGCCGACTTCTCCGAGATCGTCATTGCCGGATCAAGTAGATTAAGCGTCTGAGGCAAAGTCCAGTACAGATGGAGCCAAGCATGACATCAAGTCTCAATATATTGATCGAGCGGTTTACAAATGGCCGTACAGACTTGGTATACGACCTTCTGAAGGCTGGCCTGAATGCAGGCGATGATGTCGCAGGCGTTCCGTTTATTGTTCACTCTGCATACTACGGGGACGTTTCCGCAGTGCGGCTTCTCTTGCAGAACGGGGCGAATCTGGAGCAGTTGGGCAAGGATCATGGGTTGATTAACGCCAGCTTCCATGGCCATTGGCAGCTTTGCCAGTTCTTACTTGAATCCGGTGCAGATGCGAACTATAACGCTTCAGAATCAAAAGAAACTCCTCTCCATGCCGCTCTCTGTACAGTGTCGCGTACAAGGCATGACCGTGTGTTGCAAGTCTTACTTGCCTTTGGCGCCGACCCAGACATTGCGACACAAGCTGGTGTGGAAACCGGAGGTTTCATGCGGGATGTGCGCACCAAAGGCGAGACGCCGTTGCACCGCGCCGCAGCCTTTGGAACGCTGCATACGATTGACCTGTTGCTGGCTGCAGGCGCGCACCTTGACGCACGCGATATGAACGGTGATTCTCCGCTCTCATGGGCAAGCTGGCATCTGCGAACGACGGAAATACTGCGCAAGCTCCTGTTTGGGAACTATCGCATTCATCCGGAACACGCAGGCATGGAAGCACACCTTACCGGCAAGCCTTGAAGGCGGCCTTTACGCCACAGCGCGGCGTCCTACGGCCTTGTTCATATTGACGCTGACGATTTTGCTTACTCCCGGCTCCTGCATGGTGACGCCGTAGATCAGGTCGGCCTCGCCCATGGTCCGCTTGTGGTGCGTGATGATGACGAACTGCGTGTCGCGGCTCATCTCGTGGATAAGGCGTGCGAAGCGGCCCACGTTGGCCTCGTCCAGCGGCGCGTCCACCTCGTCCAAGACGCAGAAGGGGCTTGGCTGGAACTCGAAAATGCCCACCAGGAGCGACAACGCGGTAAGCGCCTTTTCACCGCCGGAGAGCAGCAGGACATTCTGCAGCTTCTTGCCCGGGGGTGACGCGACGAGGTCGATACCGCTTTCCGCGGAGTTGGCTTCGTCCGTCGGCTTCATGAATGCCTGACCACCCCCGAAGAGCTTTGCGAACGTCTCGGCGAAGTTCTTATTGATGACGGCGAACGCTTCGTCAAACTTGGTCCTGCTGATCTCGTCGATTTCCTTGATGGCGGTTTGAGTATTCGCAATAGAATCCAGCAGGTCCTTGCGCTGCGCCTGAAGGAAGCCGTGGCGTTGCGATGCTTCCTCGAATTCCTCCAGGGCCATCATGTTGACCGGGCCCATCGCTTCCAGCTTGGCTTTAAGCGTGCGTGTCTCCTCTTCTGCCGCATCAAGAGCTTCGGCGGCAATCGGCTGGATGGACTTGTCGGCGCGCAGGTCCGAGGCGGGTAAGTTCAGGTCCTGCAAAGACTGCGCTTCAAGGTGCTCGATCTCTGAGGTGAGCCGGGCAAGGGTAGCCTGCAGCGTGCCGCGCTGCTCACGCAGACCGTCGGTCTCCGCGCGCAACGTGCGCAGT
>CAXUEG010000377.1:0-2578 GCA_964249935.1 uncultured Terriglobus sp.
CCCACGGATTGTGCACCGGCCCGAAGTAACTCGTGGCCGAAGTCCCACCCATCGCAAACTCGTGCAGGTTCGTCTTGCCCAGCACCACCGCGCCCGTCGCACGCAGCCGCTCCACCACAAACGCATCCGCTGTCGGCACGCGGTCGTCGAAGACCATACTCCCGACCGTCGTCCGCGTCCCCGCCGTGTCGATGTTGTCCTTCACCGCGATCGGCACGCCGTGCAGCGGCCCGCGCAAATGCCCCTGTTTCGCCTCCGCATCCAGCACTGCCGCCTCACGCAACGCGTCCTCCCGCCGCACGGTAATGAACGCATTCAGCTTTGGATTGAGCGTATCGATCCGTCCCAGCAGCCCACGCACGACCTCGACCGAAGTCAAGGCACCGCGTCGTATCCGCGCCGCCGCCTCCGCCACCGTCAACGACGCTAAATTGCCCGCCTCCGCCTCCGCCTGCGCCCAATCACGCCGCGCAACCACGGCCAAACTCACCGAAGCGGCGGCACCGTGCAGAAACTGTCGTCGCGTACCCTGTTTCATCTAACCGAACTCTATACCGCACCGCCAGCTAACAAACCAGCCCATTGGCTCGCTGACTCGCTCAACCGGCGATACTAACCCCATGGCCGAATTCCTAAGCTCCACGCAGGAACCCAGCAACCTTCGCAAAGTACTCATCACCGGCCTCATCGTCGCCGCCGCGCTCGCCGCCGTCTTCGGCATCTTCTACCACCACGAAAACCACGCGCCGCTCGAAGCCACTGCGACCCGCGTCCTCACACTCCCGCTTCATACCGTCTATGGCCAGAGCAAGGGCAGCGCAGCCATCGTCGGCGCTGGCGAAACGGAAGACTCCATCTACATCGTCCCGCTCCTACGCATCCAGAACCGCAGCGATGTCCCACTCTTCCTCAAGGACATCACCAGCTCCGTCACGCTCGGGGACGGCCGCGAAAACCCCGGCCGCCGCATCGGCGCACGCGACCGCGACCGCCTTCAGCAACTCGTCCCTGGCATCGCACCGCTGCTCAAGCAAGCCAGCCTGCCGGCCCTCGACCCCGAGCAGCAGGTCGCCCCCAACGCCACCGCCGAGGGCTACGCCATCTTTCTCTACAGCATGCCTTCTACCGAGTGGGACAAACGCCAGGCGGCCAGCGTCCGCCTCGACTTCTATCACCAGGACGCCGTTACCATTCCGCTGCCGAAATAGCCAACCCGGTAAGCAGCGGATGTCGCCCCTGAACGCTCCTACAAACCCCGCGGCACCGACATATACCCGCCCACTACATCCTTCGCCATGCTGTTCACGACGATCTCAAACAGCTGAGGATTCTTGCCGTTGTAAAACTGCACCGGCTCTAGCACCGTCTTGTCTTTCTTCTCAATGTTGCGGTCATCGCTGCTCACCATCAGCGTGTACCGGCCCTTCTTGTCGTTCGTCTTTTTCAGCTGGACCTTCACTGAAGACGACAGCAGCGTCGGCTGCGCACCCTTGTGCAGCGTGAATTCGTAATAGGTGCGGTCGCCCCGGTGCTTCAACACCTCCAGCTCGTCGTGGTTCTGCGCGATCAGTCCGCTCATCACGCCCGCATCGCCAATCGTGCGCTGCAAGATTTGCTTCGTATCTGCCAGGTCCGTCCGGGTCGCCGCCACGTCGCTTCTGGTCGACGCCACCTCCGTTTTCACCGAGCTCACAGCCGTCTGCACTGCGCCCAGCTTCTTCGACGTGTCCGCCACGCCCTGTTCCAGCCGCGAAGCATCGTTCCTCTGCAGCGAGGCAATCGCCGCCGCCCACGTCGCCAAGTCCTGCTGCCGCTGCTGCGTCTCCGTCAGTTGCTCATCCACGTTTGCGGTGTTCGCGCGGATCTTTGCATCTGCCTCAGCCAGCTTCCGGCTGAATGCCGTGCTTCCCTCTTCTGCGATCGCCAGCTTTTGTTCCGTGTTCATCAGCCGCTTTTGCAGCAAGAATGCCCAAGACAGCGCGCCCAGCGCCAATACCAGCGCCGTCGCGGTCGCAATCGGTAGCCAAATTCCATAGCGCGGCGCCGGCAACATCCGCCGTGCCTGCGCGTCGGGAATGCTCCGGGTCTGCGAACCACTTGCAGCCCGCGTCTGCGGCTCCGTGTGCAGCTCTCTCTGCGGATCGAAGAGGCGCTGTTTCCGCGACTCAGATCCACTCTGTGCAAACGGCTCCGATTCTCCTTGCTCACGCGGGTCGAGAACGATCCGCGCCTCCGGATCGCACACACCCCGCGCCCCGGCGTCGAACAGATCCCGTCCCTCTGAGTCGAAAGCGTCCGGCGTCAGCGAATCGGCACCCCGCACCAGAGGCTCGAAATGACTCCGCGACAGCGGATCAACGTTCTCCCGGCTTAGCGGGTCTAGGTACACATGATTCGGATCCGGCTCCGGCATCCCTCACCTCCCACGCGAAAGCAGCCAACTCTGTCAGTCTCGCGCCTCCGGCCGTCCGGCGGCAACGGCCAGCGGCAGCACGTACCCGTAAGATGAACACGATGCAGCACCCCGACGTCGTCATAGCCGGAGCCGGCGTGATCGGGCTCTCACTTGCGCTGGAGC
>CAXUEG010000378.1:0-2517 GCA_964249935.1 uncultured Terriglobus sp.
GATCATCAGCAGATAGCCGTGCGCGGGCTCGTGCACAAAGGTGCTCAGGTCGCCAATCTTCGTGCGACCGATCTCGAAGCTGCCATCCGGCCGCACACGAAACCATCCACGTGGCTGAACACTTGGTGGGGTCTTCTCTACTGGCTCACTGGCGCTGTTTGCTCGGCTGGCAGATTCACCACTGCCTGACCCCGCACTGTCGGCGGAAACGCTAGATACGTTCCCATCACCAGACGCAGGCGCTGCTGCTGCTTCGTCGGCAACGCTTCTGGAGAGGCTTCCAGCGCTTTCTTCCCTTGCTGCTCGTTCGAGTCCATCGCTGTACTCCTGCTCTGTGAGCTTACCCCCAAATGCGTGATTGAACGCATCGAAAGCGGGCGCTGGTGCAAACATTCGCGCTTGGCCTGGCGCGTTCTCTTCGGCATCACGGCTGAAGTTAGCGAACGCATCGCGGACCTTGTTCGGACTGCCGTCCAGTGCCTGCATCATCGCGTCTGCAACCGGATTGCGCTCCTCACCGAACAGCGCAGCTTGACCAACCCGCAACTCTACGCTTGAGCCTTCACGCTGAATTGAAGCAAGCTCCGCAATCGCCTCGCGGATCGCGGGCAAGATGTTCCATTCATCCGCCCTCGAGGAGAAAGACGTGATCGCACCGAGCGAGCGTTCGACCTTGTTGAGGACAGACTTGGGCGCGCTCTCCATCAGGCGAGGATCGTCGATCACCGATCCAAGCAGAGCCTTTTCAACGAACGACTTGCCCGCTTCGTTGAGCCCTCCCGTAGCAGGGTCAACGTACTGCGGCCGTTCGCGGTCGGTAATCACGCCATCGCCGACCATCATCTGTACAAGCCGCGGTCCCTGTGCGCCCATGAGCTCGCGCAGCGAGTAATCGCCCTCTTGCAGCATGTCCGAGACAGAGCGCAACGTCTCTGGCTTGATGTTCTTCCCGGCGCTGACCGCCTTTTCCGCCGCACCCAGCGCACCCGTCATGCTGCGATTCAGGTCCGTTCCCAAACGGCGCAGAGAGTCAGTATCGCCGGCTGTCTCCACACGACGCACAAGGATGGGCTCCTTCATTCTGTCGACATCAGCCGGATCAAAGCCGAACGTGGCGGCAGACCTCTTTAGCGCATCCTTGTATGTTGCGCCGTTGCCATCGCGGTACAGGCGAATGGTGCTCATGGTGCGAGAGTTCCCACCCAGCACAATGCCGTCTCTGGTGACGACAGGAGGCCCGTTTACCGCATCCGGGTTGTCGTTCACCGTATAGGCGGGTTCGTAGTTCTGCGCCTGCTCCACAACACGCGCCTGAGCTTCTTTGGAGCGGTCGTAAGCGCGCTCCTGAACACCCTCCGGATACCTGGCATTCTTCTCGAACGTCACGGGATCGTGCGAGGGAATGAGGTCGCTGGCCTCCGCGAGAGTGTACTGCGCCGGCAGCTTGCCGCTCGGCGTGAGGAGCGTCGTCCTCCTGCCGTCCGTCGCAGAAATGGGCGAGTGGAAGAGCCCATCGCCTTTTGTCTTGCCCGCATCGGGCGGCGAGATTACGATAGGACCATTCCCGCCGTCGCCACGGGCGTTGGAAGGCAGGCTGCCAGCAATGGCATCGAAATCCTTCGCGGCGGGGTACTTCCTCATTGAGACAGTGGCTAGTTCCTTTTTGCCCGTCCTCGCCTCTTCCAGATACAGGGTCGTCCCGTCCTCCAAGCGCTTGATGTACCCGATCTGGTCGCGATGGCCCTTTGTCTTCGTGCCGAGCACCACTCGGTCAGGCGAATCGATGACATCAGGGATCTTGTCGAAGTCAGCATCGCTGATTGCAATCTGACCGCGAGACCTCTCGATCTCCTCGTTGCCATGCCGATTCAACGCATGGCGCACCGCCGATCCGTCAATCACATGGCGGTAGCCTTCCAGGTCAAGTCCGTGCTCCTTTGCGGCATCCACCATCCACGGATGCACCGGCGCGATGACGGCCTTTTGAGGCGCATGGCCCTCTTCCTTTGCTGCGTCGACTACTGTACGGATACTGTCGATCGCGTCCTGATGCAGCGGAGGCGCTTCACCTGAGAGCGCGGGAGCTTCGCCGGCCACCACCTTGGGGTGTCAGCCTGTAACCGTTCCGGTCCACCACCGGACACCCACTGCCGCAGTTCTTCCGTACCCTCCTGCTGCTGCCGCATGGTCAGGCCGGACGTCGGCTCTACGATGTCCTGAAGCAGGCCCTTCTGATGCTCCGGGTCCAGCTTGCCGAAGAAATCCGCCTTGGGAAGCTCTACGTCTCCACCGGAAAGCACAGCCTCCGCGTAGTTCGTTGCGCCAAGCTCACCGGCCACGGTCTGCGGAGAAGCCCCTTTGGCGGTGAAGTAGTCCGCAAACCGGTCCGCAGGGATGCGGAGGCTTTCATCGCCCGAAAAGATCGCTTGCTGTGCTTCATAGAACGCCTCCGGAGAACGCTCGCGCAACGTGGAGTCTGCCGCTGCTTGCGTCGCCTGCTCTGCATGACCGAAGAAC
>CAXUEG010000379.1:0-2504 GCA_964249935.1 uncultured Terriglobus sp.
ATGGACCGATGGCCTTCGACAACTGGAGCGGTGGTCTTGCTTTCCCCTGGAGCGACAAGGATGTGCAGAGCAATGTGAGCTACACCTCTGTCAGTCCCCGCTTTTTCTCCGCTGTGGGTACGCGGCTTTTGCGAGGACGGGTCTTTACAGACCAAGATACGTCGGCGGCCCCCCACGTCGTTGTGGTGAACCAGGTTTTCGCGGACAAGTTTCTGGCAGGCCGGCAGGTGATCGGGCAGGAGTTCGGGCCGGACACACAGCTGAGTCATGCTTTCACCATCGTGGGCGTTGTCGACAACAGCAAGTACGGCGATCCTAAAACACCTGCACAGCCCATGTACTTCACGCCAATCGCGCAAGTGATGAACCTGACCGGCCTTCATGCCAGCCCTGCAATGATCGAGCAGGCCACCAAGGGCGAGCATTATTTTCACTTCGCCGGCAACCTGATCTTCCGCTACAAGGGCGATCCCACAGCCGCAGCCAATACGGTTCGACACACGCTCCAGGCTATCAACCCGGACATCGCCGTGATGCACATCATGACCTACAACGACCAGGTGAGCAACTACTTCACCCAGCAGGAACTGGTGGTGCGCCTGACCACCATCTTCGGCATGCTCGCGCTTTTGCTGGCTGCTCTTGGCATTTACGGCGTTACCGCATACTCGGTTGGTCGTCGCACGCATGAGATCGGTATCCGCATGGCACTGGGTGCGGATCGCGCGGGCGTGCTCCGCATGATTCTGCGGTCATCGCTGACGCAGACCGGCATCGGCCTTCTGTTGGGTGTTCCGTTCGCGTTTCTGGCGGGCTACCTGTTGCGTTCGCAACTATATGGCGTCGCGGGTTGGAATCCAGTACCAGTGCTCTTCAGTTGCATGGCACTGCTCGTATCAGCGTTGGTGGCCAGCGCTCTGCCCGCACGCAGAGCCGCAGGTATCGAGCCGATGCAGGCGCTGCGCAGCGAATAAGAAGTGAGGCGAACCATGCAAATCACGTTACAGGACCTACGCTACGCGTTGCGCCAGATGCGTCACGCACCCGGCTTCGCACTGATCACCGTGCTCACTCTGGCACTCGGCGTGGGCGCAGCCGCAGCGGTCTTCAGCGTCATGGACGCAATGCTGATTCGGCCATTGCCTTTCAATCATCCGGACCGCATCCTTTCTACGCGAACCCTTGCCATTGCTGGGTTCACGCAACCTTTTTCCCTGCCTGACTTTCGCGACGTTCGCGACCGGTTCACCACACTGGATGCCTTCGCCGGATACGAAACCGGTTCGGTCAACCTGCAAAGCGGAACGGAAGCTGAGGGGCTGCACTTAGTCAACGGCAGCGACAATTTCTTCCGCGTCTTTGCAGTGCAACCCATTTTCGGCCGCACCTTTCAACCAAGTGAGGAGAAGGCCGGCAGCAACAACGTCGCCGTGCTCAGCTATGAGGTGTGGCGGCAGAACTTCGCGGGCGATGCCGGTGTAGTCGGTCGCACCGTCCTACTCGACGGCCGCCCTTCGGTCATCCTCGGCGTAATGCCTGCAGGCTTCCAGTTTCCCGTCGGTCTGAGCCGCGCCGTGTACATGCCATTCCGCAATGAGGAGCAGCCGTGGCGCGAGAACCGCGGCTCACACTGGATGCGCACGCTTGCCCGGCTCAAGCCCGGTGTGAGCATGGAAGCCGCCGACGCCGAACTCGCAGGATTGATGGCAAACCTGGCGCGCGCGTACCCGGAAGACGAGGGCCGCACCGGCAGCTTCCAAACGCTGCAGTCCGAGGTGCTGGGTACTTCCACCACATCCTTGTGGCTGTTGGCCGGCGCCGCTGCCGCGCTGCTCGGCATCGCCTGCGCTAACGTGGGCGGCTTGTTGCTGGCGCGCGCGATCAAGCGCGAACGTGAGATGGCATTGCGCTACGCCGTAGGTGCGGCACGGGGCAGGCTCATTCGCCAGATTGCCACGGAAAGCCTCCTTCTGGCGGTCGCGAGCGACGTGCTCGGCATTGGCCTGGCTTACGCCCTGCTGGCGAGCATGCGCGCCTACCTGATCAGCGCGCTCGCACGCGGCGCTGACGTGCGCCTGAACTGGACGGTGCTCACCGCGGCGCTCGGGCTGGCGCTGATCACCAGCGTGGCAGCGTCGCTGTTGCCGGCGCTGCGGCTGTCTTCCCTGAATCCGAGCAGTGCCCTTAAGGCGGGCGGCAAAGCCGGTGAGGGCCGCAACCAGAACCGTCTCCGCGCAACATTTCTGGTCGCTCAGGTCACCTTGTCGCTTACGCTGCTCTCGCTCGCGGCACTACTCATGCAATCCCTGTCGCGTCTTCGCGCAACCGATACAGGCTTTGATCCGGACCACATCCTTTCACTCGAAATCGATCTTTCGCCGGGCGAGTACGCGCACCGCAACCCGCTGACCGCCTTCTACGAACCCCTGCTGGACCGACTGCGGCGCACACCCGGTGTGACTGCGGCAGGTCTGATCAACATGTTGCCGGTGCAGTCCTCGGGC
>CAXUEG010000380.1:0-2501 GCA_964249935.1 uncultured Terriglobus sp.
CGGCGGGCAAGGACGTGGGTGTTGGCGTGGTGAAAGGCAGCGGCAAGATTCTGAAGGGGACCGGTAAGGGCTTGAAGAAGATACTTTGATGGCTAAGCGATTGCCGAAGGCTGCGCGGTGGTGTTGCGCGGTGCGTCATACGGTGAGGGCCGCTCTTCGGAGCGGCTTTCGCGTTTCGTGGATCCGAGAGCCCGTTCAGTATGTTCAACGGAGCGCTCCGTTATGCTGAGCAGGATGCGGCTGCGGATTCTCTTCTTCGGTGTGTTACGGGAGCGGTTCGGCGAGGGTGAGGAGGTGCTGGAGCAGTTTCCGGGCCGCACCGTGGCTGACCTGTTGCGCTACTACCGGGTGATTGCGCCGGAGTTGGGGGAACTGTGGGCATCGCTGGCGGTGGCAGTGAACCGGGAGTACGCCCAAGGTTCCAGGACGCTGGCGGAGGAAGATGAGGTCGCGCTGTTGCCGCCGGTGAGCGGAGGATGCGCGGCGGGTGCGATCGCCGGGAGGTACGAGTTCATATCGCGCTGACGGATCTCGCGATCGGTACCCAGGGCGTGGGGGACGCGCTGAAGGCTGGCGAGGATGGTGCGGTGACTGTCTTCGACGGAATCGTGCGCAACAACACCAAGGGCCGGCGGACGCAATACCTGGACTACACCGCGTATGAGGCGATGGCGCTGCAGCAGATGCGTGCGCTGGCGGCCGAGGCGGTGGAGCGCTTCGGTGTGCGGGATGTTGCGATCGTGCATCGGCTGGGGCGGCTTGAGGTCGGCGAAACGAGCGTGCTGATTGCGGTGGCATCGGCGCATCGCGGGGCGACGTTCGACGCGTGCCGATGGCTGATCGACACCCTGAAAAAGCAGGTGCCGATCTGGAAGAAAGAAGTGTTCGTGGATGGCGCGGTGTGGGCACCGGGTGAGGCGTTTCCGGCGAAGATGGTTGTCGCAGGTGGTGAGGCAGACACCGGATCGTAGGAGCTCTCGTCCAACGAGGTGGAGCTTCGCTTGAGTCATTGGACTTTTTCTGCCGCCGCATTGCTTGCGCTTGCCCTGGTGCCAGGGGCGGTGCCGCAACAGAGTTCGCAGGCACCTGCGGGTCAGGGCAGCGCGCCGGGCGACGTTCCGATTCTTCGGGTAGAGACGCGGCTGATCAACGTGCCGGTGAACGTGACGGATGCGCATGGCCTGGCGATCGTGGGCCTGCAGCAGAGCGACTTTGCCGTTCGGGAAGATGGCAAGCTGCAGAAGATCGCGCTGTTTGAGCGCGAGTCGTCGACGCCGCTTTCGATTGTGATGGCGGTGGATACGTCGGGCTCGGTGATGTCACAGATGAGGACGGAGAAGGAAGCGGCGAAGCAGTTTGCGCGCGACCTGCTTCGTGAGCAGGATGAGATGGGGCTGATCGCATTCGCGGACGAGAGCGAAGAGCTGGTGCCGTTCACGAACGATCCGAAGCGCATCGAGCAGGGGCTGAACCGGCTGGGCAAGGGCGACGACACGGCGCTGTATAACGCGATCTATGTGGCAAGCGAGCGGCTGGGACAGGCGAAGCCGGATGCGGAGCGGCGGCGCATCCTGGTGCTGGTGACGGATGGCGGGGACAATCCGACGAAGCGGGAGATGAGTTACAGCAAAGCGATCGAGCAGGCGCAGCGGGCCGGTGCGGCCATTTATCCGATCATCATTGTGCCGATCCTGGCGGATGCGGGGCGCAACGTGGGCGGGGAGCATGCGCTGATCCAGATGGCGAACGATACCGGCGGCAAGTACTTTTATGTGACGGACCGCGAGGACCTGAAGACGGCCTTTGCGCATTTGTCGGATGAGTTGCGGACACAGTATTTGCTGGGGTACTATGCGCCGCGGCGGGGGCAGGATACGAGCTTTCGGCGAATCGATGTGTCGTTGACGGATACTGCGGTGAAGGCGAATGCGCACCTGCGGTATCGGACGGGGTACTACGCGGACGCGCGCTAGACATCGCGCCAGCGGTTGTTATAGCGGGGTATCCTGACTGCGATGAGTTATTACGATCCGAGCCAGTTTCCGTTTGCCACGCCTGCTTCGCAGATTGCGCGGGAGGCGGGTGCGCTGCTGAAGCGCTATTACGAAAAGGGTGTCGCCACGGAGTTCAAGGGTGACGTGGATATCGTGACGGAGGCGGACCGGGCGAGCGAGAAGCTCATCACGGAGCACCTGCGCGTGCAGTTTCCGGATCATGGCGTGTTTGGCGAAGAGGGCGCGCGGGAGCGGTTGGGGGCGGAGTACCGGTGGTATGTGGATCCGCTGGACGGGACGACGAATTTCGCGCATGGGTTTCCGTACTTTGCGGTGTCGATGGGGTTGGAGCAGCGTGGGCCGGATTTGCGCGACGACCAGGATGGCGAGATGGTGGCGGCCGTACTCTATGAGCCGTTGCGGGATGAGTTGTTCCATGCGGAGCGCGGCAAGGGCGCGTGGCTGAATGGGAAGCGGATTCAT
This sequence comes from uncultured Terriglobus sp., assembly GCA_964249935.1. GTDB lineage: Bacteria > Acidobacteriota > Terriglobia > Terriglobales > Acidobacteriaceae > Terriglobus. The sequence continues at coordinate 2,478 of CAXUEG010000380.1, forward strand.
GCGTCGGCGTGCACGCAGTTGCAG
>CAXUEG010000381.1:0-1426 GCA_964249935.1 uncultured Terriglobus sp.
GTGGAGCAATGCTCCCGAGCCGAACGACTTCGGCACCGATGAGTACCTGGCCTATTGCGAGCGGCTGCACATTGAGCCGACGATCACGGTAAATGTGGACGGCGCGGGCGCGACGCCAGAGGAAGCGGCGCACTGGGTGGAATACGTGAACGGGCCGGTCACGTCGAAGTACGGCGCCATGCGTGCCGCGAACGGCCATCCCGCTCCCTATGGCGTGAAGCAGTGGGAGCTCGGCAACGAAATCTTCGGCAACTGGGTTCGCGGCCACGTCACCGCTGAGCAGTACGCGCAAGCGGCGGTGCGTTACGCGCGTGCCATGCGTGCCATCGATCCGTCGCTGCGGCTGGTTGCGGTGGGCGAGGGGATCTTTCCAGGCAGCGACGCTTGGAATTCGGCGGTGTTGCGCATCGCCGGACCTGAGATCCAATACTTGGCGGTGCACGACTACACTTCGCTTGCTGAGAACAGCAAGGCTGCCGATCCACGCGCCACGATGATGGGCCGCGCCGGCAAGTACGAGGCAAACTACCGCCACATGGCGGACCTGGTTCAGGCCAACGCACCGGGGCGGAACATTCACCTGATCGTGAACGAGTGGAATCTGTTCTATGGCGCGGATGTGGTCCAGTCGATGGATGGAGCGGTGTATGCGTCGCGCATGATGAACGGGTTCGAGCGTGACGGTGATGTGGTCGAGGCCAACAGCATCAGCGACCTGCTGAACGGGTGGATCGGCGGCGTGATCCAGGCCAGCCGCGACCGCGTGTACGGCACCGCGCAGTTCTACGCGGTGAAGCTGTACAGCGATGCGGTTACCGCGGATCGCCTTTCCGCGAAGGTGGATTCGCCGGAGCTGGCGCAGGGCGTGGCCGCCGTGGATGCGGTTGCGGAGCGCACCGCCGATGGTGGCCAGATCTATGTGAAGCTGTCAAATGCGGATGCGACGCATGCGATTCGAACGACGCTGACGGTAACTGGCTTCGCCTACGGGAAGAACGCCTCGATGCAGTTGCTGAGTTCGGCAGACCCGCGGCAACGGAACAGCTTCTCTCGCCCGAACGATCTCACGCCGGTGACACGCTCCGTCCGGTGCGCGGCCAGTTGTGTGGTGGAGCTACCGCCCGATTCGGTAGCCGTGGTGACGCTGACGGCTGTTGGGCGGCGCTAGGTGACTGCGGCAGAAGCGCCAGGGCTGACGCCTCGAGTTCGGTCAGCCTTTCACGCTCACGCTGCCTCCGGCTAAGGACTGGTCTCCTGCGACTCCAAGCTTCATGCACGAAAGACCGCAGCTAATGGGATGGCTTCTGCAGTTCCGTTGCGGTGGAGACAGGGGTACCAAAATTCGGGGTCCCGTCGGCATTCCATGTGAATCGCTGGATGCGCGGCGAGCGGTGCCCTCCACAGCCCTGGCCTGAGGCTGGATTCG
>CAXUEG010000381.1:1436-2485 GCA_964249935.1 uncultured Terriglobus sp.
GCCCGCCGCCTCCGCATCCCCGTCTTCATCACCGAGCCTACCCACCGCGCCTGGGTCCGCATGCTCACCCCCCGCACCACCATGACCTACGCGCAGTGGCTCGATCGCCTTGCCGTCGAGCGAGCGGAAGAAGCCGTTGTGTCCAGGGCCGAAGACGCCGGCCTCCCGGTCCTGCTTGAAGAAGGGTTGATCGAACTTGCTCCACGCGCTCGAATCGAGCAGGTTCGCACCCGAGTGCGACCGAACGACGCCAAGCTCGTAGTAGTCGGTCCAGCAGGCGGAGCCGGAGTAGACGAGAAAGATGTCGTCGCCGTGCTGCAGGATTTCCGGACCCTCGTTGACCTCGACGTGCGGCATTGCGGGCCGGTCAGGCAGGTCGCCCACATGCTCCCAGGGGTACTTCGGGAACGAGATGGTGGTGCGCGGCGAATCGATGGTCCACGGGGTCCGCATGTGCGCGATGTAGATGCGCTGTTCGCCGTCGGTATCGCCCTCCCAGCCTGACCAGACCAGGTACATGCGGCCGCGGTCCTCGAAGACGGAAGCGTCGATCGCCCACTTGTCCGTCGCGTCCCCGATCTTGCCGCGAAAGGTCCACTCGCCATCCGTCGGATCGGCTGAGGGGTTCTCGAGCACATAGATGCGGTGGTTTTCATTGCGTCCATCGTCCGCGGCGAAGTAGATGTACCACTTGCCGCGCAGTTGGTGGAGCTCCGGCGCCCAGATATCGCGCGAGTAGGGGCCGCTCGCCGGTGCAGTCCAGACGGTCTTGACCTCAGCATGCTCCAGGTCGGTGATGTCGTGGGTGCGGCGAATGCGCAGGTCCTTGCCGGTGGTGTTCATGTAGTAGTAGAAGCCGTTCGCGGTGACAACCCAAGGGTCGGGCCCGGTCTGCAGCAGCGGGTTGTGGAAGGTGTTGGCGTCTTGGGCCATGCTCGCTTGGCACAGGAGACAGAGAAGCAAAACGGACAGAAGCAATTGAGAGACGATGCGGCTCGACATGGGAGTCCTCGTTTGGCAAACCGGGGCATGCACGGCGCCTTCGCTTC
>CAXUEG010000382.1:0-2469 GCA_964249935.1 uncultured Terriglobus sp.
AGTCCGTTTATGGGCATGGATATCTCCGCATCGAGTGCGTACACCCGGCAAACTTTGGGGTGGGAGCCTGCCGGACCGGGCCTGCTGGAAGACCTGAGACATATGGACTACTCGCAGTTCTAAGACGGGCGGCCCAGGTGCGGTCTGCGGCAGTTCCGCCGTGAACCGCACCTGCGGTCTCTCCTGCAAGCCGCACCAGCGATTCCGCTGTCTGCGCACCTTGCGCAACACCAACGCAGCGACGCCCGGATGATCAGGCCGGGAACACTCTTCCTGAGGTGGACGATGCCTTCTTCGACCAGCACATCGCAGCCGCTCTCCGTCGCCGTGCTCGGCGTGGGAGCCATCGGCAGTACCTTTGCCTATTATCTGGCACGAGCCGGTCATGACGTGACGACCGTGGCGCGGCCCGGCTCCCTGCGCCTGCAACAGCTGCAACGGGACGGCGGCATCGTGCTGGCGACCGGCGAGCGGGCCACGACGAAAGTTGCCGACGCCCTGGACGAGCAGGCCGCCTACGATCTGGTCATCGTAACCACGCATGCGCACCAGGCAGGCGCACTGATTCCAACGCTGCAGCGCAGCCGCGCCAAAGCGGTGCAGCCGATGCTGAATACGTTGCACGGGGAAGCGCTGCGCGATGCGATTGGGGCATCGCGCTGCACGCTGGGCATGCCGTTTGTGATGGCGACGCTGGACCGCGATGGCAAGCTGCAGGCAACGGTCAGTTCAAGCCGCAAGACGCTGCACGGTGACCGGCGCTGGGCGGAGCTGTTTCGAAGCGCGGGTCTGCCGTCCACGTTTGAGGGGCAAATGCCGCTTTGGCTACGGTGTCACGTGCCGCTGTGCGTTGGGTTTGAGAGCATCGCCTTTACCGCGGCGCAGCACGACCGTGGCGCCACCTGGGCAGAAGCGATGCTGGTGGCGAAGGGCGTGCGTGGAGGTTTCCGCATCGTGAAGACGATGGGCAGCCCGCTGTACCCGACGGGGAAGAAGGTGCTGAACGGCGCGCCCGGTGCGTTGCTGGCCGCGATGTTCTGGGGTCTTACGCGCAACCGGAGTTTTCGCGAGCTGCTTGCGACGGGTGTGCACGAGTGCAGGGCGCTGGTGGATGACCTGCTGGAAGCCGCGCAGGCGGAGACGGCCGGCTCGGCAGCAATTGCCGCGGTTGCCTCCATTCGGCCAATCTGAGCGGAACGGTCTGGGGATCAGCTTCGTTCCGGCGGCTATGTTCAGGCCTGCAGGTGAACCCGCTGCCGGAGATCCGCTGCGCTTGCCAAAGATGTGCGGGAAGGAGCAGTGTGATTTGCGGTGATTTCCGCCAGGTAGAGGCGGTGTGAAAGGAAACAACGCATATGGCGACAGCAATGCCCCCAAGCAGTGGCAACAAAATTGGACCGATGACGTATGGCTACAACGTGCCCTTCCGCAAGCGGTACGGCAACTACATCGGCGGCGCGTGGGTGGAGCCCGCGGGTGGTGAGTTCTTTGAGAACGTGACGCCCGTGACCGGGCAGGTCTTGTGCGAGGTGCCGCGGTCGCGCGCCGCCGACGTGGAGAAGGCACTGGACGCGGCGACCAAGGCGAAGAAGGCGTGGGCGCGGACGAGTGTGACGGAGCGCTCGAACATCCTGCTGAAGATCGCGCAGCGCATCGAGGACAACCTGGAGCTTCTGGCCCACGCGGAGACCTGGGACAACGGCAAGCCCATCCGCGAGACCATGGCGGCGGATATTCCGCTGAGCGCGGATCATTTCCGCTACTTTGCGGGCGCAATTCGGGCGCAGCAGGGCGGCATTAGCGAGATTGACGCCGAGACGGTCGCGTATCACTACCACGAACCGCTGGGCGTGGTGGGTCAGATCATCCCGTGGAACTTTCCGATCCTGATGGCGGCGTGGAAGTTGGCGCCGGCGCTGGCGGCGGGCAATTGCGTGGTGCTCAAGCCGGCGGAGCAGACGCCGGTTTCGATCCTGATGCTGATGGAAATCATCGGCGACCTCCTGCCCGCGGGCGTGCTGAACGTGGTGAACGGTTACGGCCGCGAGGTGGGCAAGGAGCTGGCGACCAACCCGCGCATCAACAAGGTCGCGTTCACCGGATCGACAGTGACGGGCCGGATGATCATGCAGTACGCCTCGGAAAACATGATCCCGTTCACGCTGGAGCTGGGCGGCAAGTCGCCGAACATCTTCTTTGAGGACGTGATGGACGGCGGCGACGATTACATCGACAAAGCGATCGAGGGCATGGTGTTGTTTGCCTTCAATCAGGGTGAGGTGTGCACCTGCCCGTCGCGTGCGCTGATCCACGAGAAGATCTACGACCGCTTCATGGAAAAGGCGCTGGCCCGCGTAAAGGCGATCCAACAGGCGAACCCGCTGGATAGCTCGACGATGCTGGGAGCGCAGGCTTCAAAGCAGCAGTTCGATAAGATCATGAGCTATCTGGACCTGGGCAGGAAGGAAG
>CAXUEG010000383.1:0-2452 GCA_964249935.1 uncultured Terriglobus sp.
TGCCAGCACCAGCCACCGGCGCCTTTGCCACATCACCCGCACCCTGCGCCACCTGCGCCTCCGCACCGGCGGCAAACGCTCCCAGTGCTACCACCAGGACCAAGTTCCGAATCTGCATGTTCGACTCCTCCCAATATCAGATGCGGTGAGCCCGATCCGCGTATCACCGCATCAGCGCTCCGACCGCTCGCTTACTTGGAATCTGCCCACCTGGCATCCTGGCCTGAAAACCTGCCGGCCTCTGGAAGAGCAATATCTCCGTCCGGCGCACCACGGTCGCTTCCGACGACTTCTCATCCATCACAATTCTGACAGCCGCGTACGCCCTAGGCTTATCTCGGCTCGCTCTCAAGCGGGCTATCTCGGCTCACGTCTCAAGCGGCTTGTTTCGCTCACTTCGAGCGAGGAGTCAGTCCGGAAATAGACTGCAATTCCAGCAATGCCGGCTAAAACCTACACGAAAGTGGTATTCACTTTCACGAAAGTAGTAATTTTTTCCGTTTCCCGTGCTCTACTAAGGGCGTTTTGGAAGAAGTGCCGCAAGCATTCCCTTTCGAACACCCCGAACAAATCCCCCAAGGTCGACAACGATGAAAAAACTTGCTGTGTCTCTACTCCTCCTCAGTGTTGGCGCTGTTTCTGCCTCCATCGCCAAAGCCGACGCAATTCCGTATCCAACCCCCGGCACCATCGCTCCGCAAGTGGCCACGTACGCCAGCAACACCAGTGGCGGGGTCAATGTCTACTTCTACGGCAGCACCGCTGCGGACACAGATTACATTCAGGTACAAGACGTTCAAACCGGGTACAACAGCGGCGATATTCTCAACAATCACACCTCCGCGCAGGGCCAGGAGGTCACCGTCGGCACCGCTCCCGGCCAGATCAACATGGGCGACCAGTTGGTCTTCTTCATCGACTCGCCTGAAGGCCTTTTCGCGAGTATCGCGAGCTACAGTGCAGATGGCATCAATCATGGCTACGTGACGAACTACACCGGTGGCGTTGCCGGTATCCCCGACGGCCTCTTTGTTGGTCTAGAGGACCTGAACAACGGCGGCGATCTGAACTACAACGACGACACCTTCGTCTTCACCGGCGTAAGCGCTCCGTCAATCTCCGCAACGCCGGAGCCGGGTTCCCTCGCTCTCCTAGGCACGGGCACTTTGTCATTGCTTGGGCTGGCACGTCGTCGGTTTCTGAAGGCGTAAGACTCACTCCAAAAGAAGCGGACAGCTCACTCGCTGTCCGCTTTCTCTTGCACGGTCCGGGTTCTTGCACCGGGAAGTGTTCACTCCTTAGTCTGCCGGCACAACGTCACCGAGCAGAGTTCTTCGCCGCCCGCTTGTTCACGGCAGACCTCCCAGGCGTACCCTTCGCTGCGCTTTTCTTGGCTCCACCGGCCGCACTCTTCTTGGCGGCTCCCGACCTCTCCTGCTCGGCGTGATACTTCGACAGCAACTGGTGCCCTTTCGCCGCCAGCGTGTGCGCCTCGCTGATCGACTTCGGCACCTTCTCACCCCACGCATGCGCGCTCAGCGCCAGCCGCGTCGGTTCGCCCTTCGGATCGATCATCGGCCCGCGCGGATGCGTAAACGTCCGCACTAGAAAAGAGCCCTTGCGCAACATCTTCTCCGGCGTATCCGCCTTCCCGGTCACCCCCGGCTTCAGGTGCGATCCGTCCCGCTTCGCAAAAAACTCACGCCCTGCTTTGGTTAGGCCGCCTTGCGGATTCCGCCCCGCCTTGGGCATGCTCTTCGGCGCACCCTTCGCCACCGTCTTGCGCACAGCCTTCGCCGCTGTCTTCTTTGCCGCTGTCTTCCCTGCCTGCTTCGTTGCCATACATCCTCCCTGCACACCATAGGAGGCAGCAGGAAGTGGCCGGGTTGGCGAGACGTAAACGCAAGCAAGGCCGGAGCATGCGCTCCGGCCTTGCTTGTTCCCCACAGTTTCTTCTACGCCGCCAACAGTTCCTCGCGCACCTGCTCGGCCTGCTGCGCCTCCCGCAAGGTATGCGGTAGCGCCACGGCCAGCACGTCCTCGATCCGCGAAGCGTAGTGAATCGTCACGCCTTCAATCTGCTCCGCCGTCAGGTCCTCTTCCACGTTCGGTCGTACGTCGATCGGCAAGATCACATCCCGCACCCCGGCGCGCTTGGCCGCAAGGAACTTCTCCTTGATGCCACCCACCGGCAGTACATTGCCGCTCAACGTGATCTCTCCGGTCATCGCCAGCAACGGCCGCACCGATCTGCCCGGTGATCTGGAACGTTCCCTTGCCCTTCATCCGGTTGGCTTCGATGAACAACACATCGCCGCCCACCGGCGTCCAGGCCAGCCCAACCGCCACACCGCTGCGCTTCGTCCGCTCCGCAATCTCCGTGTCGACACGCACCTTGTACCCGCCAAGGAACTGCTGAATCACTTCGTTCGTCACCGTCAGCGGCTCGGTC
>CAXUEG010000384.1:0-2449 GCA_964249935.1 uncultured Terriglobus sp.
GCCGAGCGGGCAGCGCCTCCGCGGCGGCGCGGCGTACGTCCGACGGTCGGCGCGCGCGCTGCTTGTCGCGAGAAGTATCATCGGGCATGTCCAGCAGCGCCGCCGTGGTCTTTTCAACCGGTTGTGTCCGCATGCCTGAGCAAGGCCGCGGAAAATCGCCTCTTCACATTGTAGCCGCCGGCCCGTTCGCCGGAAGAGCAGGGAACCAGAGCCGGTACGGTTGCGGTTAGGCGGCCTGCAACGCCTCCAGCAGCATGGGACCGGCCTGCGATACGGAGCCAGCGCCTAGTGTCAGCAAGAGGTCACCACCCTCCGCACGTGCCGCAACTGCCCTGGCCGCGGTCTGCAGGTTCGGCGATGTGCCGGTATATGTGCCCTCTGCATAAATTGCCTGCGCCAGATTTTCGCTGTTCACGCCATCCATGGGCTGTTCACTCGCGGCATAGATCGGCACCAACTCCACGGAGTCTGCATCGCGAAAGGCCCGGCTGAACTCGTCAAACAGATCGCGTGTGCGGGAGTACCGGTGCGGCTGGAAGAGTACGTGGACGTGGCGGTATCCGCAGCTTCGCGCAGCCGCGAGCGTAGCGCGTATTTCTGTCGGATGGTGGCCGTAGTCGTCCACTACGGCGATGCCGCGCACCGAGCCCTTGTGCTGGAAGCGCCGGTCCACTCCTTTGAAACTCGCCAGCCCTTCTGCGATCGCCTCCGGTGCCACGCCTAGCTCTACCGCGATGGCAACGGCCGCCGTGGCGTTTCGCAAATTGTGAACGCCTGGCACAAATAGTTGAAAGGGTCCGATTACGATGCCGCGAGCGCTTACCTCGAAGTTCGTATAGCAGTCCGGCGACGATGGCAGCGCGATCGCCTGGAAATCGGCGTCGTCGCTCAATCCGTAGGTGATGAGCCGCCGTTTCACCCGTGGCAGGATCGCGCGCAGCATCGGATCGTCGACGCATGCGGTTGCCGCACCATAGAACGGCACCTTGTTCATGAACTCGACGAAGCAGTCTTCCACGTCCTGCATGCCGCTGTAGCTTTCCATGTGTTCGCGGTCGAGATTGGTGACGACGGTCAGAATCGGCGAGAGCTTCAAGAATGACCGATCACTTTCGTCCGCCTCTGCCACCAGGAAATGCGAGTTGCCCGCGCGCGCGTTCGATCCGAACAGGTCCACCCGGCCGCCTACAACTACGGTAGGATCCAGCCGGGCGGCATGCAAAACTGCGGCAATGATGCTGGTCGTGGTGGTTTTGCCGTGCATGCCTGCCACGGCGATGCCGTACTTCAAGCGCATCAGCTCTGCCAGCATTTCGGCACGGGCGACGATGGGGATTTTCCGTAGCCTGGCTTCGGCGACCTCGGGATTGTCCGGCCGAACCGCTGACGAGATCACCACGACGTCCGCCGGTCGAGCGTGTTCGGCGTCATGCCCTTCAAAGAACGTCGCGCCCAAGCTCACCAGACGTTCGGTGATCGAAGATGTACGCAGATCCGATCCTGAAACCGGGTACCCCATGGACAACAGGATCTCCGCGATGCCGCTCATTCCGATGCCGCCGATGCCAACAAAATGGATGCGTTGCGTTGCGGCGAACATTGGTTGCTGCGTACTCCTAAACCTCTTCGAGGCGGCGAAAGCTGAGACTCAGGGTAGCAGGCGCTGCCACAACTTGCGGGAGCGCCACGCAACTTGTGCACGCTAAGTGTGTCCAATTGAAGGGGGCGATCCCTCCGCGCAAAGCCGTGAACGAGCCGGAAAGCGACGCGGACGCCCAGGGCGGTCAATGTATGGAACGTAAGCTTGGTTACAAAACTGGAGCAGGTCTGGTCCTTGGGGTGGTGCTGGCTGCGGTGAGCGCCTCGGCGCCCGCGCAGGATGCAGGTGTCGACCCCAACTTCAACGGCAACGTAGCGCCGCAAGGCTACGGCCAGCAGGGCTACGACCCGAACGGCCAGTACGCTCAGGTGCCTTCGCAACAGAGTTACACGCAACAGGGCTACGGGCAGCAGGGCTACCCGCAGCAGGCGTATGCACAACAGGGTTATCCGCAGCAGGGCGCCGGTCAGCAGGGCTACGACTATCCACTACCGGGGCAAGGAGATCAGAGTGCCGTCACGGCGAACGTAGCGCCGCCTGCCATTCCGCAGTACGACCAGCCTGTTGCTCCCGGTGATGGTTACATCTGGACGCCAGGGTACTGGGCCTGGGATCCGAGCGCTGGCGATTACTATTGGGTCGCTGGCCAATGGGTGCTGCCGCCGTACACGGGAGCGCTCTGGACGCCTGGCTGGTGGGGACCGTATGGCGGAGGGTATTTCTGGCATGCTGGCCTTTGGGGCCCATATGTCGGTTACTACGGCGGCATCAATTACGGTTTCGGCTACTTCGGCGTTGGTTACTGGGGTGGCTTCTGGCGCGGTGGATCGTTCTTCTATAACCGGAGCC
>CAXUEG010000385.1:0-2442 GCA_964249935.1 uncultured Terriglobus sp.
ATCTCCACCATGACTGGGCCGTTGCCCTGCTCAGCGCGAACCGCACCCCCGAAGCAATCACGGTCCTGCAAGCGACGCCGTCGGTCGAGACCTCAGCCGCCTCCCAGGAATTGCTCGGTGAGGCCGAAGAAAAAAGCGGCCGCTACCAGCAGGCGGTTCAACACTTCAAGCGCGCCGCCGAGCTCGATCCCAGCGAGTCCGACTTGTACGAATACGGCAACGAGCTCTTGCAGCACTGGACATTCCCACCCTCGATCGAAATCCTCACCTTCGCGACCGCCAAGTATCCAGAAAGCCTGCGCCTCCATACGGCTCTCGGTATCGCCTACTTCGGCAACGGAAATTACGACAAAGCCGTACCGGTCTTCGGCCAACTGCTCGCAAAACAGCCCGAATCCGCAATCGCGGCAGACCTGCTCGGCCGCAGTTGCAGTGCCGCTTCCGGCGGCCAGCAATCGGCCTGTGCATCTTTGCAGCAATTTGCCCAGGCCCATCCGAACAACGCCCCAGCATCGCTCTACGCCGCCGTCGCCATCCTTCACCAGCCAGGCGACCAGCAAGACACCGCCGCAGCGGAAGCACTGCTGCAAAATGCCTTGCGCGTCGATCCAAACCTGGCCGACGCCTGGTACCAGCTCGCCGTCCTCCAGCAATCTCGCAACGATTGGCAGGGCAGCGCGGACTCGCTACTCCGCGCGCTCAAAGCCCGCCCCACCTACCCTGAGGCCCATTACCGGCTCGCGCGCGCCTACTCGCACCTCGGCCAGCACGATCAGGCGCAGCAACAGATCGTCTTGCAGCAGAAGTACGCCGCCGAATCCAAAGCCGCTGAAAACAAGCGCATGCAGGAGGTGATGACATTCCTCACCACCTCCAACTGAACTCGCATCCGCGTCTCAGCGCACAGTCTTCCTGCAAAACATGCACCCATCGACCCGGAGCAAGCACACACATGGTTCATACATGGTCTCGCATCTCGGCAATCCTGATCGCTGCCATAGTCTCCGCGGCATGCATCCACGCCGCCGAAGCGCCGCGCATCGTGGAAAAAGACGGCCGCCACGCCCTTCTCGTTGATGGAGCGCCCTACCTCGTCCTCGGTGCGCAGATCAACAATTCAAGCTCCTGGGCCAGCACGCTCCCCCAGGTGTGGCCGGCGCTGGAAGCCATGCACGCCAACACCGTCGAGGCGCCCGTCTACTGGGAACAGATGGAGCCGGCGCCCGGCAAGTTCGACTTCTCCACCGCCGACCTGCTCGTCAAAGGCGCCCGCGAGCACCACCTGCACCTGGTCGTGCTCTGGTTCGGCACGTGGAAGAACGGCAACATGCACTACGCTCCGCAATGGGTCAAAACCGACACCCACACCTACCCGCGCGTCATCAACGCAGCCGGCGACCCGATTGACGTGCTTTCCGCGAGCTCGCGCAGCAATCTCGAGGCCGACAAGCGCGCCTTCACCGCGCTCATGCACCACCTGGCGGAGATCGACGGCACCGATCACACCGTCATCATGGTCCAGGTGGAGAACGAATCCGGCATCGTCGGCTCACCGCGCGACTACTCGCCCGACTCGAACCGCGAGTTCGCCGGGCCCGTCCCGGACGACCTGCTCAAAGCGCTCGGCACAAAGGCTGGAACAATCCATCCCGGCACCTGGCAGCAGGTCTTCGGCGGCCGCGCCGACGAGACCTTTCAGGCTTATCACCAGGCCCGCTACATCAATGAGATCGCCGCCGCCGGCAAACGCGAGCTGAACATTCCCTTTTACTGCAACGTGTGGCTCGCGTATCCGGTCGCCGAGCTGCCGGAACGTCAGGTGCCCAATCCAGGCATCGGCTGGCCTTCCGGCGGACCCGTGCAGCACATGCTCACGCTGTGGAAGGCACTGGCTCCCGCTATCGACGTGATCGGGCCGGACATCTACTCCGACAACCGCGCCTTCTACACCTCCATTCTCGACACCTATGCACGCCCCGACAATCCGCTCTGGATCCCGGAAACGGGCTCCGGCGATAGTTACGCGCCTTTCCTGTATCTCGCCCTCGGCAAAGGCGCCATCGGCTTCTCGCCCTTCGGCGTCGATCGTACCGGTTGGACTTACGCCCTGGCCGATGCGGACGAACACAGCCAGGATCCGGCGAGACTGGGTCCCCGCGCCCATACTGCGAACTACGCACTTCTGGCGCCCATGGCGCGCGACCTGGCCCGCCTCAACTTCGAAGGCAAGCTGAAAACAGCAGTCGACGCGCCGGGGGAGCCCGAACAGGAGCTCGACTTCGGCCCATGGAAGGTGAGCGTGCGCTTCGGCTTTCCGCAGCCCGACGGCCGGCCCGCGCCGGGCACACCCGACCATAGCGGCCGCGCCCTGGTCGCGCAGCTCGGGCCCGACGAGTTTCTGGTCACCGGCACCGACAGCAGTGTCTTCTTCCACACAGCGGG
>CAXUEG010000386.1:0-2433 GCA_964249935.1 uncultured Terriglobus sp.
CGCTGCAGCGTCGTGGGCCGGCTCGCCGGGCGGTGCTGCCTCCGTCTTCCGCTGCACACGCGGCCTTGGCTCTTTCCTGTTCGCAGATACGATCCTCTTCGGCGCCATGCCGAGTGGGATGCGAATCATCAGCCCGCATTCTTCTCTGGAGAAAGCCGATTCCATTTCATGGAGAGAAAAGTCCAATACGCACAATGACAGAACAGAGCATTGCCCCATGCTGAGTCGAAGACTCGCGATCGCTCTCAGCATCACCTCCGCGCCGGCTATGGTCGCGCAGCAGCAGCCTGCAAAGGCCCCCGCTTCCGTTACGCTGACCGGCTCCGTGGTCGACCGGTCCGGAGCGACGCTGCGTGGCGCGAAAATCCACCTGGAACACGGCGCCGATCGTGCGGACACAGAGACCGACGACCTGGGCCGCTTCACGCTGGCACTGCCGGCCGGCGTGTACAAGCTGGCAATCACAGCGGACGGCTTCGAGCCGTATGTGCGCGAGGGCTTCGCGGTGCGCGGGCGCACCCCTCCGCTTGCGGTTACGCTCCAGGTCGCCACGCTCAGCGAGGTGCTGACGGTGGAGGCGAACACCGCCGACACCAGTGCGGCCAGCAACGGCAGCGCTCTGGTCTTCAAAGGCAAGCAGCTGGACACGCTGTCGGACGACGACGCCACATTTCACCAGCAGGTACAGGCGCTGGCGGGCAGCGACGGCCAGCACGCGCCCCAGGTCTACATCGATGGCTTTTCCGGCGGGACGTTTCCGCCGAAAAGTGGGATCCGAGAAGTGCGCATCAACCAAAATCCGTACTCGGCGCAATACGATGAGCTCGGTTTCGGACGCATCGAGATCTTCACCAAGCCGGGCAGCGATAAGTTTCATGGTTTTCTGCAGGTGCAGGGCAACGATGCTGCCTTCAACTCGCTCAACCCGTTCACCGGAGCCCAGCCGCCGTACCACACGCTTTTTGTCGACGGCAACGTGAGCGGCCCCATCGGCAAGAAGACTTCGTTCTTCAGTTCCGCGAACTACAATGACGCCGAAAACAATGCGGTCGTCAACGCGGTGGTGCTCGACGCAAATTTCAACACGACCCAGCTTTCTGAGGCCGTTCCGAACCCACTGCGGAGGCACGACTACTCGTTCCGGCTTGACCGGCAGTTATCCACGAACAACAGCTTCACGTCGCGATACGAATACAACAGCAGCAACCAGACCAACACGGGCGTCGGTCTGCTGGTGCTGCCGAGCGAAGGCTATACCAGCGCGACCACCACGCAAACGCTGCAGGTGGGCAACACGGAGGTCATCGGCACGCACCGCGTGAATGAGACACGCTTCCAGTATGTGCGCACCCGTCTGGCGCAGACCTCTGTCGATCACTCGCCTACCATCGTCGTGCAGGGCTCGTTCAACGGGGGCGGGTCGAACCAGCAGGACGCGCGTGACAGCCAGGACCGGTACGAGTTCCAGGACTACTTCTCGCTGGAGCACGGCAAGCATTTCTTTCGCATCGGTGGGCGCTACCGTCTGTTGCGCGACAGCAACGAGTCCACGGCCAACTACAACGGGCAATATATCTTTCCGGATCTCGCCACGTACCAGATCACGGAGCGCGGCATCGCGGCCGGGTTAACCTCCGCGCAGATTCGCGCAGAGGGCGGCGGCGCGTCCCAGTTCAACCTGACCGCGGGGCGGCCAAGCGCGGTCGAACTGACCGGCGACCTGGGCGTGTATGCCGACGACGAGTGGAAGGTTTCCAAGAGCGTCACGGTGAACCTCGGGCTGCGTTATGAAAGCCAGTTCGGCGTGCCCGACCACAGTGATCCAGCGCCGCGTGTAGGCTTCGCCTGGGCCGTGCACCAAGGCGAAAAGAAACCGGCTTGGTTCACCCTGCGTGGTGGCATGGGATTGTTTTACGAGCGCCTCGACTCCGCAACGCTGCTGCAAACCGTCCGAGAGAACGGCATCAACCAGCAGGCCTACTACCTGCAGCAGCCGGACACCTATCCCGCCGTACCGCCGGTTTCCTCACTCGCCGGCACGCCGCCCACTACGTACAGTTTGCAGCCCGGCTTTCATAACCAGTATGACATCATCTCCGGCCTCGGCATTGAGCGCGGCCTGGGCAAGCGCGGCAACGTATCCGCCACCTACCTGAACTTCCGGCCGGTGCACCAGTACGTCGCCATCAACGCAAACGCGCCGTTGCCGGGAACCTACGATCCAACGGTGCCGGGCAGCGGAACGCGGCCGTTCGGTGGCACGGCGAACCGCTACGAGTATGCGTCGGAGGCATCCGGAGTCGGTAATCTCCTCTTCGTTGAAACCAATTACCAACCCGTCAAGCGGGTCAGCCTGTGGGGCGTCGGCGTCTTCCAGCACTTCAACGCCAACACGAACGGGCCGACATCATTCGCATCGAATTCGTACGACCT
>CAXUEG010000387.1:0-2081 GCA_964249935.1 uncultured Terriglobus sp.
GATCGGGCGCTCGATGCGGCAGATCGAGATCCTGCGCCGGGCCGACGAGATCTGGGCCGACAGCGCGCTCAACGCCCGCGACCTGCGGGATCGCGGCTTCGATGCGGCGCGGCTGCGGGTCATCCCGCTGGCGGTGGACGATCCCGCGAAGGGAATCAAGAACCTTCGCTATACCTCGCCGGAGATGGTGGAGATGCTGCGGGTGGCGCCGCAGCACGGCCGTGAGCTGGGCATGCGCGTGGACCTGACGCTTGGCAGCGGCTGGCCGTTCGGGGGTCCGCACATTCCGCTGGAGCTTGCGGCGGAGCGGCTGAAACTGGTGGCGCGCAAGAACTCCTCCGAGCCAGTGATGGCTCTACTGCAACCCGGTGAGCACGTTGTCGCCGTGTTCACGGTGCATGGAACACTGGAGCACTGGGTAGCAAGCACGGCAAAGCAGGAGGAGTACCACTCAGAAGGCGATGCCGAAGGAGTCGGCGTTCCGCTCGGCGAAGAGACCGCGCCCGTTCAGCTCGTCTTTATCGCTGCGCACACTAAGCAAATGGTCAAGCGCGCAGCCTGCGGCGGCGAAGGCTATGTGCTCGACCACATGAATCGCGCCGCAATCGATACGCATAATCGTGAGGTGAGCGACAAGCTCCTGCAGGGCTTCGCGGGTGCGCCGCCATATGCGGTATTCAGCGATTCGCTGGAGGTCTATGGCTCCGATTGGACCGGCTCGTTGCCTGCGGAGTTCCGGAAGCGGCGCGGCTATGACCTGATCCCGCATCTGCCCGAACTATGGCAGGGTGGAACGCCGCAGGCGGAGGCGGTGCGGCATGATTGGGGCGTGACGCTGAGCGATCTCCTGCGCGAGAACTACCTAAGGCCGATGGCGGACTTCGCCGCCGCGCACGGCACGAAGTTCCGTTCGCAGACCTATGGTGAACCCGCCGCCACGTTCATTGACGAGATGACGCCGCAGCTTGCCGAGGGCGAAGGCCCGCAGTGGAACCAGTTCTCGTTTACGCGCTGGGCGTCGAGCGCGAACCACGTATCTGGCCGCAACGTGACCAGCGCCGAGACGTGGACGTGGCTGCACTCGCCTGCGTTTCGCGCGACGCCGCTGGACATGAAGGTGGAGGCCGACCGCATGTTCCTGGAAGGCGTGAACCAGATCATCGCGCACGGCTGGCCGTACTCGCCGCCGTACGCGGAGGAGCCCGGTTACTCGCTGTACGCGGCGGCGGTGTTCAACGCGCATAACCCCTGGTGGCCGGTGATGCCGGCTGTCACGAAATACCTGCGGCGTGTGAGCTGGCTCCTGCGGCAGGGCGAGCCGGCGAACGATGTTGCGATCCTGCTGCCGGAGGACGATGCGCAGGCGGCGTTCGTGCCTGGGCATGTTTCAGTTACGGAGGAGATGAAGCAGCGCATCACGCCCGCGCTGATGCAGGCGGTGCTGAACTCCGGGCACAACCTGGATTATATCGACGGTCCTGCGCTGGAGACGCGCGCTTTGCAGTGCAAAGTGATCGTCGTTCCGCCCACCACACGCATGCGTCTGAAGACCGCCCAAGCGTTGGTGGCTTTCTACCGACGCGGCGGAACGGTGATCTTTCTCGACACAATGCCCTCGCTCGCGCCCGGTCTGCAAGACGCAAGTGATACACCAAAACTCATTGCGGCGCTGGCTCGTCCAGATCGCAATCTCGCCGATCCGAACCGTTGGGTGCAAACGACTTCCGCAGAGCTCAGCACAACATTGCGACGGAGCATTCCATCCGCTTTCGATCTAGGCGCGACGAAGGGCGCCGTCGGTTTCATTCAGCGCAGCCTGCCGGATTGCGACTTCTACTTTGTCGCCAACACCACGCCGGAGCCGCAAACGTTCACCCTGCTTGCAAGCAGCCTGCACCATACGCTCACGTGGTGGGACATTGAGAACGGCGATACCAACAGCACACACAACGGAGAGAGCGTTACGCTGCCGCCCTACGGTTCGCGGGTGCTGGTGGCGTCCGACGACCGCGCGCCGCGCCTGCGCCGCGGGCCTGAGCACGTTGTAGAGAGGGTTCCGATCACGGGTTCGAGCGTGGCCT
>CAXUEG010000387.1:2091-2395 GCA_964249935.1 uncultured Terriglobus sp.
GTCCAGATCGCAATCTCGCCGATCCGAACCGTTGGGTGCGAACGACTTCCGCAGAGCTCAGCACAACATTGCGACGGAGCATTCCATCCTCTTTCGATCTGGGCGGAACGAACGGCGCCGTCGGGTTCATTCAACGCAGCCTGCCGGACCGTGATCTTTACTTCATCGTGAACACCACTCCGGAGCCGCAAACGTTCACGCTGCTGGCAAGGAGCCCGCACCACACGCTCACGTGGTGGGACATTGAGAATAGCGATGCTACAAGCGCGCACAACGGGGAAAGCGTTACGCTGCCGCCCTACGG
>CAXUEG010000388.1:0-2387 GCA_964249935.1 uncultured Terriglobus sp.
AGCCTAAACTGTCACCATGCAGACGTTGCTCCGCACCATCCGCGCGCTCGCCCTTACATTCTGGATCGGCAGCATCCTCTTCTTTGGTGCGGTCGTCGCTCCGCGAGCCTTTCAGCTGCTCGGCAAACAGGCCGACTTCGGCACCTTCATCGGAGCCTGCCTGCTCACCCTGCACAGCGCCGGCCTCTGGTGCGGTGTTCTGATCCTCGTTGCGGTCCGCCTGCTCCGGCAGCACGCGCGCTTGCCACTCGTGCAGGTTGGCCTCGTCTTCGTCATGATGGCGCTCACCTGGTCCAGCAACCGCTTCATCATCGGCCCCATGGAACACGACCGCGCCCTCGCCGGCGGACAGATCGAAGCCCTGCTTCCGGGTTCACCACTCCGCACCGACTTCGAGGCGCGTCACAAGTGGTCGACCACTCTCGAGTCCATCATCCTTCTGCTCGGCATCGCCGAAATCGCCCTCGCCTCCAGCGAGCGCGAGCAAATCCTCATCGTCGACCGCGACACACCCGCCGACCGCAGCACGCCGCTCGCACCCATCCGCAAACGCCCGCTCGGCCTCGACGAACTCTAGCTGCTCTACTCCACGGGATTGCGCGCCTTATACCCATCCCGCGCGCTGATGGTGTACTTCATCTTCTTATTCTTCTCATCCACCATCTGCAGCGGCATACCTTCGTTGTCGACCAGCTCCACCTTGATCTTGCGATACGACCCATCCTGCGCCGTGTTCGTCGGCCGGTACGTCACGATGTACTCATTTCGTATCGACTGATTGATCTCACTGAAGATGTCCGGCAGCTCGCCCTCAAACCGCGGAAAGTACGCCTTGCCGCCCGTCATAGCCGCAAACGTACGCATCTGGTTGTCCGCCTGCAGGTAGTCCATGCGCGCGATCCCGCCCATGCGGTTGTCGGCCAGGGTGCGCGCCAGCCCACCCGTGCTGATCGTGTAAATGCTCACGTTTTGGGCCGTCTTCACCTTCGCCAGCATCTTGTCCAGCGTCAGCTTGCTGAACGTATCGCGCCCGCTCGAGATCAGAATGATGTACTTGCGTCCATCGATCCGGCTCACGCGATCCAGCGTCTCATACAGCGCGTCGAACTCATCCGTATCGCTGAACCCCGGAATCGTCAGCGTCTGCAGAGCCTGCGCCGTGACCTGCTTGTCCTTCGTAAAGTCCGTCAGAATATGCGTCCGCAGGTCATACGTGATCACCGCAATGTAATCGTCGGGCTTCAGCGACCTGAAGAACACGTAGGACGACTGCCGCATGTCCTGGATAAACGCCCAGCTGTTCGCCGCGAACTCCAGCAGCATCACCGCCGTGATCGGCGCCGTCGTCTGCCGCACCTCGCTCACGCGCTGCGGCACGCCATCCTCCAGCACGCGAAAGTTGCCAGCCTTCAGCCCCGGTACAAACTGCCGCGTCTTATCCAGCTGCACGCTCACGTCCACGTTCACCACCGGCACGTCCACGCGCAGCGTGTAGTTCTGCAGCTCCTTCGGCGTCTTGTCCCGCGGCTGTTCCGGCTCGGGTGCCGGCTCCGGCTCGGCCTCTTTTCTCTTGCGCACTACCGGACCGTTGTCCTGTACGGGCCCTTGGTCGGGCTGTGCCGCAGGCGGCGTCGATGGCTGTTGCTGCGCAAACATCGGTACAGAAAGCAGCCCCACGCCCGAAAGCGTAGCGGCCAATACAAGCGAACGAATAGGACGGAAAGGAAGCACTGAACCAAATCCTCAAGCTGACTGTAAGCTCGCTCACGCGAACTTGATACGCGATTCGGCGCGCGTCGGCGCTGCACTTGCGTCCGGCGAAAGCCGCGAGCCGCCAGCGGGTTGGCAACGCCGCCGCACCTCTCTACTCTGGTAGACGTGATTCTTTGCGCAACGGTTCCAGTACCAAAGCGATCCGGCTGGGCCGCGCTCGCGCTTCCCTGGGCACTCACGCTGTGTATGACCGCAACGGCGCAAACTTCGACGACTGCGCAGACCGCACTCACCACCCCAGCCACGCCACCGCTCCACGCCGACCCCTTTCCGCTCGATCAGGTACACCGCGGCCTCCACGGCACCGCCTGGACCGTCTTCGAAGGCCGCGTCCCCGAGCCCATGGACGTCGAAATCCTCGGCCGCATGCCCAACGCCATCGGCCCCGGCCAGGACATGATCCTTGCCCGCCTCCACGGCACCAAACCCGAGTTCACCGGCGTCGTTGCCGGCATGAGCGGCTCTCCCGTCTACATCGACGGCAAGCTCCTCGGCGCACTCAGCTACCGCATCGGCCAGTTCAGCAAAGAACCCATCTGCGGCATCACGCCCATCGGTTACATGCTCCAGGTCCGCGATCTGCCGAATGCACTCACGCCCACCATCCCCGAGCG
>CAXUEG010000389.1:0-2382 GCA_964249935.1 uncultured Terriglobus sp.
GAAGCTGCTGTGAAGCTGAAATGTGCCGAGGTTGCGATAGGCGCGGAAGAAGGCCTCCTGCGCGGCTTCCTCGGCGTCTTCGGCGTTGCCGGTGATGCGAAACGCAAGGCGGTAGGCAACGGGGTAGTGCTGCTGCATGAGCGGGCGGAAGCTGTCGCGATCGCCGCGCAGAACGCGGCGGATGGCTGCAGCCTCGTCCTTGTCCGTGCTCTGGGGCATGCGCACGATTAGACAAGCGAGTTGGGGTGCGGTTAGGAAAGAAAGTTCTGCGATCGTCGTGTAAACTTACGGTTGGCCCGGGTGGCCCGAAGGCGAGGTGTATTCGGTTGGCAGAGGTACGTTTGCAGGAAGGCGAGCCCCTTGAGAATGCGTTGCGCCGGTTCAAGCGCAAGGTGCAGCAGGAAGACATCATCAAGGAAGTGAAGCGCCACTCCTTTTACCTGAAGCCGGGCGAGAAGAAGCGCGTGAAGGAAGCATTGGCGCGCAAGCGGAATCGCAAGAAGGTTCGTAAGGAACAGGACTAGTGTCCTGAATGAGATAAGAGGCCACGGCGATGCCGTGGCCTCTTTGCATTGCGGAGAGTGTTGCGTGGAGTGCTGGATAGCGGAAGACCCGAAGGCGCTGGTGCGCGGCCGGGCGCGTGTGGGCGACGCAGAGATCACGGTGTGCACGGACGGCACGTGCCGGTTCGACGGTGGCGCGATGTTTGGGGTGGTGCCGAAGACGATGTGGGAGAAGCGGGCGACGCCGGACGCGCGGAACTGCGTTGAGCTCGGGCTGAATTGTGTGTTGGTGCGCGTGAGCGGGCACACGGTGCTGATCGAGACCGGGTTTGGGAAGAAGCTCCCGCCGAAGCTTGAGCAGATTTACGCGACGGCGAAGCTCTTACCGCGTTCGCTGGAGGCTGCGGGTGTGGCGCCAGAGGCGGTGGACTTCGTGATCAACACGCATCTGCACTGGGATCACTGTGGATGGAACACGGTAATCGATGCCGGTGGCGTGCCGCGGGCGTTCTTTCCGAAGGCGACCTATGTGATGCACGCGGGTGAGATCGCGCATGGACGGAGGCAGACGGAGCGGGACCGCGTGAGTTACGTGCCGGCAAATTATGAGCCGTTGCTGGCGGAAGGCCGGGTACGGCAGGTGCGTGTGACGGGAGCGGGTGAGCGCGAGGAGATTTGTCCTGGGGTGAGTGTGGAGTGCTTCCCTGGGCATACGCGGCAGATGCTGGTGGTGCACGTGGAGAGCGGCGGCGAGCGGGCCTGCTTCACGTCAGATCTGTTGCCGACCGCAGCGCATGTGGCGCCGAGCTGGGTGATGGGGTTCGATCTTGATCCGTTGCGGACGATCGAGGAAAAGCGGCGACTGTACGACAGGGGGCTGCGGGAAGAGACATTGCTGCTGCTGCCGCACGATCACCTGCACTGCATGGGCCAGTTGATGCGTGATGGAGACGGGACCATACGTTTTGCTTCGCAGCAGTGAAATCCATAACCTGCTTTGCTTGCTGCGAGTTCTCACCGGTAGCGTTGCCCATGCGGAAAGAAAGCAGGTCCTTCGCTGCGCTCAGGATGACAATGCTGAAGTCACCGCGGCGGATGAGCCTCGGGCTGCTACTCGATCGTGATAAGGCTCAGCTACTACGCGATGGTGACGAGCTTGGTGCGCTTGCCGAGTTTGACGGTGTAGGTGGCCGGGAGCGTTGCGGGGAGGAACTGGTCGAGGCTGGGCTGGTCGTTCAATTTCACCGCACCCTCTGAGCGCTTGCGGCGGGCCTCGCTCATCGAGGGTGCAAGCTTTGCGGCGACGACGAGCTTATCGACATTGACGGTGTGTTCGGCTTCGGAGTAGCTCACAGCATCGCGCGTGAGCGAGACTCGTTCGGTATCTTCGCTGATGCCGCCTTTCTGGTATTGCGTGGACCAGTTTTCTTCGGCGCGCTCGGCGGCTTCGGGCGAGTGGAAGCCGGCGGTAATGGTGCGGGCAAGGTCTTTCTTCGCCTGCATGGGATGCAATGAGCCGTTCGCGACGGCTTCGCGCATGCGACCGATCTCGGATTGCGGCACGTCGGTGAGCAGCGTCCAGTAGCGCCACATGAGGTCGTCGGAGATCTGCATGAGTTTGCCGAACATGTCGAACGGCGGATCGGAGACGCCGATGGCGTTGTTGAGCGACTTCGACATTTTCTGGACGCCGTCGAGGCCTTCGATGATGGGCATGGTGAGGACGATCTGCGGCTGCTGGCCGAAGTGGCGCTGCAGGTCGCGGCCGCGCATCAGGTTGAACTTCTGGTCGGTGCCGCCGAGCTCTACGTCGCACTTCAGTGCGACGGAATCATAGCCCTGCACCATGGGATACAGGAGTTCATGCACGCTGATGGGC
>CAXUEG010000390.1:0-2378 GCA_964249935.1 uncultured Terriglobus sp.
TGAGAACCGTTAGTCTCCGGCGACGCGTGGTTTCACTGCCGATCACTCTCCGCGAGCAGGACGTCCCATGGCGCGATCTCGACGTCGTTTCCGCCGGCCAAGGGACGCCCAGTGAGCAGGTCATGCGCTGCGGGACCGGTATACCGCACGGTATGTGGCGTGGAGCTGTAGTTGAGGAGGTAAGTGAGGGTGCGCCCGGTCGCACCGACGCCGCGCTTAATACGCACCGGCGATGCAGCCGCGGCCGGGTCGACAGCGATACCGCTGTCGCGCAGCGTGTCCAGCATGACGCTCTGCTGCAACTCGGGCGTGAGTGCGGTGCCCTCATAGGTGAGCGTGCCGCTGCCCCAGCTGTTGCGCGTGATGGCCGGCCACTGGCCGAAGAACGGGTGGTCGTAGGTGGCCAACGGCTTTGCGGTGGTGAGTTGGAGGAACTCCGCCCACTGACTGACCTGGTTGTGCGTACCGGCGTGGAACGGGTCGCCTTGCAGGGCGAGCGGCGTTTCGAGATTCGAGAACTCCTGGTAGCTGAAGCCTGCCGCATCGCGCAGTGGTCCGGGCGCAAGCTCCCAGCGCACGGCGGAGTTTTCGTTGGTGAATCCGCTTTTGAAGGTCATGAGCACATGGCCGCCGTTGTGAACGAAGCTGGCGATGCGCGTGAGCAGAGCGTCGTCCGCGGAGTACAAGGCGGGAACGACGAGCAGCTTGTATTGCGAGAAGTCTTTCGTCTCCGGAAAGACAAAGTCCACGCCGACATTGCTGTTGTAAAGCGTGCGGTGCAGCTGCTGCACCAGCGACCCGTAGGCGCCAGCGGCGACGCCGGGTGTCCAGCCGTCCTGGGCCGGGGTGTAGGGCATGAAGCCGATGGCGTTACTCGAGTCGACGCTGTACAGGATCGCAAGCTGATTCTGCACGCGGAGGTTCGCCAGTTCCGGGCCGATGCGCTGCAGCTCGTGCGCAACGCGGGACACCTCGCGATAAGCGCGATTGGGCTGCAGGTCGTGGCTCAGCACGCCTTTCCAATAGGTTTCCTGCCCGGCGTGGATGGAATGCCAATGCCAGTACTCGACCATGTTGGCGCCGCTGCTGGTATCGGTATAGACGTCGAGCCGCAGCTGCCCATCGTAGGGCGGGTACTGACCCTCTGAACTCCAGCCCGTGGTTTGCGCGTTCGTCTCGGTGACCAGAAAGTTGCCGTGCTTGAGCGATCGCGCGAAGTCTCCCTGCAGCGCCTGCCAGGCTCCGTCCATGTGGTCCTGCGTTCCGTGGTAGGGGTTGTTGTCGACTACGTCAAGCACCTTGGCCACGTAGGGTTCTTTCACATCCATGAGAATCATGCTGCCGAAGTCCTGGGTGACAAACTGGTTCGGACCGCGATGCGCGCGCACCAGATCCGCCTGCCAGCGCAGAAAGTCGGTGACGCGGTCCTGCTGAAAGCGGGTCCACTCCAGCTTGTAGCTGGTGCTGGTGGCGTGATCGCGGGTGGGGAAGTCGGACCAGTCGTTCACGTCCTGCCCCCAGTAGTTGAGGAACCAGGCCTTGTTCAGAGCGTCGGTGGTGCCGAACTTTTGCTTCAGGCGATCGACGAACGCGGGATAGAGCGACAGGTTCGTGGCGCCATAGCTGGAGGTCTCATTGTCGACCTGCCAGCCGATGACCGCGGGATTGTTTTTGTAGTGCTCGACCAGGTTTTCAATGAGGCGCTTGCTGTAGCGGCGGTAATTGGGATCGTCGGTGTTCATGTTCTGGCGCATGCCATAGCCGGTTTCGGGTGTTCCGCCGAGGGGACGCGCCAGCATTTCCGGGTGGGCCTTCGCCATCCACGTTGGGATGGAGTAGGTCGGCGTGCCGAGGATCACCTTGATGCCGGCCTTGTCCATGGCGGCAACGATGCGATCCATCCAGGCATAGTCGAAGGTGCCGTCCTTCGGTTCCCACAGGCTCCAGGTGGACTCGCCCATGCGCACCACGCTGATGCCCGCTTCATGCATGAGGCGCACGTCGGTGTCGAGACGGCCCGGCTGCAGGTCTGCGGGCATGTATTCGTTGTAGTAGGCAGCGCCGTAGAGGATGGTCGGCTGGGTCATGCCAAGGGGCTGCTGCTGCTGTGCAGCAGCGGACAAGGCGATGGAGGCAGATAGCAAGAGGCGCGACACCGAAGACGGCTTCAACAGGAACTCCTTGGCAGGGCAGCGACCCCGGTGAGCACTGCCGGGCGAACCAGCCACGCTAGAACACACCCATTTTGATTCGGACCACGGCATCGTGCGAGCGTCGGAAGTTGAGACCGCGGTCGGTCTGGTCGCCGTTCCACAGCCGCAGCGGAACCCAGCGACCGTCTTCATAGCGGCCTTCTTCGGCGCTGAGAATCTGCGAGC
>CAXUEG010000391.1:0-2338 GCA_964249935.1 uncultured Terriglobus sp.
GATTCAGGCCCATGTTCGTGCTGCTGTACCAGTTCTCTGTTTCGTTGAATGCGTCGCGGAACCCGTAGATGCTCCAGAGATTTCTGCCCAGGTCGCGGTACCAATGCTTGATGGCCAGCAGCGACTGCTCTGGCGTGTAGCAGTAGGAACTGACCGCACCCGTCGGCGCGATCGTGCCATCGTCCTCTTCGAACGGTTTGTACTCGTGATACGAGTCGTTCGGGCCGTCCACGGCGGTCAAGCCCCAGCTGTTTGCGCCATAGCCCTTGAAATGACGGGGGTTATTGACGGCATAGGCCTGATTCATCAAGGCTTCGTTACGGTTATTGCGGAAATAGTTGGTGTACTTATCGCGAAAGCCGCGCGGGTCATAACCCATGTAGCTGTACTGGGTGAAGAAGAGCGGTCCGGGCGTACCCGGCAGGTAGCCCTGCTCAAGAGGTATGTCGAAGTAGGTGTGCTTGATTCCGTACTCTCCGTGTGCATCCTTGCCCTCGCGCTCGTAGCCGGTCTGGTAGGTGGACGCAGGGACCGGATGCGTCGGCGAGGCGATCGCGAGCAGGTACGTGATCATCACCTCGTTCCATCCCTGCAGCCGATTGGCAATGTGAAACGCGTAGTTCGGCGACCAGTGCCACCACAGCGCATCATGCAGCGGTGTGGCGCGGAACCAATCCCAATCCACGCCATGCCAAAGCCGGTTGATGGTGTCGCGAATCTGGCGCTCCTGTGCGGTGTCGCCGTTGAAGTACTGCCGGGCCGTGAGCAGGCCCTGCATCATGAATGAGGTTTCGACCAAGTCGGCGCCGTCGTCGTAGATGCCGAACAGGGAAACGGTCTTACCGGTCCGGCCATCGAGAAAGTGTGGCCACGCACCTTGGTATTTATCCGCGTGATCCAGAAAGTTTGCGATGCGCAGCATGCGTTCGGCGCCCTGTTCGCGCGTGATGAAGCCACGATCGACCGCGACCACGAGCGCCATGACGCCGAAGCCGCTGGCCCCCATGGCGACCAGGTGGTCCGGCCCGGGCTGCGACTCGAGCGCCATGCCGCTGTTCGGTTCCGCGCCGTCCCAGTAATAGCGGAAACTGGCCCGCTGCACCATGGTGAGCAGTTCGTCATCGGTCATGGCGTGCGTGCTTGCGGTGGCGATTGGTGTACGCGCGGACTCGTGCATCCGCGCGTCGCGTGCCGCGACCTGGTAGCTGGCACTCAGGCCGGGCGCGCCGAGCCAATCGGTGAACCGGTGCACACCGTAGCGCTGCACACCCACCTGGTGGTACGGTCCGCCGCGCTCCGATCGGTACACGACGTACTCGGTCGTGACCGCGTCTTCCGGCGCCTGCCACTCCAAATCCACATGGCGTTCGAAGCCGGTTGCAGTGAGCGTCTTCGGAGCGGGAGGGTCTGATTGTGCGGTCATGTCCCCGTCAATGCGAACCTCGTCCACATAGAGCGTGTGCGGTTTGCCGTCGGAGTCACTCTGGCTGAAGAGAACACCATTTAGCCCTGCGGGATCGAACGGGCGAAGCGATGCGGATGCCAGCTTCGCCGTGTCCACTGCGATGCGCGTCCAGCGGCGGGCCGGCACGTCACCCGCGAACTCGCTGAGCGGCGCTGCGGTGGTGTGACCTCCGCCACGGCTGGTGACGGCGAAGCGGGGCAGGTCCGCGGCTCGCAGCGCAGATGGCGACCAGACCCAGAACGAAACGATCGTGCCCTGCCAGCGCAGCTCGCCGTTACGCCATTGAATGGGATCAACACTTACATCCCACCCGCCGGTAGGGGCCGAAGTCCACGAGAGTTCCAAAGCGTTCGGTCCGCTCTTAAACTCCGTTGTTTCGAGTGGCAGCCGGTCGTGGATCAGCTTGACGGTGCTCGGGGTGGAGATGCTGCCACGGCTGTAGGAGTAGTACTCCGAGGCGGGACTGCCGGCGAAGATGGTGTGCTCCGCGAAGCGGTCGAAGGCCTGAGCCTTCGCCACAGCTGCGCTGCTACCGCAAGCGCAAGTGCAAGCGATCAGAGATCTAAGGCCAACTACCAATTGGCTACGTATGCCAGGCATGCGGTCCTCCTACTGCTTTTGCAACGTCAGAAGAACCAGCCCATACGCGGGTACGGTCAACCGAAGGTGCCCATCCTGCAACGCCACCGTCTCAGGCGCGGTAAGTGCGGCGGCATTCTTAAGCGCATGGATCTGTTCGCGTGTGAGCGAGCCCGCTGGCCGGCCCATGCGGTCGAATGCGGCGAGCGCGTTGCCGTGCGTTGGGTCGACGCGCCACACCTGCACCGTCGCGTTCTTCCGCACGTGCTCTAGTGCGATGTCATAGGTGCGGTC
>CAXUEG010000392.1:0-899 GCA_964249935.1 uncultured Terriglobus sp.
GCCAGTAGCGCGTAAAACCAAGCGCCTCGGCATGTTGTGCGGCCTGTACGGTTCGCGCAATCCCTTCACCCGGCGCTTCGCCGGGCCGCAAACTCACCAGATCCAGAACCGAATACCGAAGGGCTTGACTCATACCGGATTGGATGAGCGGCGCCGCAATCGGACGCAGGCCGCACACCGGTCTCGCGCCCATCGTATAACTCGCAATCCGGCCGGAAAGCGCCCAGAATAGACAGATGCCCGCCGCCACCGCAGACCGTTCGGAAACGACCCGCGCGATCAAACCCGCCAAAACCGCACCAGCCATCCTTCCGCCGACCACGAACAAGCACCTCATCCGCTGGATCGAAAAGATCGCCGAACTCACCCAGCCCGACAGCATCCACTGGGTCGACGGATCGCAGGCTGAATACGATTACCTTTGCGAGAAGCTGGTCACGGGCGGCACCTTTCACCGGCTGAATCAACAGCAGTGGCCGGGCTGCTTTCTCGCCCGCAGTGCGCCCAACGACGTTGCGCGCGTCGAGGATCGAACCTTTATCTGCTCGCTGTCCAAGGACGCAGCCGGGCCAACGAACAACTGGATGGACCCGTTCGCCATGCGGCGCAAGCTCAAGCAGCTTTTCCGCGGATGCATGCGCGGCCGCACCATGTACGTGCTCGCCTTCAGCATGGGCCCGGTCGGCGGCCCCATGTCGCGCATCGGCGTGCAGCTTACCGATTCGGAGTACGCCGTCGTCAACATGCGCGTCATGTGCCGCATCGGTCTGCCCGTGCTCGCCGAGATCGACAAGGATGAACAACGAGTCGTTCCCTGCATCCACTCGGTCGGCGCCCCACTCGCGCCCGGTCAGGCCGACGTTCCCTGGCCCTGCAATGACGAAAAGTACATCGTCCAC
>CAXUEG010000392.1:909-2329 GCA_964249935.1 uncultured Terriglobus sp.
TGTCGTGCCCTGCCTGCACTCGGTTGGCTGCCCGCTTCAGCCTGGTGAGCAGGATGTAGCCTGGCCGCAGAATAAGACGAAGTACATCGTGCACTTCCCGGAAACGCGCGAAATCTGGAGCTTCGGCTCCGGCTACGGCGGCAACGCCCTGCTCGGCAAGAAGTGCTTCGCGCTGCGTATCGCGAGCAACATCGCGCGCGACGAAGGCTGGATGGCCGAGCACATGCTGATCGTCGGCGTCGAGTCACCCGCCGACGCCGAAGGCAAGACGGAAAAGACCTACGTCGCTGCAGCCTTCCCGTCCGCCTGCGGCAAAACCAACTTCGCCATGCTCGTGCCACCCGCCGGCTTCGAGGGCTGGAAGGTCTGGACCGTCGGCGACGACATCGCCTGGATCAAGCCCGACAGCACCGGTCAGCTGCGCGCCATCAACCCGGAGACCGGCTTCTTCGGCGTTGCGCCCGGTACCAGCGAACAGACCAATCCCAATGCCATGGCGACTCTGCGCCGCAACACCATCTTTACCAACGTGGCCGAAACTCCCGACGGCGGTGTCTGGTGGGAAGGCATGACTGAGGAGTCCCCCGCCGAGTGCACCGACTGGCGCGGGGAGCGCTGGACACCCGAGATTGCGAAAAAAACCGGCTGCACCGCAGCCCATCCCAACGGCCGTTTCACCGCGCCTGCCTCACAGTGCCCCACCATCGATCCCGACTGGGAAAATCCGTGCGGCGTTCCCGTGAGCGCCATCCTTTTCGGCGGCCGCCGCTCCAACACCATTCCGCTCATCTACCAGGCTTTCAACTGGTCCAGCGGCGTCTATGCAGGGGCCACCATGGGTTCTGAAACCACCGCCGCCGCCGCCGGTGCGCTGGGCCGCGTACGCCGCGATCCCATGGCCATGCTGCCGTTCTGCGGTTACCACATGGGCGACTACTTCCGGCACTGGATCAAGATGCAGCGCTCACTCGGGAGCACCCCGCGCATCTTCCACGTCAACTGGTTCCGCAAGGACGAGAACGGCAAGTTCCTCTGGCCTGGCTTCCGCGAAAACATGCGTGTGCTGAAATGGATCGTCTACCGTGTCCGCGTCCGCGCCCAGGGCCGCGAAACGCCCATCGGATGGACGCCGCTCTACGACGACATGGAGTGGACCGGCCTCGCCTTCACCGAAGCGCAGTTCCACGAGGCCCAGCGCGTCGACATTGCCGAGTGGCGCCGCGAGGTCATCGGCCACGAAGAACTCTTCATCGACCTCCACCACCACCTGCCACCCGAGATGATCTACGAACGCGAACTCCTCATCTGCAGGCTGTGAGACCGCAAACGAACACACCTTCACACACACGGTGAGTTCTGAACATCAAGAGAATCGAGTTCTGAAACATGAAGGACACTCCATTTCTGAAACATTAAGAAC
>CAXUEG010000393.1:0-2311 GCA_964249935.1 uncultured Terriglobus sp.
CTCAGTGCAGCGCTTCCTGTATCACCGACGCGGGCCCGGAGTCTCGCCGCGTGGAGCAGCGTGCCCACCAGCTACACAAAAAGTCTTGTGGAGATCGCCTGATCGCCACGGGGACTCAGCGCGTCAGTGTCACCTTTGCGCTTGCGCTGGTGGCGAGCGCGCCGGCATATCTGTCCGCGCAGCACCGTCCGCGCGACGAGGACAATACGGCACAGATTTTCCGCCCGCTTCCCTATCGGCCTCCAAAGCCAGCCGGGACACGGCAGATTGCCCGCTCAGATCCGCGCGTGTACGGAGAAGTGCGCTGCACCTTTGTCGACAACGACCCCGCGCCCGGCCAAGACCATTGCAATCGGCCCGGGCTTCAATGCGTCCCCGCCGGTACGGAGCCTACCCACATTGTGCCGGTCACTTCGGCATACGTTCTAGCCTGATGTCTACATGAGGTTTACCTGCAGCGTGGTCACGCTGGACGGCGGAAACGTGTGAACCAGCTTGCCGCCGGCCGGTGTACCCACCGTTGCCGGTGCGGTCTTTACTGCGTTCGGATGCAAGAAGTCATTGTGATCGTGAATGTCATGCGAAGTTAGCACGGTCCCGCTGGCGGAGGCGACCGTCGCCCCACGCACCGCGATCTCCGTCGTCATTGGCTTCTCGATGCGCGGATTCACCACCGTCACCGTGAGCCGCTTGCCATCACCGTCGGCCGCCAGCGATGCTGACCCGCTCAGCCCGGCAAGCGTCTTTACCGGCGCGAGCTGGCCGATGTAGCTGTTGCCGCCCACCTGGATCGGCGCACTGCCCAAAGGGTTGTCAATCGAAGACACTGTGAATTCCGACCGGACCGCCATTGCGCCGTGATGCGGTAGGTACATCTTGAAGACGTGATAGGTCGGCGTCACGCAGAACTTATCCTCCTGCGCCAGCATGAGTGAGTGAATGCAATTGACACTTTGCGCAACTGCGGCCACCGCCACCTTGTCGGCGTGGCGCTGGAAGATGTCTAAGGTGATCCCGGTCAGCAAGGCATCGCGCATCGTGGACTGCTGCGAAAGGTTGTAGTTCGGCCCAAGCTGCGTTCCCTTGCCGTACCACGCGCCCCACTCATCCACGACCAGCTTTACCTTGGGCTGGCCCGGCGTGTCGCCCATCGCGCGCCAGTGATCTGTGACCACCTTCTCCACTAGACTGCCGCGCGTGAGCAAGTCATAGAACTCATCGGGGGTGAAGTTCAGAGCATCACCTTCCGCAAACTTCTGAGCGCTGCCAGACGTGTAATAGTGAACTGACAATCCCCACAGCTTCCTCCGCTCCGGGTTCGCATACAGCGCTTTGAACAGCCGCGACGTCCAGTCCACATCATCGCCGTTGGGACCGACCGCGACGAAGCGCAGAGGTTTCTCGCTATAGCTGGGCGTCCATGCTGTGTACCGGCGGAACTCCGCGGCATACTCCTCGGGCGTCATATTGCCGCCGCAACCCCAGCTCTCGTTACCGATACCCCACAGATCAACGTCGAACGAAGCGGCATCGCCGTTCGCGGCGCGCAGCGTCGCCATCCCGTTCGGCATGGCGGGTGCCGCCGAGTTCGATGCGAGGTTCCCAGCGGGTGCATTGCAGTATTCGATCTCTTCGATCAGCTCCTTCGCGGGCTGACCGCGCAGGTTCGCTGCAAGATACGGCTTGCAGCCGATCAGCCGGCAGGTGTGCATGAACTCGTGCAGCCCGTACTGATTTGAGTCCTGCTGGTCCCAGAAGCCCGCCCGCGCACGCCGTTTGCTGCGCGGGCCCACGCCCTCGTGCCAGTCGTAGGAATCGGCAAAGCAGCCACCCGGCCAGCGCAGCACCGGCGCCTGCACCGCCCGCATCGTGTCCACAAACGCCTTGCGCACGCCGTCTATGTTCGGAATTCTCGATTGCTCTCCGACCCACACGCCGTCATAGATCACGCCGCCAAGCTGCTCGATAAAGTGCGAGTAGATTTCCGGCGAGATGGTGCCAATCGTCTCAGCCGGCATGACCTCAATGTGAGCATCCACCTGCGTTGCTTGTGCGACGAGAGGCTGACGAACCAGACCCAACGCCGATGCGGCAAACGCGGAGTCTCTCAAAAAACGGCGGCGGCTGGTGCGGCTGACAGTGGGCATCATTCGTTGAACTCTCCTTGAGGCAAGCGCTGTTACCTTACACAGGTGCGTGCACACCCTTGTCAATGGGAGGAGCAGGCAATGGACGGCGGGCAGCGCGGCGATGTGCTCGTGTTGCGCGTCGCTGGTGCCAGCGGCTTGCCGATGAGAAGGTCAGCAAGTTC
>CAXUEG010000394.1:0-1439 GCA_964249935.1 uncultured Terriglobus sp.
TGCCTGCTTCCGCCGCTTTGACCCAGTGCTTGCCGCTCGCGTCAGAGGTTGCGGTACCGTCCGTTCCTACAGCGATCCACGTCTGCTTCGCCGACACAAACGCGACCGCGGCGGCATGCAGGAGAGGAAACGCGGCCGGGATGGACCACTGGTTACCGCCATCGGCAGAAATGGATGACATCGCTGCGTTCTCGCCGGATGAGATCCCGAGAACGAAGATCGATAACTTTCCCGATAAGCCGGTCCCGGTTCGAGTGCCGATGGCGCGCAGCTGGCTGACTTCTGTGGGAAAACGCGAACTCGTCCACTCCACCGGGCAGGTCCCCGACTGGCCTCCCGGAGCACATTTCGCGTACGTGAAGTGCAGTCTTGGCCCGGGTGTGGCTCGCGTTCCGAAGTAAAGATACGGTCCAACCGTTACGATGCTGCTGGCCGCCGCAGACTCGCCGGGCGATGCGTCCAGCCCTGCGTCGTCCGTGACGAACCACTTCTGGCCGCCGTCCTGCGAAAAGTACACGGGAAATTTTCCGGATACCGGCTCGCCCAACAGATAAATCTGCTGGCCGGTGACTCGACGGAGAGTATCGAAGCTGCCATGCTCCTCTGGATTGTCGAAGACAACCTGCCAGCTCTTACACTCGTCGCTGGTCCGGTAAACTTTGGAGCCCTGGCCTTTGCCGCTGCTGATGGCAACTGCTGTCGACGCGTCCACTGCGGCAATGCCGACGATCGCGGTGCCTCGTACCTTGGACACGGGCGTGCAAGACTGCCAGCTGTTGCCGCCATCGTTGCTGTGAACGACCGTATCGTCCTTGCCGCTCGCCCACACAGCCTGATCGCGCACGTCAACGCTCAGCAGATCATTTTTCGTTGGTGAAGTGACAGGAAGCCACTGCGCATGAACTTGCAGCGTGGACCACAGAAGCAAGAACAAGGCAGTGGGAGTAACAAAGCGAACAAGGGCCAGCATGTAAGTTTGGCCAGTATAGCGGCCCTTAGTGCTGTCCGCGCTTCTTCACTTCTACGTTCAGGCGTTTGATCTTCTGGTTCAGCGTCGAGAGTGGGATTTTGAAGAACTCCGCCGTTTCTGTCTGGTTCCAGTTGCAGCGCTCCAGGCGGTCGGCCACGATGCGGCGCTCGATCTCTTCCATGATGTCGAAGAGGGAAGCATCGGAGCGCTGCTCCAGCAGGGCCGCGCTATATGGGTTGCCGGAGAGTTGCTGCGGCAACAGCTCAAGTCCGATGGTGGGGCCGGTAGACAGAACGACCCCTCGCTCCATCGCGTTCTCCAACTCGCGCACGTTGCCGGGCCACTCATAATCCATCATGGCGCGCATGGCGTCGTTGGCCAGGGTGCGCGGCTCCATCTCATTTTCTTCGGCAAAGCGCTTCAGGAAGTGCGCGGCGAGAAGCGCGATGTCTTCTTTGCGGGCGCGCAG
>CAXUEG010000394.1:1449-2303 GCA_964249935.1 uncultured Terriglobus sp.
GGTTGATCACGGAGAGGCGGTAGTACAGGTCCTCGCGGAAGCGGCCTTCCTTGACGGCCTGCTGCAGGTCGACATTGGTCGCCGCCACGATGCGCACGTCGACGGCGATCTCCTGCGTGCCGCCGACCTGCATGAAGCGCCGCTCCTGCAGCGCGCGAAGAATCTTTGCCTGCGTTTCGATCGGCATGGTGCCGATCTCGTCGAGGAAGAGCGTGCCGCCGTGGGCGACCTCGAACAGGCCTTTCTTCGCCGCGATCGCTGAGGTGAACGCGCCTTTGACGTGGCCGAAGAGCGTGGATTCAAGCAGGTCGACCGGCACCGCGCCGGTGTTGATGGCGACGAACTGCTTGTCGCGGCGAGGCGAGTTCAAGTGGATCGCCTTCGCGATCAGCTCCTTGCCGGTGCCGCTCTCGCCATGGATGAGCACGGTGGAGCGCGACGGAGCGACCTGTGCGACGATGTCGAGCAGCCGCATCATCACATCGCTCTTACCGATAATGTTTTCAAACGAGTAGCGCTGCTTGAGCGTTCGCTTGAGCTGGACGACCTCCTCTTCGGAGCGGTGCCGCGCGATGGCAGACCGAATGTCGGCCAGCAGTTTTTCGTTGTCCCATGGCTTCTGGACGAAGTTGTCCGCCCCGGCGCGCAGGGCGTCGACGACGTTGCCGACGGTGCCGTAAGCCGTGATCATGATGACCGGCAACTCGGGAACGAGGTTCTTGATGCGAGGCAGAAGATCAATGCCGCTTTCGCCCGGAAGCGCCAGGTCCAGCAGCAGCAAATCGAAAGTGTCGCGGGTCAGCCGGTCCAGACCGGCCGGGCCATCCCCTACCATCTCCACGGAGAAGCCTTCC
>CAXUEG010000395.1:0-2286 GCA_964249935.1 uncultured Terriglobus sp.
CTACACCCTGTTTGGCATGATCACGCCGCTCGGCTGGCTCGAGCGCGTGCCCACCTATAAGGACCAGCAGGAGCAGCTTCGTGAAAAGGAGCTGAATACCCATGGATTTCTCGGGTATCCGCTTCTGCAAGCGGCAGACATCCTGCTGTACAAGCCCGATTTCGTTCCCGTAGGCCAGGATCAGGTGTCGCACGTGGAGCTCACCCGCGAGGTCGCCCGCCGCTTCAACCAGCTCTACAGCTCCGCTGTCACCCCCGAAGTCGCTGCCGCGGCCAGCGACAAGGAGCGCATGAAGGCCGAGATCAGCGAAAACGTAATCGAAGCCGAACTGCTGCCCGAGCCAAAGGTGCTTCTCACGCCATCGCCCAGGCTGCCCGGTCTGGACGGCCGCAAGATGTCGAAGAGCTACGGCAACACGATCAACTTGACGGACTCTGCGGACGAGCTCCGAAAGAAGATGCGTCCCATGGTCACCGATCCGGCACGTGTCCGCCGTACCGATCCAGGCGACCCGGACAAATGCCCTGTGGGCGACCTCCACAAGGTTTTTTCCACGCCCGAAACGCTTGCGAAGGTGTATGACGGCTGCCGCAACGCCCTCATCGGCTGCATCGAGTGCAAGGGCTGGTGCGCCGACTCGATCCTGCGCGAGATCGAACCGATCGCCGAGCGCCGGCGCGCCTATGAGGCGCAACCAGCGCTGGTGCAAGACATACTAAAGACTGGCGCGACCCGCGCCCGCCAGCAGGCAGATGCCACCATGGCCGAAGTACGCGCGGCCATGGGCTTGTAGACGGCAGCATTGCAGCATCTGAGGCAAGTGACAGGAGCAGACACATGAGCGCTACGTTTCCGAACGACCCCAAGCCGATCCCTAATGACCCGGATGTGATTCCGGCCACCGATGCAGATCGCCGTCACGACTCAAACCTGTCGCCACAAGGACCCATGCAAACTGATATGCCCGCTGACCAAAAGTGGACCCCCGAAGGCGATCACGAGCCGGTTCCCAACATTCCACCCTCAGCCAACGACCCGTACTAACGCGAGTTTCGGACGGATCTTCCTCAGCTTGCGCCACGTCAAAGCGCGATAATGGAACACGCGCATGGCTGACATCGTTCTCCAGAATGTGACCGCAGACGACTCCGCGCCTGGGAACGCAGCGGACCGCATGGGTGCTGCCGCCATCACCACAGCTACAGAAAAGCTGATTCTCGAACATCCACCTGCCCCCGCGCCGCCCAGGCTTGCTCCAACGAAAAAGAAGAGCGACACGAAAGAAGAAGTTTCGCACTCGCCCTTTTCCGTCACCGTAGGCCAGGTCTACGACGGACCGATGGACCTCCTGCTCGACTTGATCCGCAAGCAGGACATCGACATCTACGACATCCCGATCGGCAGAATCACCGCCCAATTCCTTGCCTACACCGAGCAGCTGAAGCAGCAGGACGTGGACTCTGCCGGCGACTTCATTTACACGGCGTCCCTGCTGATCCACATCAAGAGCAAGATGCTGCTGCCGCGCGAGGCCTCGCTCATTGCCGCCGGCGAGGCCGAGGACCCGCGCCGCGAGTTGGTGGAGCGCCTTCTCGAACACGAGCGCTTCAAAGCCGCCGCGCAGATGCTGCTCCAAAAGCAGCAGATCGAAGACGCCACCTGGACCAACCCCGGCGCGAAGGAATTCACCCGCATCGACGAGGGCGAGCGCGAAATCGCCGCCGACACCACCGACCTCGTCCGCGTCTTCCAGGAGATCCTCGAACGCGTCCGTAAGCGGCCCGTGCTCAACGTCGACGAGGATTCCGTCACGGTCGCGCAGATGCTCGAGTACACCAAACGCCGCCTGATGCTGGAAGACCGCCCCACCAGCCTGCGCAAGCTGCTGCAGAACACTCACTCGCAACAGGCGCTCATCTGCATGTTCCTGGCCATGCTCGAACTTGTCCGTCTTCAGGCGATCCTGCTGCGCCAGGCGCACAAATTCGGCGACATCCTCATCAAGAAAACAGACAGCTTCGATGAGGTTTTAGCCCACCAGGAACGCATGCGCGACGACTGGCGCTAGCGTTCACGCTGCCATCCGTTGCTCTCCCGCGCTCTGCCCCGTCACCTGCTTCATCGCAGCTGGCGTCTTCAGATTGGGAAAGCTGTCGCGGAACGTGTTCGGAAGCCAGATACCTTCGTCAAGGATCGGGAAGAAGAGCTCATACCCGACCCCCGAAATCTCGATCTCAGACAACGCGTCGTCCGAAGCATTCTCAATGCCTCGATACTGTGACGGAT
>CAXUEG010000396.1:0-2275 GCA_964249935.1 uncultured Terriglobus sp.
GCTCCTGGGAGCGGTCCTCGGTTTTTTATATCCCCCTGCAGATCCGCATCGCTCATCTGCGTCATCTCGCGCGCGCGCAGCGCAATGTTCACCGCCAGGTCGCCCACCCGCTCCAGGTCCGCATTGATCCGGATCACCGACAGAATGAACCGCAGGTCCACCGCCATCGGCTGCTGCATCGCCAGCAGGTCCAGCGCCGCCGCGTCGAGCTCCCGCTCCATCCGGTTGATCGCCGGCTCCGACCTCCGCACCAGCTCCACCAGCGACATATCACGCGTGCGATACGCCTCAATCGCGCGCTGAATCGACTGCTCCGCGGAGCCTGCCATCACCAGCAGCTTCTCTTTCAACAGGTCCAGCGATTGATGAAACCGCGTCCGCATCAGCCAGACCTCCCGGCAGAATGGTCACGTCCCGCACAGTCTCGCGCGGGCGCGAAGGCAGGCGCGTCATCCGCCTCTGACTCAAATTCGCGAAGTGTAGCCACGATCCGCATTCTGATTGCAACAGCGTACGCGAAATACGTGAACTTGCCATCAAAATGGTGCAAGATCGTATCCCCCATTTGCGGCAGATACACGCATCAACGGAGACACATCACTTTAATTGC
Organism: uncultured Terriglobus sp.; assembly: GCA_964249935.1. Classification (GTDB taxonomy): domain Bacteria; phylum Acidobacteriota; class Terriglobia; order Terriglobales; family Acidobacteriaceae; genus Terriglobus. The sequence goes on from CAXUEG010000396.1 coordinate 611, forward strand.
GAATCAGCGACCTCTGCTAACGGCGTAGACGCATCCGCAGTCCCTGCACCTTCCAGAGCGAAAGCCAGGACGCTTTCGGCAGACGCAGCTTCCGCGCCGGTCTGAGAAGAGCTCTCGGTCACCGAAGCTTCCCCAGTGGCCACGAGCGGAAGCGTGAAACGGAACTCTGCGCCCCGCCCTAGGGTGCTGTGTATCGAGATCGTCCCGCCGTTTTCCTCCACCAGCAGTCGAGCAATCGACAGACCCAATCCGGTCCCGCCGCTCTCCCGCGACCGCGCCTTGTCCACCCGGTAAAACCGTTCGAACAACCGGCCATGGTGCTCCATCGCGATGCCCGGCCCAAAGTCACGGACCCGGAATACCACCGCTTCGCCCTGATCTTCCGCCGCAAGCATGATCCGGGTCGCCGACCCATCACTCGGCCGACCATACTTCGCCGCGTTCTCCAGCAAATTCGCCAGCACCTGCTGGATCGCGATCTCGTCCGCAAGCACCGGCGTCGTCGTCGCGGCCTCCACAGCCAGCTCCACGCCTGCCACGCGAAAGTTCCGCACCGCGTCCTCGATCAGTGCACTCGCCGCCACAGGACGTTTCAGCGGCGTGCGATCCGGCGCCTCCGTCCGCGCCAGCAGCAGCAGGTCCTCCGTCAACCGCGACATCCGCTCCACATTCTTCAGCACGGTCTCAACCCACGGCTCGGCCTCGGGCGCAATCAAACCGCTGTCCAGCAGCGTCTCCGAATACCCGCGCACCGACGTTAGCGGCGTCCGCAGCTCATGCGACACGTTCGCCACGAACTCCCGTTGTGCTCGCTCCAGCGCCTCGGCCCGCGTCACGTCCCGCAGCACCAGCACCGCACCGCCGTTCGGCAGTGGCGCTGCGTTCACCTCAAACATGCGGGCGGGCAGCAGCGTGCTCGTCCGCAAACTCCGCGGCAATCGATCCTCCATGACCCGGTCCACCAGCTCCAGTAGCGCCGGATCCCGCAACGTGTGCGCCAGCGAACGGCCCATGCGGATCACCGCTCCCAGCCCATGCGTGTCCAGAATCCGGCCCATCTCGGCGTTGGTCCAGGCGACCCGCCGGCCCGCATCCACACCCAGGACGCCGTCCTGCATGCCTTCCAGCAAGACCTCCAACTGCAGCCGCTTGTCGTCTGCCGCCTGCAGCTCCTGCCGGCTCTGCATCATGCGCGCCAGCTCCGTCTCCGCCATCGGCTGCAACTCATCCGCGACCGGCTGCCCGGCCTGCAGCGTCGCAACTTCCTGTCCCATGCGGCGGCGAAGCCAACTACCCAAACCAAACGCCAGCGCCACGGCCGCAACGACTCCAAAGAATGGCCGCACGGCCGACGCCCCAGCCACCAGCAACATCGCGATCAGCGCGAACAGGCGAACACTGCCACTCAACGATCGGAACTGGAACACAGGCAAACTCCGAACGATTGCAAGAAGAAGGGTCCACGCCGGCACGGACGGCGGAACCGGGCTTCACCCGGCCCGCAAGAGAGGCCAATCCTAAGCCTCGCCCCGTTCAAACCGGTACCCCGCCCCGCGCATCGTCTTCAGAAACCGCGGATTCTCAGCGTCTTCTTCCATCTTCTCCCGAATCCGCCGCACATACACATCCACCGACCGCGGCGTCACAAACCGGGCATCGCCCCAC
>CAXUEG010000397.1:0-2266 GCA_964249935.1 uncultured Terriglobus sp.
TCGCCCAGCCGCAGGTCAGGCGCCACGTAGCGGCCATCGCTGTTGGTGGTCAGCTCGCGCGTAAAGCCGTTGCCTACGTTCTTGATCGTGACGGCAGCGCCGGGCACCGGCGCGCCGGTCGGATCGGTGATCGCGCCGCGCAGCGTTCCATTGATGGAATTCGCCTGCGCCAGCAGCGCGGGTGCGGGTGTCACAAACAGCACGGCGGACAGGGCGAGCGGAAGAAGAGACTGCTTCATGGGGTAGACCTCCGAAAATGCGGCGTTGTCTTCGTGCCGCATGGGATAGTGCTTCTGCTTCTGGTACGGTGTGCCGTCTGGTCTTGCGAAGCGGCATCGTCTGGTTCCGCCGGCTTTATCGATCACCCTGGCGGGAGCAACTGCGGTTTGGGGTCAACAGAGCAGGCCGGCTTCCGCTGCCGATAACGACAGTGACACTGCCCCAAACAGCTGCGCCTCCGTGCCCAGCGAGGAGGCACGCAGCGCGGGTTGCGCGAACTCGTTCTCGCGCAGAAAGTTTTCTGTGGCGGAGCACAGCGTGCGGTGCGCGCCCACGCCGCCGCCCAGCACCACGACCTGCGGGTTGTACAGCAGCGACAGTGTTCCGATCGCGTCGGCCAGAATGCGGGCGGTTGCCGTCGTCACCTCGATGGCGAGCGCATGGCCCTCATCCGCCAGATCGAAGATCTGCGGTGCGTGCAATTGCATAAGGCTTTGATTCGCCGACCGGCGCTCACGGCGCAACGCTTTTTGCCATTGGGCCTCGACCCCCGCGCCGCCAATCGCCCGCTCCAGTTGACCGGTCTCGTGCAACCGCACCCGCTCGCGCGGCAAACCATGCACCGGCAGATATCCAATCTCGCCGGCGGACCAGTCGGCACCGTGATAAAGCGCGCCCCGCAGGAAGATGCCGGCGCCCACGCCCGTGCCCATCGCGATAAAAATGAAGTCCTGCACGTCGCGCGCCTCCCCTTCGGCATGCTCGCCCACCGCGGCCAAGTTCACATCGTTCTCCACCGTGCAGCGGAGCTTCATCTCGCGCTCCACCAGCGCTCGCAGCGGAAAGTCGGTCCATCCCTGCAGGTTCGGCGCGGCCAGAACCACACCGTGCTCCACGTCGGTGATGCCGGGCGCGCCGACTGTCAGGTGCAGCACACGCGGCGGCACGTCGGCCTGCCGCGCCATCTCACGAATGCCCGTCTGCATCAGCGCGACCATCGCGCGTGGCGTCTTCTGCTTGTCGTTCAGGTGCGTCGCCCAGTTCGCCACTGGCCTGCCGTTCAGATCCGCCAGCATCATGCGCAGGCGCGTGCCGCCCACGTCCGCCCCCGCCACAAACCCGTGCCGGCTGTTGAACCGCAGCAGGCCTGGCGGACGCCCGCCAGAGCTCTCACCGTCGCCCATCGCCTCGACCAGCCCCAACGTTGCCAGATGCGCAATCGATACAGAGACGGTAGTCGCCGACAGCCCCGAGTTGCGCACCAGGTCCGCCTTCGAGCACGGGCTGTCGCGACGCAAGAGCCGCAGCAGCAGGCGGCAGTTCGACTCGCGCAGCTGCGAAGGCCGCGCCGCTTCTGCACGTACCGGCAGCCGCGGGGTCGCGGAAGGTTTGCCGGGCGTGCGGCGCATCGTCTTGAGGATTCGACTTGCCAAGAGTGTTTGCTGAGTTTATACGGAAAGTGTAGAAAGTCGGCAAGCCATCCTCCCGGCTTTTCTGCCCACAGACAGCGCCCGTTCGATACTCGCCTGTAAAACCGGTATCGCACCGGCAAAGGACAATGCCGCATCCTGGATCTATGCTGCTTGAAAGGGAACTCATGATTTCCACGCGCCAAGGCCTGCTTCGGCAGGCAGCCAGAAAACGTGTTGCTGCCGCCGCGCTGGTCGTTGTGTGTTCCTCGATCGTTGCGCAAGTCACAGCACCGGCTCCGCGAACGGCAGCGCCAACCAACGTGCCATGGCGTCAGCAGCAGGACGCCTATGCCGAGCCGCTGCCCTTCGATCGCGGCGCGGTCGGTCTGGCGCAAACGCTGCGCAAGCTCGAGACGCGCGCCAGCCTCATCCAGATCAACGCGCATCCCGATGACGAAGATGGCGGCATGCTCGCCTACGAAAGCCGCGCCGTCGGAGCGGACGTCTCGCTACTCGCGCTGAATCGCGGCGAGGGCGGACAGAACGTGATGACCGGCGACTTCTGGGACGCACTCGGCATCCTGCGCACGCAGGAACATCTGCAGGCAAACCACTTCTACGGCGACCATCTCTAC
>CAXUEG010000398.1:0-1904 GCA_964249935.1 uncultured Terriglobus sp.
AGACGTGAACCTGTCACTCCCCGGTGCTGGTGCGGGGCACGCTTTTCCGGCGCAGCAGTGTCGCCCCTCACACGGTTTTCTGCCCACGCTTGGCGTTGCACCGCTGCTGGGCCGCCTGTTTACCGCGGAGGAAGATACGCCCGGCGGACCCGGCGCGGTGGTACTCAGCTATCGCATGTGGCAGGCGCAGTTCGCGGGCGATCCCAACGTACTTGGCCGCACGCTGCGCATCGACGGGGACGACGCCCCGGTCGTGGGCGTGCTCCCGCGTGGTGCCGTTGCCGATCTGCAGGGCGGCACCCGCGCGGCGCAGGCAGCGGACGTGTTTCAGCCGCTACGGTTGAGTCCCCGAGATCCCGGTTACGAGGGAACAAATTACACCATGCTTGCGCGCCTCCGGGATGGTGTCGATATCGAGCAGGCTCGCGCCGAACTCGACGCGCTGCTGCCACGGTTTGCGGAGGAGCATAGCTGGTACGCACGCTGGCGGCAGCAAAATGGAACGCCTGGCCGCATGCGCGCCTGGCCCTTGCAGGCTGCGTTGGCGGGCGACGTGCGCGGCAGCCTGCTCGCTCTGCTTGGTGCGGTCGCAGCCGTGCTGCTTGTCGCCTGCATGAACATGGCAGGCTTGATGGTGGCACGAACCACTGCACGCACGCGCGAGCTGGCGCTACGCAGCGCCCTGGGTGCCCCGCGTGCCAACATCCTGCGCCTTCTCTTGCTGGAGAGCACGTTGCTGGCGGTCGCCAGCACCGGAACCGGCTTCGTTCTCGCTCGACCTGCCGCGTCCGCGTTTATCAACTACGCACCCATAGACATGCCACACCTGCAGAACGGCGCGGGCGTGTGGCCTATGGCTGCTTGCGCAGCGCTGCTGGGGGTTGTGGTCACACTGCTCTTCGGACCTCTGCCCGCAGCCATCGTGCTTGGGCGCCAGGTAAACCAAAACCTGCATGACGCAGGATCACAGGGGCAATCCCTGGCGTTTCAGCGCTTAAGCCGCGTGCTCATCGTGGCACAAGTCTCGGTCGTCTTTGTGCTGCTCACGGCCGCGTCGCTGCTGCTCCACACCTTTCTCAAGATGCGTTCCACCTCGCCCGGCCTGAATGCGCAGGAGGTCACCATCGGCCAGGTCACGCTCAAGGGCAAGGCCTACGCCAACACTTTGCACACAACGCAATTTGTCGATCACGTCGTCGAGCAGCTGCAACATCAACCAGGCGTCAAGTCCGCCGGCGCCGTGAACGGTCTGCCGATGGATCGTGGCCTCAATATCCAGGTTGGGCCCGAAGAAAACAAGGAACTGCGTCACACGATCGAGGCGCGTTTCGTAAGCCCCACCTATCTGGCCACCATCGGCATCCCGCTCCTGCAGGGCCGCACGCTCAGCGCCGCGGACGCTCGGCTCGCTCCCCGCGTCATGCTGGTGAATCGGACCGCGGCGCGGCGATGGTGGCCGAATGAATCCGCACTCGGCAAGCGCCTCCGCATGGGTGGTGAGGCCGCCTACGAGATCGTTGGCGTGGTCGACGACACGCATGAGCGCTCGTTACTCGATACGCCGAAAGATACCGTGTATGTGCCCATGACACAGATCGACGACAAGTTCACGGGGACCATCAACAACTGGTTCCCGGTCACCTTCGTGGTGCGCGCTCCCGGTGGTCTGGATATGGCCGCCGCCATGCGGAACGCCGTTAGCAGCGCTGATCCGGAGCTTCCGATCGCGAAGCTCTCCAGCATGCAGGCCGTGGTGGATGAGACAGTCGTGGCGCCTCGCTTCTTTGGCTGGCTTTCCACCGGTTTCGCCGCATTCACACTTCTGCTGGCCGCCATCGGCCTCTTCGGTCTGCTCAGCTACCAGGTCACGCAGCGTACCCGCGAGATCGGCGTCCGCATGGCAT
>CAXUEG010000398.1:2011-2265 GCA_964249935.1 uncultured Terriglobus sp.
CGTCATGTCGCACCTGGTGCTGATGCGGCAGCTGCAGTCGGGCGCGCTCGCCATGCTGCTGCTGTTATTCGCCGCCGCGGTCGCAAGCCTCATCCCGGCGCACCGCGCCAGCATCGTCGATCCAATGCAAGCCCTGCGGGCGGAGTAGCGCCAAACCTAAACACGCCACACCAAGACACGAGAGGAGAGCACGATGGGAGCTGTCTGGCAGGATCTTCGGTACGGCTTGCGCCGGCTACGCCTGTCTCCGGGCT
>CAXUEG010000399.1:0-2256 GCA_964249935.1 uncultured Terriglobus sp.
CCGTAAAGTGCGGGCGCACCCACGGTGGCGGCGATCAGCGCCAGAGCCCGTACCTTTCTTTCGATATTCATGCTGTCCTCCAAGAGTGGAACGTTGGCCTCGAACGGAGCTAATCCTGGTTTAAGAGACAAGAAATCGCAAAGTTGAGGAACGAGAGGACTGTATGGGAGCTTTATGGCGGTTGTCAATCGAATGGTGGAGACAATTGCCAGAATTGCGAGATACAGAAATTGGTGGAATTTCGCGTGCGGCTACGGATTTTAGGAGATGCCTGCCGCATGGATGCCTGTAGCTCGGTAACGTATTTGTTGCTAGCGACTTGGCAGCATGCCGTAAACGCGAGGCCAGGGTTGCGGGAATTGTTTGAGAGCCGGGCGGAACTGCGGAGGAACAAAACTGCTATGGCAGCTTTCGCCAAAGCTGCATCCACTGTGATACGTTGACGCTGCTTGCCGGGTAGCCGGTGTGAGGCGGGGAGATTGCGAATGCCGTTGTGGATGCGAGTGGGAACGGGTGTAGTTGCGGGCTGGATGGGCATGGCCGGGGTGGGTTCGATGGCGCAGGTGGCAGCGGTGCCGCCAGCCGTGCCGCCGACCGCGGCCGAGGTGCAGGCGGCCGCGCAGCCGACGCACGATGGGACGTGGTGGAAGCACGCGGTGGTGTATGAGATTTATCCGCGGTCGTTTCAGGACTCGAACGGCGATGGTCTGGGCGACTTGAACGGCATTACGCAGCGGCTGGATTACTTGCAGAAGCTGGGCGTGGATGCGATCTGGATTGCGCCGATGTTTCCGTCGCCGCAGGTGGACTTTGGGTACGACGTGAGCGACTACCGGGCGGTCGATCCGCAGTACGGCACGCTGGCGGACATGGACCGGCTGATTGCAGCGGCGGGGAAGCACAATATCCGGATCTGCCTGGATTGGGTGGTGAACCACACGAGCGACAAGCATGCGTGGTTTACGGAGTCGGCGGCGTCGCGCACGAACCCGAAGGCGGACTGGTATGTGTGGAACGATGGCAAGCCGCTGGATGCGAATGCGCCGGACTATGTGAAGAAGGCCGCGCACGATGGCATGATGCCGCCGAACAATTGGGAGTCGCTGTTTGGCGGATCGGCGTGGGAGTGGGTGCCGGCGCGCAAGCAGTTTTACTACCACAAGTTTTATATTCAGCAGCCGGACCTGAACTGGCGGAACCCGGCCGTTGAGAAGGCAATGTTTGACGGGATGCGGTTCTGGATGGACCGCGGCGTGGCGGGCTTTCGGCTGGATGCGGTGCCGACGCTGTTTGAGGACCCGCAGAACCGGGATGAGCCGGTGCTGAGCGGGACGAACGGACAGGGGAATCCGAATTTGCAGGAAGACTACACGAGCAATCTGCCGGAGGTGCATGACGTGATCCGGCGGATGCGGCAGGTGGTGGAGTCGTACCCGAAGACTGGATTTCCAGGGAGCCGCGTCTTGATTGGTGAGACCTATCTGCCCAACACGGTGGAGCTGGACAAGTGGTACGGCGGCGCGACGCAGAACGAGCTGCAGCTGCCGATGGACATGCTGATCGGATTTCGCGGCGACCGGGCGAAGCTGAATGTGCCGTATCTGCGGAGGTATCTGACTGAGGTGGAGACGGAGGTGCATGGGTCGCAGCCGTTGCTGGTGTTTGACAACCACGACAACGTGCGGAGCCATGACCGGTATGGCGATGGCGTGAACGATGCGGCGATCGACCGGGCGATTGCGACGGTGTTGCTGACCAGCAAAGCGACGGCGCTGATGTATTACGGCGAGGAGCTGGGCATGGTGACGTCGACGCCGACGCGGGTGGAGGACGTGAAGGACCCGATCGGCGTGATGGGTTGGCCGAAGGAAAAGGGCCGTGATGGTGAGCGGACGCCGATGCAGTGGAACGCGTCTTCGCAGGCTGGGTTCAGCACGAACGCGAAGACGTGGCTGCCGGTGGCGGCGGACTCCACGACGGTGAATGTGGCGGCGGAGGAGAAGAATCGGGCGTCGCTGCTGAACTGGTACGAGCGGCTGATCGCGCTGCGGCGGAGTGTGCCGGCGCTGCACGATGGCGGTGTGGTGTTTGTGGATACGGCGAACCCGGATGTGTTGTCGTATGTGCGGACGGCGCCGGCGGGGGCGAAGCCGGTGGTGGTTTCGATGAATCTGTCCGGGCAGCCGCAGACGTTTTCATTCGACTTGGCGGGCGCGGGGGTTAGCGGGACGAAGTTGCAAACACTGATCACGGACG
>CAXUEG010000400.1:0-2253 GCA_964249935.1 uncultured Terriglobus sp.
GCTGGATCACTACCTGGGCGAAGCCAGCTCTGTCTGTAATTTCGCGAGCAGCCGTTTCACCTCCGCGTCATCGGGCGCGAGTCTTGCAGCGGCTTGCATGTGCGGCAGCGCGGCGGCGGCCTCTCCTTGTGCGGCGAGCGTAATCGCGAGCATGCGTTCAGCATCCGCGTCCGGCCGCGCGGCGGCGGCCCGCATAAAGAACGATTGCGCTTCCGGGTATGCCCCGGCATCCCCGGCAATCTGACCCAGGTTGTAAAGCGCGTCGAAGTTGTTCGGGTCCAGCTTCAGCGCCGTTTGCAGCTCCGCCTTCGCGGCATCCGCTTTCCCCTGTGCCAGCAGCGCGCAGCCGAGGCCGCTATGGGTCACAGGGTCGGTCGCGTTCAGCGTAAGCAGCTGGCGAAACTCCCACTCCGCGCCAGCAGCATCGCCGTGCTGCAGCAGCAGCGTGGCCAGATCGAACCGTGCATCGGTGTAACTCGGATCGGCAACGATCGCCTTGCGAAAACTCTCCTGTGCAGCTGCCGCTTCGCCCGTTTCAATCTGCGCGAAGCCTAACCCGGTGAGCACGCGTGCATCGTTTGGCCGTTGCAGCAGCGCTTCGGTATAGAACTGTTTCGCCTTCCCATAGTTGCCGTCGCCGCCGGAGATACCGGCCAGGTTGAACAGAGCAATCGTGTCGCCCGGCATCTTGCGCAGGCGGTCCTGCATCCAGGCCGCCTCGATCGGGATGCGTGGATCGCGCTCCCGTGCCGCCTCCGGCGACGGCATGGGCAGCACCTGCAGCCACAAGTGACCCATCTCATCGGTGCTGTTGTTGCCCGCGTGCACCGGCACGGGCGGCGTGTGCGGGTTGCGCGCATTCGCCGCGGAGTTGTCATACGTGTAGCGCATGTGCAACACGGTTCCCTTCGGCAGCGGCATCGGCTCACGCAGCCGATAGATCGCCTGCCGCTCGATGTCCCAGTCCGGGATCAGCACAAGCCACTTCGTCTCGCCGCCGGGCAGCGTGGCAAACCCCTCCAGCCGCTTGCCCAGGTAGTGGGCGTGCGGATACACGGCAAGCACCTCGACCGCTTCCGGCAGCGTGAGCGAATCCTCCACGGCAAAGTGCGCATCGCCCGCCGGGATGTCCAGCGCGGCATCGTGCTCCAATTGCAGCAGCATCGGAAACTGCGTCGCCGGCCCCTTCGCAAAATACAGGCCGATGCGCGCCTGGATGTGCTCGACCTTGCCTGTAGGCTTCAGGTGCATGTTCAGGACCAGGTCGTTGCCGGGATCCAGCCGCCACGGCATCGTCGGCGGCTCCACCAGCGCCGTCGAGTCCGGTTTCCAGAACAGGAAATGCGAATCGGGGTCAAAGCTCTGCCCGCTGTCGATCGTGATGTCCATGCCTGGAACGCCGCGCTGCCAGTCCTCCGGATGCGCCCGGCGCAAGCTCGCGGTGCGGTCCAGGATGACATTCGCGTGGTGCACCACCCGCGGCGCTCCCGGCTTGATCTCCATGGCGCGGATCCACTTTGTATCGGCAAGTGAAGTCGGCAGAACGAAATTCAGAAACACATCCGGCCCGCTCGCCGGCACCTCCGTCGGCGAGGTCACCGTAAGCAGGAGGTCGGGCGCTCCGAGCTGCCACTCGCCCGTGTACACCGGCGGCTTCGGCGCATCCGCAACATCACCCTGCGGCATGCCGGCCTGTACCCACGTGCGAATCGTCGCGATCTCCGCGTCGGACATGCGCCGCGAGTCGGCAAAATCGCCATGCCCCGGCTCCGGCAGCCACGGCGGCATGTAGCGCGACTCCGTGACCGTCTGCATGGTCGCGCCCCAGCGCTGCGCATCACGGTACGTCATCAACGAAAACGGCCCTGAACCGCCCTCGTGGTGGCAGGCCGTGCAGTTCTTGTACACGACCGGCGCAACGTCATGCGCCCACGTCACTTTGTCTTCGCCCGCGTGAACGACCGCGGTGGTGTGGCCGATGCCACGCAAGGCGAATGCAGCTGGCAGCGCGCCTGCCAGCAGCGTCAGAGCAGCGACGCCCAGCTTCGCACGGGAACTCACCGTCCAGCCTCGTGTGCCACCGCAGCCGAGACGATCGCGCAGCCCACCGCAGGTCCACCCGCCTGCGGCACGGCACGGCCTTCCAGCGCAGCACGCACTGCGTCTTCCACGTCGTGATGTCCAGCGTGCGGCCGTTCTTCCCCGAAGTGAACATAGCGGTCGTCGATACGTCCACGATACGCAACGCTCCAT
>CAXUEG010000401.1:0-2250 GCA_964249935.1 uncultured Terriglobus sp.
AGAGGCTTGCATAAACAGCTGGGAATGCTCTATTTTCAGTTGATCGGGCGCAAAGTTCCGCGCAGCGGGTCATTCGCATTGCTCTTCCGCGCCCGACCCGCTAGACTGAATCCAGTGCCCAGAGCCTGCATCTCTTATGCAGGGCCTCCCGCGAACCAGGTGCGACAGGACGATCGATGTGGCGTGAACCTGGCCGCCGCAAGCGAACCGCACCGGAGCCGTATCGCGGAGCAGGGCCAACTTTCAGGATTGCGAGACAAACGATGCCCAAGCAGGGGATTCATCCGAACTACAACGACACCACCGTCAAGTGCGCGTGTGGCAATTCCTTCCAGACCCGTTCAACCCATAAGGGCGATATCGTTCTGGAAATCTGCTCTGCCTGCCACCCGTTCTTCACGGGCAAGCAGAAGCTGATCGACACCGCGGGCCGCATCGAGCGCTTCAAGCGCAAGTACGCCGGCAAAGAGCCGGCTGCCGCCACAAAGTAAGCCGTTCGGGAACAGCTGGAGAGAGCCCTCGCGGACTGCGGGGGCTTTCTGTTGCAAAGATCATTCCAACTGCCATCTGTTCCAGAAGCTCGCCGATCGTCATGCTGCTGTAGCAAACCGTTCGGACCGCCACCCGCCATGTCATCTCGACCGAAGCGCAGGACAGCTTCACCGTCCTGCGTAGTGGAAAGACGAGCATTTCCCTCCAACCAGCGATACTGCTACGAAGAACGCGACCATGAAGAAAAGCTGGGAAAGCTCCAACACCGCCGTCCTCGACCGGCCCGCCCCCACGGATGCCGCGGTGCCGGCCGCATTCCACATCGGCCCGGTGCGCATCGCGCCCGCCACTGTGCTTGCCCCCATGGCCGGTGTCACCGACACGGTCTTCCGCCGCTTCATCAAGAATGCTTCCCTGTTCTCTTCCGATACCCGCGACGTTCGCGCGGACGTAGACACCGTCACCACCAACCAGCAGTCCGGCTGCGGCCTCATCATGACGGAGTTCACCTCCGCCGACGGCCTTGCACGCATGCGGGAGGTCAAGCGGAAGCGCTACCTCACCTACTACGACGACGAGCACCCCATCAGCGCCCAGATCTTCGGCTCGAATCCCGAAACACTCGCCGACTCGGCTCGTATCTGCCAGGACGCCGGCTTCGATATCGTCGACCTGAACCTGGGCTGCCCGGCCAAGCGCGTCGTCACTTGCAATGGCGGCAGCGGCCTCTTGCGGGACCTGCCACACATCGGGCGCATCTTCGAGCGTGTCCGCGGCGCAGTGACCATCCCCTTCACTGTCAAGTTCCGCATGGGCTGGTCCGATTCGCAGATCGTCTGCGTTCCTCTGGCGAAGATGGCCGAAGACTGCGGCCTGAACGCCGTGGCCCTCCACGCCCGCACCCGCGAGCAGGGCTACACCGGCACCGCCCGCTGGGAGTGGATCGCCGCGGTCAAGGATGCCGTGCGTATCCCTGTGATCGGCAACGGCGACGTGCGCACCCCCGAGGACGCCGCAGCCATGGTCGCCGCGACCGGCTGCGATGCCGTGATGAGCGGTCGCGCCGCTCCCGCAAACCCCTGGGTCTTCCGCCAGATCGCCGAGTACACGGCCTCACGCCTCGTCACGGGCCTCGGCACCTACACCGTCGCCACCGAAGAAGACCGCCACGGCATGATCCGCACCTACTTCCGCATGCTGCTCGACGAACTCGAGCTGGAGCACCCCGAAGTCGACGTTCCCGAGCTGCCCGGCTTCGACCAGCTCACCGTCGCCGAGAAGGATGCACATAATCATCTGCGTCGCCTCAAGCGCGATCGCGAAAGCGCCCGCCGTGACGGCATCGGCAAAATGAAGCAGTTCGCCAGCTGGTTCACCCACGGCGTGGTCGGCGGCGGAGCGCTGCGCAAAGCAATCTTCGAGGCAAAGCATGGTGACCAGGTGATGGCGGCCGTCGATCGCTTCTTCTCCATCCGCCTCGAAGACCGGATCCATGCCGAGCCCGCTCCGGAACTGACCTTTGCCGACGCCGGCGAAAGCTAGGCCCATCGCCTGCTGCCTCATCCTGATGCCTGTCTTCCATGCCAGCTCCTGCCGGAAATGCTGTCAAGTGCCCAGGAGGCGCAACTCCAAAGCTTTGAATAAGTTGCGTTTGGCATGGAATTTCTTCGAACTTGGTAAACTGGAGAAGAAGAAAAAGCGGAGAAAAGGCCGGCCTCTTCGTCAGAGCGCCTGTCCGTAACCCGGACCCCTTGTAAC
>CAXUEG010000402.1:0-379 GCA_964249935.1 uncultured Terriglobus sp.
GCCCAGACCGGGTATTGCTCGCTGCCGGACTCAGCTCACTGCCCATGCACGTTGACCTGGAACTCTGCACGGTCCTGCGCCGGGAACCGGATCAGCAGCAGGCCTTCATCGCCTTCCTGTAGCGCCGGTCCGGTCTGCTGATGTTCCTGCATCCTGGCATCGGTGAAGTCCAGCTTCACCGGTCCGCTGCCCAGCACCTTGAACCGGTAGTGGAACACCTGGCCCGGCGCCAGATCCTGGGTTCCGAAACTCGCAGACGGGTAGGCTACCTGCACCACGTGCAGCGGCGCACTGCTCGCATTGATGACGGTCGTCTGGACGTACCGGGAGTGGCAGCCCGCCAGCAGCAACGACCCACTCAGCACGGCACCTGCCCATG
>CAXUEG010000402.1:389-2197 GCA_964249935.1 uncultured Terriglobus sp.
CTCTAGCAGTGCCGTGCCAGCTCGGGCATTGGACCGCTGACCCGATCAATGGACCGCTTGCTCTTCTCAATCCAGGATGCGCGCGCTCAGCACCACGCCATTGCTGCCGTCGTGCAGCATGATCGGAAACGCAAGCACGCTCCATGTCGCTGCCTGCTCCTCCGGCTTGGGTTCCTTCAACAAGCCGCGCCGTGTCCGGTCGATGTAGGTTTCGCGTGAGCGCGCCACTTTGTCCAGCACGTCGCGCCAGTCACGCAGGCGTTCGCCCAGCTCGGTAAACAGATTTCTCCCGGCGAACCAGTCCCGCGGCTGGCCCAGGTACTGCGCCGCGGCTTCATTCACATACACCCAATTGCCGTCCGCCTCCAGAATCTGCACCAGAACATCCACTCCGATCGCTCGTGCGATCCGCGAGTAATAGAAATCCCGCGCATCCACCACCACCGGGGCGCCGCGTCTCTTTGCCTCCAGCGCCCGCAGCGCGCTCAGCAGGTCTTCGACCGACGAATAACCCTTCAACAGGTGCATGTCCTCCACGCCACCGAAGCGGCGCTCCAGCGTAGCCGAGAGAATGATGATCGGCACCGATGGCCGTCGCTGCCGCAGCTCCGTCGCTACCTCCGTGCCGAACTTGCCCTGGCCGAGGTGGTAGTCCAGGACCGCGACGTCGATGGTGTCCACCAGTTCGCTCGCTTCCTCCACCGAGCTGGCAGGAAAACACTCGTAACCGTTCTGCCGCAGGATCGCAGCCCGCAGAAGCAGCGTTGCCGGGTCGTCATCCAACAGCAACACGCGCACGTGCGCGGGCGCCGGCATGGCGACCACATTTGGTCCATCGAGCGCACTCGCCTGCCCTGCGCCCCCGTACTGGTCCTCGCCACTCATCACGGCGTTGGATGCGCGGCGCTCGCCGAGGGTCAGCCACTCACGTCCTTGCTGTCGGCGTTGCTCTCCGGCGGGCGCGCAGAGGTATCGATCTTGCCCCGGAGCGCCCGCACCTCCCGGATCAGATCCGGCAATCGCGCAAATCCGGCCGCGGCACGAAGCCACTGCCGGTTGTCCATCGCCGGATAGCCGGACACGACCGCCTTTGCTGCCACATCGCTCGGAATCCCGGTTTGCGCGGTCGCCACCGCGTCGTCGCCCACCTTCAAGTGGCCGGCCACGCCTACCTGCCCAGCCAGGATCACGCGGTTGCCGATGTCTGTGGAGCCGGCCAGCCCCACCTGCGCACACAGCAGCGTGTTCTCACCGACCGTCGATCCGTGGCCTACCTGCACGAGGTTGTCCACCTTGGTGCCGCGACCGATCCTCGTCTCGCCGACACTCGCGCGGTCGATGCAGCTGTTGCTTTGCACCTCCACGCCGTCCTCCAGCACGGTCACGCCCGACTGCACGATTTTGCGCCAGGCCGTGCCGTCCTTCGCGTAACCGAAGCCATCTCCACCAACCACCGCACCGTTCTGCAGCGTCACATCGTCGCCGATGCGGCAGAACTCGCGCACCACAGCATGGGCGTGCGCGAAGAAACGGTCGCCGGTCTGCGCACCCTCATAAAGAACTACGTGCGGCAGCAGCACCGCACCCGCGCCGAGCGTTACGTGCGGCCCGACTACCGCGTACGCTCCAATGTGCGGGCCTTCGCCGATCACCGCCGACGCGTCGATGACCGCCGTCGCGTGCACACCGGGCGGGTAGGACGGTGCCGCATAGAAGAGGTCCAGTACCCGTGCAAATGCCAGGTACGGGTTCCGCACACGCAGGGTCGCGACCCCGTCCAGCGCCGGGAAGTCCGGCTCGACCAGCAC
>CAXUEG010000403.1:0-2141 GCA_964249935.1 uncultured Terriglobus sp.
GTGTGAGCGACCGCTGGGGGCGCGCGTGGAATGGCACCATCGTGTGCCGAAGAGCGAGGGTGGGACGGAGATGGTGCCGGTGCACCCGATCTGTCATCGCGCGATTCATGCGCATGTGTCGAACGGTGAGCTGGCGCGGACGTACGCGGACCTGCAACAGCTGCGCGAGCGCGAGGACATGCGCCGGTTCCTGCGATGGATCGCGAACAAGCCCGCGGACTTCCACGCGCCGACACGGCGGGCGCGGACCGCTTAGGACGCTGGAGCGAGCGAGCGGTTAGTAGACAACGGCGGCGGGGCCGACGGACGAGCCGGTGTTGGCGATCACGGTCTGCCCGGTCCATGCCTGGGAGAGGCGGGGATTGCTGGTGGTGGCCCAGTACAGATTTGTGTCGCCGGGAATGCCCTTCCAGCACATAAACAGCTCGCCGTTGAATACCGCCAGGCTGGGGCCGTGCGAGGTGCCGAAGGGTCCGGTGCGAATGACCGGGTCCCAGGAATCGGTATTGCTGTGATACGAGGTGGTGTAGATGCCGGTGTCGTTGGTGCCGCCTTTGAAGCAGAGCACGGGGCTGCCGTTGTAGATGGTGAGGGCGGGAGCGATGGTGGAGGCTGCGCCGGGGATCGCGCGATTGCCCTGACAGTGCGCGCCGTCGGTGGACGTAGCGTAGTACAGGTCGTCGTTGCCGCCTTCGCCGCGCCAGACCATGAGCAGGGTGCCGTTGAAGTTGACGAGTGCGGGCGAGGAGCCGGACTGGATGGGTTGGCCGGTGTTCGCAAGCGCGGTGAGCTGCTGGGTGGACCAGACGTTCGCGGCCTGGTTGTACTGGCTGGACCACAGGCGCGTGTCGTTGCCAACGCCGTTCCAGACGGCGAGGGCGCCGGAGCCCCAGCGCGCCAGGCACGGTCCCCAGGAGCTACCGGTGCCGGGGATCGGGCCGGTGTCGATCCACTGCGGCCAGCTCTGGCAGCAGCCGTAGAAGATGTTGGAGCAGGTTTCGTCGATGCCGTGGGATAGATCGTAGATGGAGGCGATCAGGAAGCGGTCGGAGAGGGCAAGCAGGGAAGGTTTTGACGAGGACGCGAGGTACGCCTGGCCAAAGGCTGTCTGCGGCTGCAGGAAGTTAGGCAACTGCGCGCAGCGGATGCCGTACAGTTCGCCGTCACTGTCCGCGGCACCTTTCCAGACGAGGTAGAGGTAGGGCATGGGGTGTGCTCCTGTGCGCAGCCATCGTATGCGGGTTTGCGCAAGGTACCAAGTAGATTCTGTGGACGGTTGGTTTTCGACCACGCTCCAGCAGGATCGCCGCTTGGATCTGGGATGGGCCGCTCACCTAAGCAGACGGGTTTGTTTCGCTCCCGGGCACTCGCGAGATATCCATGTGTGAAGCCTGGCGTCCGGAAGCGAACACCGTGTTTTGCGGGAAAGTGGGCTCGCCTTGACGATCCGGGCGTGATCCGTGGTGTTTTCGATTGGTGCGAAACGTGCAGCGCAGAAGCCAGTTGATCGGCGAGGGGTATACCACGATGAGGATGCTGCTGCAGGATGTGCGCTATGCGTTTCGCCGGCTCCGCAAGGACTGGGGCCTGAGCCTGACGGCGGTGTTGTCGCTCCTGTGCGGCATTGCGGCGACGACGGCGGTGTTCAGCGTGGTGTATGGGGTGCTGGTAAACCCGTATCCCTATGCGGATGCGGATCGGATGGTGCACCTGGCGCTGGGGGCGTTGGACGCGAGTGGGCGATACGACGGGTTTGGCTTGACGCCGGACCAGTGGCGGGAGGTGCGCAGCTCGCCGCTGGTGGAAGACACGGTGCTGACCACGGGCGACAGCCTGACGCTGACCGGCAAGGAGATTCCGGAGGATGTGCGGGCGGAGAAGTTCGGGCGAGGCATTCTGCCGGGCGACGCGGTGGGCGGCGCGGACCCGGCGCCGGTGGCGGTGCTGGGGTATGCGTTCTGGCAGCGGCGGTTCGGTGGCGACCCGGCGGCCGTAGGACAGACGATCGAACTCTCGCGCAAGCCGTACACGGTGGTCGGCGTGGCGGCGCGGCGGTTTACCTGGGGCGACGCGGATGTGTACCTGCCGATGAAGCTGACGAGCGGGACAGCTGACGCAGGCCAGGCAGAGCTGCGACTGAA
>CAXUEG010000404.1:0-2096 GCA_964249935.1 uncultured Terriglobus sp.
GCCGACGCGTACCGCACCGAGGTCTTCCGCAGCCAGATCCGTATCGCCCGCAAGGACGACCGGCAAAACCTCACCCGCCAGTTCATGCAGAAGCACGGCCAGTCCATGCCCTTCGTCGTCGACCCGACCGGCGCCCTCGCCGGCAAGGTCCAGGCGGACTACAACCTCGGCCTCCGCCTCAACGTCACGCGCACGCCCACCATTGTCGTCGTCACCTCAAATGGCCGATTCGAAACCGTCAGCGGCAACGAGACCGGCTCCAGCGATCCCAACCGCCTCTACGCAGTAGTCGAAGCCGCTCTGAAGCAAACGCCCACCGCCGCGCCAGCAGCGCTCCACACAGCCTCCGCGCGCAAAAAGTAAACAGCAGCTCCGCAATAAGAAAAGGCACGCAAACGCGTGCCTTTCTCATCCTTTTTTCTACTGCTGCGGAACCTCGGCCGACTTACGATCTGCCTTGTCCTGTGCCTTGTCCGCATCCTTCTGCGCGTGCGTGTTCAGAGCTTTGCGCTCTTTCTTATCGGCCTTTGCCTGCTGTTTGTCAGCTTCGGCGGCTTTCTTGCTGGCGTGCTTGTCTGCCTTCAGCGAATCGCGCGTGGCCTGCGTATCCTGCGTTGCCGTCTGTGCAAGGATCGGCGCGCCCAGAGCCAGTGCAAGCGAGAGTGTGGCGATCGAACGAATGATGCGCATCGAAATCCCTCCTCTGTGGTCAGACGCTAACCTCGGTTCCAAGGTGGGCGCCGTGCCTGCTACCGCGGCGACTGTGGCGTCGGCTGCGCTGAAGCTGGCTGCGTTGCCGTCACCTGCGGCGTCACATCGCCGGCCTTCTTGTCGGCCTTCGCAGCCTTGTCCTGCGCGCGCAATGCTTTGCGCTGCTCCTTCGCAGCTTTTGCCCGTTGCTTGTTCGCCTTCTCCTCATTCTTCAGAGAAGCTTCCTGGCCCTGCGTCGTCGTCGGAGCGTTCGCATCCGGCGTGCTCGACTGCGCTTGCGCCGAACTAACCACTGGAAAAGCGAGCGCACCGCAAACAACGGTGCAAAGCAGAACGGTGCGGAAACGATTGAGGCCCATAACGATCTCCTGAGCCATTCAGATGCATTGCGCGGCGACCGCGCCGCAATCTTACGTGATCTGGACTAGGTCAGCATGACCCGCCTGGTGCCCCGACTGCGCCGACGGCGGTGCCGTATCCGCATGCTGCGGAGCCCGCCAGTGGTCGATATAACTCACCTGGTGCACGCACGAAATCGTGCAGTTCGGCGCGCAGCCCTTCTCCGTCAGGAACTCCCGCTTCACATCCGCGGTCGTGTACTGTGCCAGCGGCACACCCGGGTACCCGCGCTGCTGCGAGCAGTAGTGCACCAGCCCGTTCTCGCACACATACAGGTACCGCGACCCCGCACGGCAACGCCACTCATTCGGCTCGCCGTTCGCGATCGCCTCCTGGAACTTGTTAAACCGCGTATACGACCGCCGCGTCAGCCCGCGCACGCGGTCCCACACCCCACGCTCCGCTCCGCTGAGCGGCCGCAACTGCCCGCTGCCATCGTGAATGATCCCGATCGTCGACGAGAAGCCCAATTCCAGCGCGCGGCTGCTCACCGTAAACGCATCCTCCGGGTTCGGAATCCCACCGCCCACCACAGAGTTGATGTTTACGTGAAAATCCGCGAACTCCGCCAGCCAAAGCAGCCGCTGGTCCAACACCTTCAGCGATTTCTTACTCACCGCGTCGGGCATCACGTTGTCGATCGAAATCTGCAGGTGGTCCAGCCCGGCCCGGTTTAGCCGCTCGATGCGCTCGCGGTTCAGGTTGTAGCCGTTCGTGATCATGCCCGCGATCGCGCCCGTCTTTCGAATACGCGCAATCACACGGTCCAGCTCCGGATGCAGCGTCGGCTCGCCACCGGAAATCGTAATCACGCTCGTCCCCAGTCGCCCCAGCGCGTCGATGCGCCGCTCCATCTCCTCGATCGGCACCGGGTCCGAGTGGTTGTCGAACTCATTGCAATACGTGCACGCGAGGTTGCAGCGCCGCATGGGCACGATCTGCGCCATGTACGGATGCCCCGTGTGCAGCAGCGCCCATCCGATACC
>CAXUEG010000405.1:0-450 GCA_964249935.1 uncultured Terriglobus sp.
CCCCTACTTCAAGCCTTCTAAAGAACTGCGCGACCAGGTCAACGCCGCCGCCGCCCAAAACGCCGCTCCGGCCTCCGAAAGCTAGCCTCCTGGCGGGTCAGGCTCGGCTTCACTGCAATCTCGGAACTTCAAAGCCCATTCAAGTCTCTGAGGTGGATCCCGAGGCCCAGTCTCCCTCCAGCATGGCCCGGAACGCCCGTTCGTACCGCTCCGGCAGCGCCCGCCGCTTCATATCCCGTCCCACTACCATGTGCGTTGTCTCACCGGTCGTCAGCAGCACGCCGTCTACCGCTCGCACCACCTCATATTGCATGCGAATGATGGACCCACGCACCGCCAGGATTCCGGTACGGATCACCAGGTCGTCGTCATACCGCGCCGGCAGCTTGTATCGCGCCTGCACCTCGACCACGCTGATCAGGCAGCCGAACTCCTCTTCCAAACTGCGGT
>CAXUEG010000405.1:460-2089 GCA_964249935.1 uncultured Terriglobus sp.
TATTCCAATCCCAGCGAGCGAATAAACTCAACCCGGCCAACCTCAAACCACACCAGGTAGTTCGCGTGGTACACCACGCCCATCTGGTCCGTCTCTGCATAGCGCACCCGCACGCGCGTTTCGATCCACTGCGCCATCGGTTCCTTTCAACGCTGGGTCGGAATTGCTTACTCTTCCAACGGCAGGTCTTCTTCGCGCACATGCACGCCCACGGCGTCCAGCATATCTTTCTCACGCCGACGCTCTGCCTGTGCCGTGACCAGCAGGTAAGCCGCGTAGCCCAGCACCAGCAACGACAGCAATCCGAGCGGCAGCAACCACCACGGGTCCGGGAACATGGTCGCACACATGACCGGATCCAGGTTCAAACACGCGTTCACCCGCGCCGCCCTGTGCAGCAGCACCGGCGTCCCCAGCAGACTCGCGAACGCAAAGAGCAGCAAAATGCGATTGCGCATACCCGACAGATGCAGAAATGCGCCTCGGGCGTCGCATCGATCCGGCTGCATCTGAACGGTAGGAGCTGACGCTTGACCGTAAAACCTACAGACGTTCTTCTGGTGATCGACATGCAACCGGACTTCCTCCCAGGCGGCCCGCTCGCCGTCGCAGAGGGCGATGAAATCATCCCGCTCATCAACCAGCTCGGCACCCGCTTCGCAGAGGTCGTCCTCACCCAGGATTGGCACCCGCCCATGCACATCTCATTCGGGAGCACCCACGGCAAACAGCCTTTCACCGACACAGTCCAGGCCGCCTACGGCACACAATCCCTCTGGCCCGACCACACGCTGCAGGACACGCCAGGCGCCGCGATTGCTCCCGCCCTTCGCCTGCCGCACGCCAGTCTTGTCATCCGCAAAGGCTTCCGCCGAGACATCGACTCCTACTCTGCCTTTCTCGAAAACGACCACCGGACGCCCACCGGACTCGGCGGCTACCTGCGCGAACGCAACCTGTCCCGCCTCTTCCTCTGCGGCCTGGCCTGGGATTACTGCGTCGGCTTCTCCGCGCTCGATGCCCGCTCCCTCGGCTTCGAAACCTTCGTCATCGAAGATGCCGTCCGCGGCATCAGCCCCGAAGGCATCCGCACCATGACCGCCCGATGGAACGAAGCCGGCGTCCAACGCATCCCTAGCGCTGCACTCTCATCCTGAGCGAAAATTCCTGCTTTTCCCCAGCTCAGCATTGTCATCCCTGAGCGAAGCGAAGGACCCGCTTTCTTTCGTTTCCGCAAAACAGCGTCCGTTCGACTGGATCCCACACCCCGCATCGGGGTGCGCAGTGAATAAACCCGCATCTGCAAACAGGCAGTCCCGACCAGATAACACCGCAAGTCCGCCGTAACTACTTTGGTTCTCTTCCCACTTTCTTCCGCCATTGCCTTACAAATGACGGGATTCCTCTTGACGAACCACTGACCGGTTGCCATTCTAGGCACATCGCGGTCGTCACATTATCGGACGTGCGCGTTATGGGCCCTGCTCTGGTACCCATCCGCAACACAACATATGGCAACCATGATGGCACCCGTAGAACAGCGTGAGGTCCTGCGCTGCGACTTCTGCCAGCTTGTGCAGTTCCGTACCGCTTCCAACTCTTGCCGCAAGTGCAAGAAGCCGCTGGACG
>CAXUEG010000406.1:0-2086 GCA_964249935.1 uncultured Terriglobus sp.
ACTACGGCCTGCGTCGCTGGAGCGTCCACTCCGGTGACGGCCGTGCGGCCGCTGCCGAGAAAGGTGAGCCACTGCTCGGTCAGTGCCGGGGTGAACTTCGCCAGGAACGAGTTGGTTGTGCTGTCGGCGCGCGCCGGGTAGCTGGTGCCCGCGGTGCCGCTGACCGAGCCGGTGGAGAGCGAGGTTCCCGCGACATACACATTGCCGGCAGGGTCGAGCGCCAGAGCGACGGCCTGGTCGCCTGCCTGGCCCAGTTGTGCCTCGGCCAGCACCGTCGATGCGGCCGGGTCCATCTTTACGATGCGAACGCCGTCCATGGCATCCAGCAGGGTGTACAGGTTGCCAGCGGCGTCGGCTTTCAGCGCGCGAAAGCGGCCCTGACCGTTGATCGAACGGAGCCCTGCCTGTGTGACCGACTGCGCCGGCGCGCGAGATGCCGCGGCCAGCAACGAAAGCAGGAACAGAAGACCGAGTCGGATTGGGCGCGGCAGCAACGAAGGCATCAAAAGTCACTCTGCGCGGCGGTAAAGCGACGCCGTGCAGTCGTAACCAGTAACCCATGGAGAAGCTTGTTGCAGGTGTCCCATTCTGCGATGGGTACACGGAAGTTGCAGAGATCGTACCGCTTCTGAACCGGGCTGTCTTGCTCCCGTTCTGTGTGACGAATTGCGATGTTCAGGCCGTAGCAGCCACCAACTGGGGTTGCAAGAGATAGCCCAAGCCGCGAAGCTCCATCTCGGCCAGGAAGGTTTCATGGTCGCGGTAGACGATGCCCTGCATTCCGAACTGTTCGGCGGCGCGGATGTTTTCTGCTTTGTCGTCAACGAAGAGGATGTGGTTGGGTGCAACGCCCAGGCCTTCTGCCGCTGCGGCGTAGATCGGCTGCTCGGGTTTGCGCAGCCGCAGAGCGTGAGACCAGACCGCGTGGTGGAAGTCACCAATCCAGTCGAACTTCCGGACGATGCCCTCCGCCATGGCACTTGGCATGTTGGAGAGGATGCCGGTACGCACCCCTGCGCGGTGCAGCAGCTTGACCCAGCCAAGCATTGGAAGGTTCATGTCGGTCCACAGGTCGACATCGAGAGCGAGCAGCCGTTCGCGCTGCGCTGGGGTAAGCTGCCTGTTCCCGTCGCTCGCAATGCGGTTCCAATAAGCGGGGCCGTCCATCGCGCCTTCGTCGTAGCTGTCGCGATGCGCCCAATAGAAGCGGTGCAATGCCGCCTCGTCCAGGCCGCTGACGCGCTGCATCTCCGCCCACACGGCCGGCACGGGCGGCAAGCTCAGCACCATGCCAAAATCGAACAGGACCGCTTGGACTGGCTGCATAGGCAGGATTGTACCTGCCAGCTTCCGGCAGGCTCCGCGATCTCGCGATGCATTTCTCAACCCGTACCCACTTCGGTGCCGAAGCCGACCCGCTGACCGAAGCAGTCGCCGCCCGCCGCCATGCCGGAATGCAGGTGCTCGACCTTACCGAGAGCAACCCGACGCGCTGCGGCCTTGGCCTGGACGCGGCGGTGTTGCTGCCACCATTGGCAGACCCTGAGAACTGCGTTTACCAGGCCGAACCATTCGGGCCGATCGCGGCGCGACAGGCGATCGCATCACAGTACTACGGATCGCGTGGGGTTTGCATTTCTCCGGAGCAGATCGTCCTGACTGCGAGCACCAGCGAGGCGTACAGCTTTCTGTTTCGGCTCTTCTGCGAGCCTGGCGACGAGGTGCTGGTGCCGCAACCGAGCTATCCCTTGTTCGATCTGCTGGCGCGCCTCTGCGATGTTCAGGCGCGCGCCTACCCGCTGCGTTTTCATGATCGCTGGCAGACGGACCTGGATGCACTGGAGTCAGCCATCACATCTCGCACGCGGGCGGTTGTGGTGGTCCACCCGAACAATCCGACGGGTCACTTCACCAGTCGGGAAGGGCAAAGCAAAATGGATCGGATGGCGGCGCGGCATGGCTTGCCTTTGCTGGTCGACGAGGTGTTTCTGGACTACCCGGTCGAGACCGGCGCTAGCTCGCCGCCCGCTCAAAGTTTTGCAGCATCCTCCGGCTCCGAGGCACTGACGTTTGTAATGAGCGGTCT
>CAXUEG010000407.1:0-2049 GCA_964249935.1 uncultured Terriglobus sp.
AGCATGACGGTAGCGAGCTGAAGCTGCATGTATCCGTTCTGACGCGCGGCGGGTCGCCGAAGTCGCCGCTGAGCCTTGGCGAAGTCGCGCCGTGCTTCGGCTCCTCAGAGCAGCGGAAGCCTGTAGGCCGGCAGGACGCCGGTGGTTGCGGCCAGATCGTAAAACCGCGCGATTGCGCGAAGGCACGCGTCGTCCAGCACATAGTGGATGTTTCGGGTCAAGTAGGTGCGAATGATTGCGGGCGGCACAGGGATGCGGGGCTGCCACTCGCGCACCAGGTCGTCTACGTGCGCCAAACCCGCATCGCGAGAGGCGAGCAGGTCTGCCGCGAGCGCGTTAGCGCTTACGCCTGCTTCAGGGAGCGCTGCGGTGCGCACTGCCCACACCGCCGCCACCCAGGGAAGGCCGGTGCATTCTCGCCACCACGCGGCTACGTCGATCCAGGTGCACTCCGCGAAGGCCCCTTGCCGGTCACGCGCCTCCAGCGCCAGCAGCGCCGGGTCGCCGATGAGCAACGCAGCATCATGCGTGGCGAGCATGGCTGGAAGGTTTGCCGGCTCAGGCACCATCGCGGGAGCGTTGTGATGGAGGTGACGTAACAGGACCTGCACATATGCGGCGGACGAACGTGAAGCGGAGTCCGCGGCGATGCTGCCCAGGCGTTGCAGTTCTGCAGCGGGCCTGAGCACCAGTTGAATGGACCGCACCCGGTCCAGCGATGCGATCGTGCAGCCAGGCACCGCGGCCACGCCCGGAAGAAACGGCATGGCTCCGATCGGGACAAGCCCGAGGTCGGCCTCGCCTGTTCGCAGTTGCTCGGCGCACTCTGCCGGTGAGGTATACCGCAGGTCGTAGCGTTGCGACAGACCGTCTCGCCTGGGGGGGTGCTCGAAGTCATAAAGCAGAGGCGCTGGGTTCAGGAAGTGGATTGCGGCGATGCGGAGACGGCCTGGTACGGCAGGGGGCACACCCATTGGATGTCCGAGCAGCTAACACGGCTGCGCCATGCCCAACCGCGCCGCCGCTGATGTATAAGGAGGCCACTCTTATGGATTGGCTGAGGCTGAAGGAACAATGGCGACATTCGCGGAGGTGAGTGGTCCCCGCTCCAACACGGAGGAGGACCGGCTGGCGTGGCTGGCGTTAGCGCTGACGCCCGGGATGGGTGCCACGCGCATTCTGCGCGCCATGTCGCGCACGCAGGCGCCGGCCGACCTGTTGCGCATGCCGCTAACGGAGCTGGAGTGTGCCGGCCTGCCCGCCGTTGCCGCCCAATTCGTGCATGATGGCAAGGCGCTCCTCGCCGCCGAAGCCGAGATGCAACGCGTCGCCGAACAGGGCGCGGGTATCCTGACTCACGACTGCGACGACTACCCGCAGAGGCTCCGCGAGATATACGACCCGCCTCCGGTGCTGTGGTACCGGGGTGAGACCACGTTGCTCAGCCTGCCGGGCATTGCGGTCGTGGGCACGCGGCACCCCTCGCCCTACGGTGCGGGCATGGCGCAGATGCTTTCGCGCGACCTGGCCTCGCGCGGTGTGGTGATTCTGAGTGGCATGGCACGCGGCGTGGACACAGAGGCACACAAAGGCGCGCTCGAGGCCAAGGGGAAGACCGTTGCCGTTTGGGGAACCGGCATCGACGTGATCTATCCGAAAGAGAACAAGCGGCTGGCAGAGCAAATTCTTGCCGGAGGCGGGTGCCTTTTGAGCGAGTTTGCGACCGGAACGTTTCCCGCGCCGCAGAACTTTCCCCTACGCAACCGGGGTCTTGAGTGGCATGAGTGTCGGTGTGCTGGTGATCGAAGCCGCGGAGCACAGCGGGACCCGCATTACGGCGCGCTGCGCCATGGAGCAGAACCGCGACGTGTATGCGGTGCCCGGTAATGTGACCAACAAGAACGCCTGGGGGCCGAATACGCTGATCAAGCAAGGGGCAAAGCTGACGGCTACCTGGGAGGACGTCTGGGAGGATCTGCCCAGCCCGGCGCGTCTGGAACTGGAAGAACGGCTGGCCTTGCTCTCGGGTGGCTCCGCTGCATCGCAGGG
>CAXUEG010000408.1:0-1137 GCA_964249935.1 uncultured Terriglobus sp.
GTTCATCGAACAGGTGATCCAATGGCCCTGCCACGGTGATCCGACCCACACCTTCAGCGACGCCGCGCGCGAGATCCAGCGCCGGCTGCGCTTGGTGGACCTGCTCGGCTTGTACCGGAAGGTCGGCCGCGCCGAACGGGACGCCGCCGATCCGTTGCGGCGCCACCGCGACGCGTTCGTGCTTCCGCCGACGATCTATCTCGACGGCAATTCGCTGGGGCCGCTGCCGCGCGCGGCGCTGTCGCGCATGCCGCCCGAAAGCACGAGATTGCCGCGCGAGATCAGGGCGATCTCGTCACACATGCGCTCCACCTGGTCCATGCGATGGGTGGAGAACAGGATGGCCTTGCCTGCCGCGCGCAGTTCCAGCAGCGTGTCCTGCAAAAGCGCGCCGTTTACCGGGTCGAGGCCGCTGAACGGCTCGTCCATGATGACCAGTTCCGGGTCGTGCAGAAGCGCGGTGATGAACTGGATTTTCTGCTGCATGCCCTTGGAAAGCTCTTCGGTCTTCTTGGGCAGCGCTTCGGTGATCTGCAGGCGGCTGGCCCATGCGCGGCCGCGCTTCTCGGCTTCAGCGGCGTTCAGCCCGCGCAACTGGCCCATGAAGACGATCTGCTCCAAGACGTTCCTCTTTTTGTACAGGCCGCGCTCCTCCGGCAGGTAGCCGACGCGTTTCAGGCTGTCGCGCTGGAATGGCTTGCCGAAGAGCCGGACGCTGCCGGAGTCCGGCACGGTGATGCCGATCATCATGCGGATGGACGAGGTCTTGCCCGAGCCGTTGGGACCAAGGAGGCCGAACATGGTGCCCGGCTCAATGCGCAGCGACAGGCCCTCGACGGCGACCTTGCTTTCGTACACTTTGCGGATGTGATCGAGTTCGACGGTGGACATGATGAGTAGAGCAGCAAGTTCCAGTCTAGCCGGTTCTTGATTCGCTCGTGCCTTGGCAGGTTGAAAAGCGAACGCAAGTGCGCGAAGGTCAGCGCGAAGGCCGCGGTGTTGTCCTTTACCTAACTTCGAGCGCGGCGACTTCATAGGAAGTGAGCGATGGGATGGTGAACTGCACAGTAGGGCCGTTCTGCTGGAATGATAGGGATGTTTCCGCGCGCAGCAGCGATGCTGTGCGGATTTTTATGT
>CAXUEG010000408.1:1155-2025 GCA_964249935.1 uncultured Terriglobus sp.
GCCAAGGTCCACGTGATCCAGCCGCCAGTAGGAGGCATCGTTATCGCCAGCGAAGTAGGCGAGGCGTGCCTTGCCCATCTCGCGCGTGACCACGGTTGGCATGTCTGTGATGGGCTGCCGCATGTAGACCGACTCTGGCGGGTAGACAGGATAGGGTTCGATGACGGTGGCTTGCGGGTTTGCAACGGGCTTCAGCGGTACAATCCAGAGCGGCCCGGCGATCCAGTCCGTGTTCTCGAAACCGGCGAAGATGGGACCGCGCTGCCTGATGGATTGCAGGGAGACGCTGTCCATGGGCGACTCCAGCGAGGGAATCGACTGCCGTGGCGCTCCCGCCCGCTGGATACCGAAGAGCGGTCCCAGCGCGAAATCCTCCCGAGGCTGGTTGTTCTCGTCGTACAAACCAGTTTCAAAGGTGGCCAGCAGCGATCCGCCACCCTCCGCGTAAGCTCGCAGCGTTGCGGCCTGCGCGTCGCTCATGAGAGCCATGTTGGGCAGGACGATGACCGCGTACTGCCTCAGCCTCTCTGCCGTGATGTCGTTTTCGTGGATGAAGTCGAACGGGATGCGCGCCTCGGTCAGCACGGCGTACATGCCTTCGATGTGGTGGGTCTTGTCCTCTTTGTAGGGAGCCTTGTAGACCGTGACGGACTTCGACGAGGTAACCACGGCGACGCGCGCCAGTGATCGCACATTATGAAAGTGCCGGTCGTTCTTCGCGTGCCAGTTCATAAAGTCGTGCGCCGTCTGCTGCCAGCGGCGGTCGTGCGCGAAGCCCTGCTCCAGCCCCAGGAAGTGGTGCCACACCACGCCGCCAGCCGCCGCGGTCTGCGCCATGCGACACTCCGTCTCGGCGGAGGTGTCCGCGAC
>CAXUEG010000409.1:0-2006 GCA_964249935.1 uncultured Terriglobus sp.
GCTTGTCGCGCGTGCTCAGTTGCAAGGCGTGGTACGTGCCTGGCAACACCGAAGAAGCAGGAGTGTAGGCCAGCTCGTAAGTGGATTGGATCTGCTGGGCGACCTCGGCGAGTACTTCTCTGAGCGGCGTATTGGGCGAAACGGTGAAGACATTGCCGCCTGTGCTTTGCGAGAAAGCTTGCAGCACGCTGAGCCCGGGATTGATGCCGGGCATTTGAGGAACGCGTCCGCAATGGAAGCTGCCGTTCGCGCCTGGAGCGAAGCTGGTGTAGAGGATGGAGTAGATCACGGCATCGGCGCGCTGCGCCTGATCGACGGCCTGCGGAAGCGTGGTTCTACTGCCGATGTCACAGCCGTCCGTGATGAGGACGATTGCCTTCCGTCCAGTTTGCCCGGTGAGGACGGTTTTTGCGGTGGCGTAGACCGCGTCGTAGAGCACGGTGGAACCTGGCCGGTAGGGGGCTGGAGAGCTGGCCGGATCCGGCGACGCCTGCGGCACCTGCTCTTCGAGCATCGGGAGTGCACGGCGCAATAAGGCCGGGGAGTTGGTGAGGGTTCCCAGCTGCGACACGGTACGGTCGAATTGCACCAGTGTCGCGCGGTTCTGCCCGCCGTTGATGAAGCTTTCCAAAAAGAGTGCGGCTGCGCGAATTTCGTCGGCCACGAAGCTGCGTTGGCTACCGCTTGTGTCGACAAGGACGGCGAGGGTCAGGGGGCGGCTGAGTCCGTGATTGAAGTATCGAATGGATTGTTCGTGTCCATCTTCTTTGAGAACGAAATCATCTTTGGAAAGATTGTCGGCCGAGTTTCCACGTTTGTCCTGGACGAAAGCGGAAATTTCAACCTCACGCGTCTCGACCTGGAGCGTGGCGACGGAGCCGTCTTGTGATGTTTCTTCGGCTTCTGGAGCGCCGGTCTGGGCGGTCGCGTTTGCGTGCCCGAGGCCGAGCAGGACGGCGAGCACGCATATGCGTCGCAGTGGAGCCATATGGGATTTTAGAGTGAGCGGAAGCGCGGCAACACGAGTTCAGGGTTGCCCGTCGCGGAAGCTGGTGAACAGGTTATTAAAAGCCTCGGCGCGCGTTGGGTGGGCGAAGACGGCATCGCGCAGAGCCGTATAGGGCAGCCCGCCCATGATGGCGAGCTGCAGCTGCGCCGCCATTTCACCGCCGGACTCCGTTAGCGCGACGCCTCCCAGGATTTGTCCGGTCTCCGCATCCACGATCGCCTTGAGCATGCCGGTCGCCTGGTCCATTTCGTCGAGACGGGCGATCTTCGCGGCCGGGATCGCGGCAACGCGCACCTTGCGGCCCTGCTGTGCCGCGTCCTTCTCCGACAGGCCGATGCGGCCCAGCTCCGGGTCGGTGAACATGGTGTAGTTGGTGAGGCGGCCGGCGATGCTGGCGCTGCCGCCTTCCAGCAGGTTCGTGCGGAGAACGCGAAAGTCGTCGTAGCTGATGTGGGTGAAGGCGGGCCCGCCTTTCACGTCGCCAATGGCCCAGATGCCCGCCACGTTCGTCTCAAGCCGGTCGTTGACCTGGATGTGGCCGCTCTTGCCCTGCTGAACGCCGACGCGGTCCAGGTGGAGCGGCTCCACGTTCGGCGTGCGTCCGGCGGCGACGAGCAGGTGCGAGCCGGTGACCTGTTGCTGGCCATCGTCGGTGGTCAGGTCCAGCGTGATGGCGCCCGGTTGGCCGCTGACCCGGTCGACCGAGGTGCAGGTCAGGATGCGGATGCCGTCGTGCTCGAGAATGCTGCGGAGACAATCAGCGATATCGTCGTCTTCGTGTGCCGCAATACGCTCGCCACGCTCGAGCACGGTTACCTGTGCGCCGAAGCGAAGCATCATCTGCGCGAACTCCAGCGCAATATAGCCGGCGCCCAAAATGACCAGGTGTTGCGGAACCTGCTGCAGTTCCAGGATGCTGGTGCTGTCGAGGTATGGAACATCGTCCAGTCCGTCCACATGCGGGGGATGGGGGCGTTCGCCGGTGTTCAGGAACACG